>JAQWCW010000011.1 GCA_028705775.1 Eubacteriales bacterium
GTGTTATGCTGTTCATGAAGGATGAGGCTCCTTTCGGCTTTTGTTGTCTGCAACTCAACTATAACCGATTTCGCCTCGTCCTTCATTCTTTTTTTTTCATTTGTCCAAGATGTATTGTAGCGCTACAGTCAAGAAAGCGCCTGCAAAAGCGGCGTTTCTTGCATTTGGACTTGAAATATGATAGAATTCAATATGGTGGCGCAGTATTCTAGTCAGCGCGGCGAATCATGAAGGCGGGGCTAAAAATCCGCCAAAGGGCACATCGATGAAGTTTCTGGTATTGGCTGCCGACGCCCAGTCGGGGGTTGGTGCTGGAAGTAAGGAAGAAGGGCGATCCACAATGGCATGTGGGCGTGGACCCAGCTTCCGTGGAGGCTTGTGTTCCGGTAATCACGGTTCGCTTGAAAACCTGTATTGCGGTGTTTGCTGCGTACAGAGTAGCCTGCCTTGAGCGGGATGGGTGAATGGAGAAACCACGCTTGCCGGCAACGGGCCCTTTGCCTGCACGGCGATTGCTCCTGAAACCTATACTGCAAAAGAGGCTAAGGATTCGCCAAGTCTGTTGAGGAAAGCTCCTAGGCTGTCATCTGATGGGCATGACGGGGATTGCAGTGTGGTCTGAGTGGCAATTCGGTCCCGCGCGCGGAAACGCCGCGGCTCGCTTTTCAAAGGGAAACCGCCCAACCGGCGACGGGGGGTAAGGCGTGGGGAAATCCAACCGAACCTTAAGCCGCAAGGTTTACCCGATATGCCGCCACCTTACTTAATTCATCAAATCACTCTACAATACAAAACGCCCGATGCGTAAACGGCAGGGGCGTTTTGTATGCATTAAGAGCAATTAGGAGTAGATATATTTTGGGTAAACCTGACGGAAGGAAAAAAACTTCCTCGTGGGTAGTCCGCGTTGTAATAATCACATTCGTAATTTCAGGGAGTATGTCGCTGCTTTCCGAAAGCAGTATGCGCTCGATGAGCATTATCGGCGCGCTTCTCGTGCTGCTCGCGCTTGTTCTCATCGGTATACTCTGCGATATACTCGGAACGGCGGTAACCTCCGCCGATATAACGCCATTTCTTGCCATGTCCGCAAAGCGCGTCAGGGGCGCGCGGCAGGGCGTATGGCTGCTTAAAAGAGCGGACAAGGTATCAAATATACTAAACGACGTTGTGGGCGATATATGCTCCATCGTTTCCGGCGCGGCAGGCGCAACGATAGCCCTTGCCCTTTCGCAGTCCCTCAGCACGGACGAAATGATGATTTCAATCCTGATATCGGCGCTGAGCGCGGCAATCATGGTCGGCGGCAAGGCATGGGGCAAAAGCTTTGCGATTAAGAGCAGCGAATACGTTATTCTGACTATCGGGCGGGCAGCGGCGCTTTTTGACTTCAAAAGGTCTAAAGCCCAGCAAAAAAACGACAGGCAGAAAAGAACGGAAGGAAAGAAGAAAAAGAGTGAGCAGGATTAGCGATAAGCAAAACCGCATACGCCTTTCGGACGTACGCTCCCCCAAGGATATAAAAGGGCTGAGCGGCGACGGTCTTAATGCCCTCGCAGATGAAATTAGGCATACTCTTATCCATACAGTTTCCGAAAGCGGCGGTCACCTTGCCTCGAATTTAGGCATAGTTGAGCTGACGCTTGCCCTGCACTCGGTTTACAGCTGCCCTAAGGACAAGATAATTTTCGACGTAGGGCATCAGTCCTACGTTCACAAGCTGCTTACCGGAAGATACAACGAATTCCCGACCCTTCGCATGGAGGGCGGGCTCAGCGGCTTTCCAAAGCGCTCCGAAAGCGAATACGACGCATTCAACACCGGTCACGCCGCAACCTCCATATCGGCGGCTCTCGGAATGGCGCACGCAAGGGATATAAACGGAACGGACGAGCATATAGTTGCGGTCATCGGCGACGGCGCGCTCAACGGCGGGCTAAGCTACGAGGCGCTCGGGGATTTGGGGCATAACAAAACCAATATGCTGATAATCCTCAACGACAACGAAATGGCAATCGACCGCAACGTAGGCGCGCTTTCGGGGCATTTGAGCGAGCTTCGCTCAAGCTACCGCTATCTGCATATAAAGGAAAACGTAAAAAGAAACATTTCGCGCCTGCCGGTATTCGGTCGGTCGCTTTATTCCCTGCTTGAGCACGGCAAGGACGCGCTCGCGCGCCTTTTTGTACACGACAGATTTTTCTCCTCATTGGGGCTTAATTACTTCGGCCCGATTGACGGGCATGACACGGAGCAGCTAATCCGCTATCTTACGAGAATACGGCACATTTCCGGTCCCGTTATTCTGCACGTCATAACGCAAAAGGGGCGCGGCTATCTGCCTGCTGAAAAAAGCCCTGAGCATTTTCACGGCGTAACGCCGTTCGATGAAAAGAGCGGAGCGCCGGTAAACGCGGAAATCGCGCGCAAAAACAGCAAAACCGTCGGCGAAACGCTCTGTATGCTCGCGCAGGAGGATTCCTCAGTCGTGGCGATTACAGCCGCGATGAGCGACGGAACGGGGCTTAACGATTTTGCGCGCCGCTTTCCGGAGCGCTTCTTTGACGTGGGAATCGCCGAGGAGCACGCCGCGACAATGGCGGCGGGAATGGCGGCTTCGGGTCTTAAACCGTATTTTGTGGTCTACAACACCTTCGCGCAGCGCGCCTATGATGAAATACTTCACGACGCCTGCCTGCAAAACCTACCTGTAAGAATTCTGCTGGACAGGTCGGGCTTTGTAGGCGAGGACGGCGAAACGCACCACGGGCTGTACGACTTTGCATACCTTCGCCATATGCCGAATATGCGCGTTTTCGCGCCGGCGGACGAGCGCGAACTGCAGCACATGATTCTGCTTTCCAGATACGCCGATTATCCGCTTGCAATCCGCTATCCGCGCGACGCGAGCGTCATGCCTCCGTATGTAACCTCCGATTTGCCGCTCGGCAAGTGGGAACGCCTTCGCCCCGGAAGGGACGGAACCCTGCTTGCCGTCGGCAGCATGGTTTCAACGGCAATCATGATAAGGGACAAGCTTATCAAGGAAGGGCTTGAGCTGTCCGTAGTCAACGGCAGCAGCGTATGCCCGCTCGATAACGAAATGCTCTGCGAAATTGCGGCGCAGGGCGCTCCGTATTTCACGCTTGAGGAGCATTCTCTCCCCTGCGGCTTCGGCTCAGCCGTTCTTGAAGAATGCCATAAGCGCGCAATTGCAATGCCGCTCAAGTGCTTCGGACTTGAAAAGGAAATATATACCCAAGGAACAATTACGCAGCTCAAACGGGCGGCGGGGCTTGACGAGGAAACGCTTGAAACCGAGATAGCGGCGGCTATTCGCCGCAAAAAGGAACTCGATGACGAAAGAACGAATTGACGTAAGCCTTGTGGCGCGCGGCTTATGCGACTCAAGAGCTAAGGCGCAGGCGCTCGTTATGGCAGGGCAGGTATATATCGGCGAGCAGAAGGTGCTGAAAAGCTCGCAAATCGTAACCGAGGCGGACGAAATCATCGTTCGCGGCGGAAAGCGCTTTGCAAGCAGGGGCGGCTACAAGCTCGAAAAGGCGCTGAAAAGCTTTAACGCCGACGTTACGGGTAAGGTATGCATGGATATAGGCGCCGCTACCGGCGGCTTTACCGACGTGCTGCTCAAAAGCGGCGCAAAGCACGTTTACGCAATCGACGTGGGCTACGGTCAGCTTGACTGGAGCCTTCGCAACGACGAGCGCGTTACCGTTATGGAGCATACCAACGCAAGGCACCTGAAGCCGGAAGATGTTCCGCTAATGCCGAAGGTGACGGTCATGGACGTTTCCTTCATATCAATAAAGCTGATTATTCCCGTCGCCGCATCGTTAATGGGCGATGGCGGGGTTTTTTATACGCTCGTCAAGCCGCAGTTTGAGGCAGGGCGCGAGCGCGTCGGCAAAAAAGGCGTCGTATCCGATAAAAAAACCCACATAGACGTGCTTAAATCCATAGTCGATTTTGCGCCGAGCGTCGGCTGTCAGGTTCGCGCGCTTGACTTTTCGCCCATAACCGGACCAGAGGGAAATATTGAGTTCCTTGCGCACATAACCGGCAGGGACGAAACGGCAGGCGAGCTTGATGACGCCTACATTTCGGAGCTTGTCGAAAGGGCGCACGCAGAATTGAAAAAATAAATAATTATCCATTGCATGGTTATTCATAATATGCTATAATTATCATGAATTTATGCATGAGGCGGTGATTCGAGGATGAAGAGCGCGCTGATTACAATCCACCCCGGCAAGCCGCGCGGGGTTTCAGTTGCCCTGCGGCTGCTTGACGCGCTTTCGCAATGCGGAATACAGCCTTATGTGGACGACGCGCTTTTCTCAATATGCGCAGAGCGCTTCCCCAAGTACGGCGAAAACGTGGAAAGCGGCGCGGGCGCTCTGATAGCGCTCGGCGGCGACGGAACAATCCTGCGCGCAATGCCGCTTGCGATGCGCCTGTCCCTCCCCCTGCTCGGCATAAACACGGGCAGGATAGGCTTTCTTGCCGAAAGCGATGAAACGCAGCTTGCGGAAATCGCCCTGCGCCTTTCAAAGGACGATTACCGCACCGACGAAAGAATGCTGCTGTCCGTAAGAGTGGGCGGCAGCGAATATCTTGCGCTCAACGACGCCGTTCTGCACCGCGCGGCAAGCCCGCACATGATAGTGCTTGACGCGTTCGTTTCAAACGACCTTGTGGGCAGGTACATTGCGGACGGAATGATTGTTTCAAGCCCGACAGGCTCGACCGGCTATTCGCTCTCCGCGGGCGGGCCGATTGTAAGCCCCGACGTGCGCTGCCTTGTTCTAAGCCCTATCTGCCCGCATACGCTGCAATCGCGCCCCGTGGTCGTTTCCGACAAGGAGGAGATTACCCTTCGCCTAAGCAGCGAGGCAATCGACGGAATGACGCTTTCGATAGACGGGCAGACAGCGATAGAAATACTCGGCGGCGCGGAAATAAACGTTTCTGCCTCGAAGAAAACGGCAAAATTCATTAGGCTCGGCGAGCCGCGCTATTTTACGCTCGTGCGTGAAAAGCTGACGGAGTGGAGCAGGAGCTGAACATTTATTTGGGGGTGTTAATATGGTTGGCAACAGGCGTGCGCTGATTCTGGAGCTTATACAGGAAGAAGAAATCGAAACGCAGGAGGAGCTTGTAAGCCTGATAAGGCGCAAGGGGCTTCCGGCAACCCAAGCGACAATATCGCGCGACATCCGCTCCTTGAGGCTCGTCAAGGTGCTTTCCCCCGCGAGCGGCAAGTATATCTACGCGGCGGCGGACAAAAGCGGCGAGAGCGGAATGAACGACCGCTTTATCCGTATGTTCTCGGAGTCCGTTCTGAGCGTTGACAGCGCGCAGAACCTGATAGTAATTAAAACGCTCGCGGGCAGCGCGCACGTTGCGGGCGAGGCAATCGACTCGCTCAGGTGGGAGCAGGTTATGGGCAGCATAGCGGGCGATAACACCCTGCTAATAATCGTTCGCGACATCAAGGATGTGCCCGACGTTTGCAGGCGTTTCCGCGAGATGATGAAGTAAACAATACCAGAGGTGATAAAATGCGCGATGGCGAGCAAAGTCCGCACAAGGACCATCGCGCCCGAATGAGGGCGCGGTTTTTCTCCGAAGGGCTTGATAATTTTGCTCCGCACGAGGTGCTTGAGCTTCTGCTTATGTTTGCAATTCCGCAGAAGGACGTAAACCCGCTTGCGCATGAGCTGCTTGATATGTTCGGCTCGCTCGACAACGTTCTGTGCGCGTCGCGCGCCCAGCTGACCGCCGTTTCGGGAATAGGCGAACAGGCGGCGGCGCTCCTTACGCTTATGCTTCCGCTGTGGCGCTATCATCAGCTTTCGCGGCACGGCGAGCATCCGCTTATAAGCAACAGGCGGCAGGCGCAGGAATACTGCGCTTCGCTGCTTTCGGGTCTCAAATACGAGCATTTCTACGTCCTTTGCCTTGACGCAAAATACAAGCTGCTCAGGGCGGAGCTTATCGGAACGGGCGTTACGGACGAGGTTCCCGCCTACCCGCGTCTTGCGGTTGAGGTTGCGCTCAAATATGACACGCGCTTCGTAGTGCTTTGCCATAACCATCCCGGCGGAACGCTCGCCCCTTCGCGCGCGGATTTGGACATAACGATGAGAATAACAACCGTGCTACACGGAATAGGAATACAGATGATGGACCACATACTCGTGACGCCGGACAACTCGATGAGCTTCTGCCAGAGCGGTTACATCCGCCAAAGCACGGAAAACGGGCAGGTAGCTACGACAATCTGCGACCCGAGGGACAGCCTGCTGTTCCCTCCGAAAGTGATTGTAAAGGAGTAACGAAAGATGAAATTTTCAGAAAAAACAGCCGGAGGAAAAACAATGCAAGTAATCCTGACCCTGCTGATAATCGGCATAATCGTTTATATGCTTTGCATAGCGGCTATTTATATAGCAAAAAGCAACATCAAGCCCGCCGAGAACGGCGACGTTATGATAATCTTAGGCTGTCAGGTAAAGCCGGACGGCGAGCTTTCCGTTCAGCTCGAATACCGCCTCAAAACCGCGCTTGAGCAGTACAACAAAAAGCCCGTTCCGATTATCTGCTGCGGCGCTCAGGGCAGCAACGAGCCGATGACCGAGGCGGAGGCGATGTACAACTATCTAACCGCAAACGGCATTGCTCCGGAGCAGCTTTTCAAGGAGGACAAATCCTTCAGCACCTATGAAAACCTGCTCTACGCAAAGGAAATAATGCAGGAAAACGGCTTTGCAAGCCCGATAATAGTAACAAGCGATTATCATCTGCCGCGCGCGCTTGCGATTGCGGAAAAGGCGGGGCTTCACGCAAGCGGAGTCGGCGCGCCGATTAAGCCCGAATACTTCATCAAGAACTACTGCCGCGAGGTTCTCGGCTGGGTAAAATTCATTCTGGGGCTGAACTGATATGCTGAAATATCTTTTGCCGAGCCTTGAAAAAATGGGAATTACGCTTTCGCAGAGCGAAGCGGAAAAGCTTGAAGCTTACCACAAAATGCTGCTTGAGGCGAGCAAGGTGATGAACCTTACCGCCATAACCGATGAAAGCGAAATGGCTGACCGCCACTATGCGGACAGCCTGAGCCCGCTTGCGCAGGCAGGGCTTATAACGGGCGGAAGCCTTATCGACGTCGGAACGGGCGCGGGCTTTCCCGGGCTCCCGCTTGCGATTGCGCGCCCCGACATAAGCGTAACGCTTCTTGACTCGCTCAAAAAGCGGCTGGACTTCCTAAAAACGGTTATAGACGCTCTCAATATAACCAACGTGACCCTTGTACACGCCCGCGCAGAGGACGCTGCCGCGGGAGAGCTTCGCGGGAAATTTGACATTGTGGTTGCCCGCGCAGTCGCGCCGCTGCCCGTGCTGCTTGAGTATACGCTGCCCTTCGCCGCGATAGGCGGGGCGGTAATCGCCTATAAAGGTCCAAGCGCAGAGGAGGAGCTGGAAAGCGCCGGAAACGCGCTTGCAAAGCTCGGCGGAGGCGGCGCAAAAATATACGATTGCAAAATCGGCTCGCGCGACTGGCAGCACAAGCTGGTGTATGTCAAAAAAACGTCCGACACGCCTCGCGCATATCCGCGAAAAGCCGGCACACCCTCCAAAACTCCGCTGTAATCCGCCGATTTTCGCTGTAAAATCAAGGCTCACCGCCGCTTTCATTCTTGTTCTATGCGGATAAATCGCGCATAGAATAGTTATGAGGGCGGCGGTTTCGTTTTCGTTTCAGGGGGAGGGAGCGGAAGCGGAGCCGTCCGCCTTCGCAAATCAGCAATACACGGAGCGGAGGTTGACTACTTGCATTGCGCCGATAAACGTGTGCGCGGCATTCAGGTAATGCTGCTGCCGCTCAGCGATATTATTCCTGCCATAAACCGGAAAGGCGATACAGTCGGCGCTTACGGGCAGATGACTGTCGTTCGCCAGAAGGACGGATACAGGCTTATCAGCGGCGGCGAAAGGCTGATGAGCCTTATAGCGGAGGGGCGGACGCTTGCGGAGGCGCTTGTGCTGCCCGCAGAGCCTGAGGAATCATGGCAGACGCTGCTTGAGAGGCTAAGGGCGCGTAGGCTTCCGTATATCGAGGAAGCGCGGGTTATGAAAAAGCTGGTGAGCGATTACGGCTTTACGATAAAGGCGCTCGCGATGAGCCTTGGACGCTCGCAAAGCACCGTAGGGCAAAAAATGCGGCTTATGCGCTACTCGCAGGACGAGCAGGACATCATTGAAAAGGGCGCGATTCCCGAATGGCAGGCGCAGAAGATGCTTGCCCTGCCCTCCCGCGAGGCGCGGATGAAAAATGCCTTTCAATGCTCGCGGCGCGCGCGCACACTCCGGCGCAGGTCGGCGCGCTGCTTAAAAGCGCAATGCTCTCCTTGAGCCTTCCGATTCCTGCGTGCGCGGGGCTGCAAAGGAGCGTTATACGTGACGCGCGGCTTTACGTAAACGCCCTTCGCTCAATCGCCGCAGAAATGCAGGAGGCGGGTATGCCCGTATCCTTTTTGACCTCCGTTTTTGAAAGCACCTGCGAAGTCAGAATCACAATGCCGCGGCTGAACATGAAGGCGCAGTGATAATATACATAATCCCCGCAATGTGTTCCGCTAAACAGAAAAGTATGCTATAATGGCGCGTAGATAAACTCTATGCGCCATTTGTTATAGGGAGAGTGATACAAATGTCCGAAACGAATTACAGCGGAGAAACGGTAGAAAAAAGCGCGTCCTTTGCCTGCGAAAGCTGCGGCGCGATGGCGCTCTATGACCCCGAATCCGGCAAGCTGAAATGCCCGTACTGCAATCACATGACGGATATAGACACGATTATCGGCAAGCAGAACGAATACCCGCTTGACGACGCGCCGACGGAAAAGCAGCAGGACTGGGGAACCAGTATGCGCGTGGTTCAGTGCCAGAGCTGCGGCGCGCAGACCGTGCTTGAAAAGAATCAGGCGGCTACCGTATGCGCGTTCTGCGGCTCAACGCACGTGCTTGAAGACCAGGCGGGCGAGGCGGGAATCGCGCCGGAAAGCGTAATCCCGTTCAAGGTCACGGACAACATAGCCCTGCCCGCATTCCGCCGCTGGCTCAAGCGCAAGCCCTTTGCCCCGTCCGGAGCAAAGAAAGCCTCAATGCTCGGCAATATCACCGGCGTCTACCTTCCGCATTGGACATACGATTCGGACTGCCACGCGGTATACACAGGCGAGGCGGGTCATGCGTACTACGTTACGGTAGCGCGTCAGGTGCAGCGGGACGGAAAAACCGTTACGGAGCACGTTCAGGAAAGGCGGATTCGCTGGGAGCCGACGCGCGGCGTTGTCAGCAACTATTTTGACGACGTGCTTGTCGCAGGCTCGAAAAGGCTCGATGAAAGCATTCTTTCACGCGTCCGTCCGTATGACTTAAGCAAGCTTGCAAAATATCAGCCCGCGTTCGTAAGCGGATTTGTGAGCGAAAAACCTTCCGTTTCCGTCCGCGAGGGCTGGCAGACGGCGCAGGGAATCATTGAAAACAAAATGCGTTCGCTTGCGCACGACGATATTATTATGCGTAACCACGCGGACGAGGCGCGCGTTCACTCAATTTCCTGCGACAACAGGGATGTGAAGTATAAGCTGACCCTTTTGCCGATGTACGTTTCCTCCTTCGGCTACAAGAAAAAGACGTTCCACGTTCTGGTAAACGGTCAGACAGGAAAGGTCGGCGGTCAGGCGCCTGTAAGCCCGATTCGCGTATGCATAGCCGTGGTTCTGGGGCTTGCCCTGATTGCCCTGCTCTATTGGCTTTACACCACCTATTTCGGCGGCGACGCGGGCGAGGTTGTATCAAGCGCGGTAAACTACTGGACATATTGATTTTAAGCATTGCAAAACCCGGAGTACCTGAGCAGGCGCTGCGGGTTTATATTAAATCACGGCGGGCGAATAATTCTTCGCCCGCCATTTTCCATATCGGATTATATAAATAATTACTTATGGAAATTGCGGCTGCCGGGCTTTACGCAGGGAATGCCCTGCTTGCAGAGTGGGCATTCACTTTCTTCATAGCTAACCACTTCCATGCTGAGAACAGCCTTGAGCGGCACTCCGAAATCCACTTTTCCATTGCTTCTGTCAACAATGCAGCCAACGCCAACCACATTTGCTCCACGCTCGTTCATAAGCGCCATGACCTCGCGCACCGAGCCGCCGGTCGTTACAACATCCTCGACAACCAGAACCTTCGTGTCCGGCTCAACGGTAAAGCCGCGGCGAAGGGTCATCACTCCGTTTTCGCGCTCCGCGAATATATTGCGCACTTTAAGGGCGCGCGCGGTTTCGTAGGAAATAATCACGCCGCCGAGCGCAGGCCCGACAACAAGCTCAACACCCGCGTCCCTGTAAGCGTCCGCGAGAATCGCGCAGAGCTTTTCGGAATAGTCCGCGTACTCAAAAAGGTGCGCGCACTGCATATAATGGTCGCTGTGCCTTCCGCTCGTCAGCTTGAAATGCCCCGTCAGCATTACTCCGGTCTTTTTGAAGATGTCGACGATTTCATTCTCAGTCATGTTTCTTCCTCCTTAGTGTTAATTCATTACAAGAGCGTCAACAATATCATTCACGTCCACAACGCCCGTCTTTTCAAGATAGCGATGAAGCTCGGAAACGATTTTAGGCATTGCCATAGGGTCTGAAAAATTCTGCGTTCCGACCATAACGGCGCGCGCGCCACAAAGCATGAACGCCGCTGCGTCCTCGCCGGAGGTGATTCCGCCCATTCCGATTACGGGAATTTTGACGGCATGAGCCGCCTGATAAACCATTCTGAGAGCGATGGGGCGAACCGCCGCGCCCGACATTCCGCCGAAATTGTTGAAAAGCACGGGGCGCTTTCTGTAAACGTCTACAACCATTCCCGTAAGGGTATTGATGAGGGAAAGCGCCTGCGCGCCCGCCTCCTCTGCCGCCCTCGCGTTTTCGGCAATATCCGCCGCGTTGGGCGAAAGCTTTACGATGACGGGCTGACGCGCCGCGCCGCAGACCGCCTTCGTGACCTCAAAAATCTTTTCGGGCTTCACTCCGAAGGCAACGCCGCTCTCCTTGACATTGGGGCAGGAAATGTTCATTTCAAGCATATCAACCGCCGTCGGCGCAAGCTTTTCCGCCATCTTTACATAGTCCTCGACGGTCGAGCCGGCAATGTTGGCAATCACAACCAAATCCTTCTGCTTGAGCCACGGCAAATCCTCGTTAATAAACGCGTCAACGCCCGGGTTTTGCAGCCCTACGGAATTGAGGATTCCGCTTTTAGTTTCCGCTATGCGCGGCGGAGGATTTCCAAGGCGTTTTTGCAGGGTAAGCCCCTTTACGGAGATTCCTCCGAGCACCGAAATATCATAGAGCGCGTCGAATTCGCGCCCGAAGCCGAACGTTCCGCTCGCCGCAATAACGGGGTTTTTGAACTTCACTCCGCAGATTTCAACTCCAAGCTTCGGCATCAGAAAATCACCTCCCGCGCGTCAAAAATCGGGCCGTCCGCGCACACGCGGCGATACGCATAGCCCTCGGGAGTTTTCGCCTTCACCTTGCAGCTGCAAACGAGGCACGCGCCAAGCCCGCAGCCCATTCTCTGCTCAAGCGACACGGCGCAGGCGATTCCGTGCTTTTCGGACAAATCCGAAACCGCGCGGAGCATAGGCGCAGGCCCGCAGGCAAGGATTACATCCGGCTTGTTTTTTTCAATCTGCTCGCCAAGCGGCTTTGTTACAAGCGCCTTTTCGCCAAAGCTTCCGTCGTCGCTGACAGCGAAAACGCGTTCTTTTTCTATTCCGTCAAGCCCGTATACAAGCCCGACGTTTCTGTATCCGGCAAAAAGCGAGCAATCGTATTTTGCCGAAAGCTCGTCAAACGCGCACCTGACGGGAGCGACGCCTACGCCGCCGCCGACAAGGAAAACGCGCTTCGCATTATTCGGAACAAACCACGAAAACGCGTTGCCCAACGCGCCGAGAAGCGACAGCTCGTCCCCTTTTTTCGAGCGCAAAAGGGCAAGCGTTCCCTCGCCCTTTGCCTGCACGGCAAGCCTGATTTCCCGCTTTTGCCTGTCAATCGCGTAAATGCTTATCGGTCGGCGGAGAGGAAGGGACGGATTATTCACGGCGATATTGACGAACTGACCCGCCTCGGCTCCGTCCTCAAACAGCCCGTCGCACCGGAGGGTGAGCTGAAACATCGTATCGCAGAGCGGCGAATTATCGACAACCCTTGCAAGGCATTCCTTCATTTAAGCAAAATCCTTTCCTGCGGCGCTGAGCCCTGCGGCTATATCGTCGCGCATTTTAAGAGCCTCAAGGCGCGCAGCCTCGTCAAAAGCAACGCCCTCGCGCTTTTTCCAAGCCAGAAGCAAGCTTCTGCTCGCGTTAACGACAGCGCCGCCGCAGTTTTTATCAAAGCAGCCCGCGATATCCGCCGCCGTCGCGCCCTGCGCCCCGTAGCCGGGAACGAGGAAGAAGGTGTGCGGAAGCGCTTTTCTCAGCTCTGCGCCCTCGCTCGGATATGTCGCGCCGACAACCGCGCCCGCAAGGCTGTAACCGCTTTCGCCAATCGTGCTTTCGCCGAGGCGCGAAACAAGCTCGCCCATCAGTCGGTATACCGGCTTGCCGTCCGCGATAAGGTTCTGGAGCTGGCAGCCGGACGGATTGCTCGTTTTTACAAGCACGAATATTCCGTTGCCCGTCTTTTCCGCATCCTTTATGAAGGGGTTTATTCCGTCCTCACCGAGATACGGCGTAACTGTTACGAAATCAGAAAAGAAGGCGCGGAAGAAGGCGTTTCCGACGGCTGTTTCGCCGATATGCGCCGCCGAGTATGCCTCCGCGGTAGCGCCGATATCGTTGCGCTTGGCGTCCGTAATAACAAGCATACCCTTTTTCTTTGCGTACAATACGGTTTCCGCAAAGCATTCCATTCCGGCAAGCCCGTACATTTCGTAATAGGCAATCTGAACTTTTACAGCGGGAACGATGCCGCAAAGCGCGTCAACTAGGCGCTTGTTGAATTCAAGGATTGCCTTTGACGCCGACTCAAGCGTTTCAGCCGCGCCGCCCAGGGTTTTTTCAACAAACTCCTTGGGCAGATGCTCAAGACGAGTATCAAGCCCCGCGACGGTCGGGTTCTTCATTTCACTGATTCTCTTTGAGAGCAAGTCGATTTTATGCATCCTTATCCTCCTTGAACGCAAGGCGTCCGCCCGCGTAGGTTCTTTCGATTGCGCCGTAAAACTCCATTCCGTCAAACGGCGTGTTATGACCCTTGGAGCGGAAGCTTGCAGCGTTTACCTTTTTCCTCTTTTCAAGATTCACGATTGCCAGATTCGCATTTTCGCCAACGGCGATTTTGGGCGCGGGCAGACCGAGAATCGCAGGCGCGGAATACGACATAAGCTCAATAAGCTTTTCAAGCGGCATTCCGTTTTCCCTGCACAGGGTTGTGTAATTTACCGAAAAAGCCGTTTCAAGTCCGGAAATTCCGCTTGAGGCGTAGATGAACTCAACCTCCTTGTCATCGCGGTGGTGCGGAGCGTGGTCGGTAACAAGCACGTCAATCGTTCCGTCCCTCAGCCCCTCGATAACGGCGAGCCTGTCCGCCTCCGCGCGGAGCGGCGGGTTTACGCGCGCGTTGGTGTCGTAGTCCCTGCTGTCAATAATTTCGTCGGTAAGCGCTATGTAGTGCGGGCAGGTTTCGGCAGTAACCATGACCCCCCGCTTCTTCGCCTCCCGAAGCATTTCAACGCCCTCGCGGGTCGAAACATGGCAGATGTGAACGGGAATTGAAAGCTCCCCGCACAGGAGGATTTCGCGCGCAATCATCGCGTTTTCAGCCGCGCGCGGAATGCCCTTCAGCCCGAGGCGCGTTGCCGTTTCGCCCTCGTTCATTACGCCCTCTTTTGCAAGCGCCTTATCCTCGCAATGGCTGAGAATTTTTTTGCCGAAATGGTTTGAATACTGCATTGCAAGGTACATAAGGCGGGAGGATGAAACCGGTTGCCCGTCGTCCGAAAACGCGACAGCGCCGCCGCGCGCCATTGTGCCGATTTCCGCAAGCTCCTCGCCCTTCAAGCCCTTTGACACGGCGCCGATTGGGTACACCCTTACCCCGCCGCCGACGGCGTTCGCCTTTTCGATTATATACTTGGTTACCGCCTCGGAGTCGTTTACCGGCGCGGTGTTCGGCATACAGCATACGGCGCAGAAGCCGCCCGCCGCAGCAGCGCGGCAGCCGCTTTCAACGTCCTCCTTATAGGTCTGCCCGGGGTCGCGAAGGTGGACGTGCATATCGACAAACGCGGGGAAAACGTGCTTTCCGTTAAGCTCGACAACTTCGCCGTCAGTCTCAAGATTTGCGCCGATTGCGGCAATTTTCCCGTTTTTGACGAGTATGTCGGCAATCCCGTTCTGCCCGTCGGAGGGAGAAAGCACAAAGCCGTTTTTCAAAAGCGTTTCGCTCATATCTCGTTACCTCCCTCGCTCTTGAATGGCGTCAGCTCGCGGCGCGTCAGCATATAAAGAAGCGCCATTCGGACTGCTACGCCGTTTGTAACCTGCGCGTCTATAACGCTCCTGTCCGAATCTGCCGCGTCGCTTGAAACCTCGACGCCCCTGTTGATTGGGCCAGGATGCATGAGGATTGCGCCGCTGTTTGCCTTTTGCATAAGCTCCGGAGTGATTTCCCAGTTATCGCAGTATTCGGCAACGCTCGGGAAAAGCCCCGCCTGCTGCCGCTCGCGCTGGATTCGCAAGCCCATCACAACGTCCGCGCCGGAAACGCATTTTTTCGTCGTCTCGGCTATCGTGCAGCCCATTTTGTCAATCCCGACAGGCATAAGCGTCGGCGGAGCGCAGAGCGTTACGGACGCGCCCATCGTGCAAAGCCCGATGATATTGGAGCGCGCAACGCGGGAATGCATTACATCCCCGATAACCGCGACGCGAAGCCCCTTAAGGCTGCCGAAACGCTGGCGCATTGTAAGCATATCCAGAAGCGCCTGCGTCGGATGCTCGTTCATTCCGTCGCCCGCGTTTATAACGGCGCTTCTGACGCACTTGGCAAGCATATGCGGCGCGCCCGAAACGGGATGGCGGATGATGATGATGTCCGTCCCCATCCTGTCAAGCGTTCTGCCCGTGTCCATAAGCGTTTCGCCCTTCTTGACGGAGGACGCGCCCGCGGCAATATTGGCGCTTGCGGCGGACATATACTTGCTCGCAAGCTCAAAGCTCATCCGCGTTCTGGTGGAGTTTTCGTAAAAGAGAGTAACAATGCTTTTGCCCTGCAAATGCGGGGTTTTCTTATTGCCCGAACGCAGGATTTCCTTCATCGTGTCGGCAACGTCGAGAATATCGGTGATTTCCTCCGCCGATACTCCGCGCAGTCCGAGCAAATCCTTATGCTGATACATTCGCTGCTCCTTTTCAAATATCGTAAAGCGTTACGCCGACAGAGCCGTCAAACTCCTCAACCCTGACCCCTACAAGCTCCGAGTGCGACGTGGGAACGTTCTTTCCTACATAGTCGGCGCGAATCGGCAGCTCGCGGTGTCCCCTGTCAATCAGCACCGCAAGCTGAATCGACGAGGGTCTTCCCATATCCATCAGCGCGTCCATAGCGGAGCGCGCCGTCCTGCCCGTGAAAAGAACGTCGTCAACCATTATCAGGCGCATTCCGTTGATGGAAAGCGGCACGTCCGTTCCGTTAAGCTTCGGATGGTCGTGCAGAAGCGATAAATCATCGCGGTAAAGCGTTATGTCAAGCACTCCGACGGGCACTTTTACGCCCTCTACGGCTTCAATCCTCGCCTGAAGCCGCTTCGCAAGCGGAACGCCGCGCCGCTGGATTCCAATCAGCGCAAGATTCTCAACGCCCTTGTTTTTCTCAATGATTTCATGGGCAATGCGCGTCAGCGCCCGCTCCATGCCCTGCCCGTCCATAAGCTGAGCCTTCTCAAGCATCAAAAACGCTCCTTTCAGCCGAACAGCGCCTACTAAAAAAGCCCTGCCCATATCGGGCAAGGCTGAACTCACGAATCTCCGCGCGCATACAGCGCGGCATCATGCAGTCCTTCCCGGCCTCTCTGGACCAAGTTAAAGGCTTGCTATTCAACTAAGGGAAAGTATAACACAAAATCATACGGCGCACAAGAAAAAGAAGCGAAATATCACAGCGGAGTGAATTTTCAAAGAAAAGTCCATAGCGGAGTTTGCTTTGGGAATTTACGAATATCGCAGCGGCGACTTTACATGGATTTTTCATTTCCCATCCATCTGTTTTAACATTTGCGCGGCATAATAGCCCTGTACCAAATGAAAGGGAGGACAAAGAAAAATGAAAACCATGAAAAAAATTATCGCGATTATCTCATGCGCCATGATGGTGCTTGCCTGCGTCGGCTGCGCTTTTGCCGCCGCCGAAATTACCGTGGTATCCCGCGAGGCAGGAAGCGGAACGCGCAGCGCGTTCATCGAGCTTACCGGCGTTGAAGTCAAGGACGAAAACGGAGCCAAAAGCGACATGACCTATGAGGACGCGGTTGTCCAGAACGGCACGGCTCAGGTAATAACCACCGTCAAGGGCGACGTGAACGCTATCGGCTACATTTCCCTCGGCTCAATGAGCGACGCTGTCAAGGCCGTTTCCGTTGACGGAATCGTCCCCGCCGAGGAGACCATCCTTTCCGGCGAATACAAGATTGCCCGTCCGCTCAACATCGCCTACAAGGGCGAGCTTTCCAAGACCGCCGAGGATTTCGTAGCCTACATTCTCAGCGAAGCTGGTCAGGAAGTCGTATCCGCTAACCATTACATCAAAAACGAGCCTGCCGCTTACACCGCTTCCGCAGTTGCCGGCAAGATTACCATCGGCGGTTCTTCCTCCGTCGCTCCCCTGATGGAGAAGCTTGCCGAAAGCTACATGGCGCTGCATCAGGATGTAACCATCGAGCTTCAGGTTTCCGACAGCAGCACCGGTATGCGCGGCGCTCTTGACGGAACGTTTGAAATCGGAATGGCAAGCCGCGATTTGAAGCAGAGCGAGCTTGACGACGGGCTTACCCCCGTAACCATAGCGCTTGACGGGATTGCGGTAATCGTAAACAACGATAACCCCGTAACCAACCTTACGATTGAAGAAATCCGCCAAATCTTCACCGGCGAAAAGACCGAGTGGTAACAGCAAAAGCTCCTGAAAACGGCGCTCCGCTTGCTTATGCAGGCAGGGCGCTTTTTTCTATCAAGTCACGCATAATGCGCCGCAATTCCCGCCCCAAAAAATAAATTTGAATATTTTCTGAAAAAGTGTAACAAATCCGGTTTGAAAACCATCTTTATTATGAGCTGAGTTTTATAGGCTCTTCCGAATAACGCTGGACAAGCAATCGGCGCTTACGTCCTGTCGGCAGCGACAGCCGCGCGCCATTGCCGGAGCTTCTTCTCTGATGTACCCCGTACAGGTAAGTCTCACGGAAGCTTCTGCTCCAATAAGCCGAGTCGCCGTTTTACGGTGATTCGGCTTGTTTTTATGCCGGAAGGAGGCGATAATATTCCTGTCCGGTCTTGCGAAAAGCCGCGCTTTATGGCATTATATAAAGGTGTTTTCATTTCGCAAAGCACAGACGCTATACTCATACAGACGGAGGAAAGCCAATGCAGAGACACGAGTGCGTAGTCATTCTGGATTTCGGCGGACAGTATACTCAGCTTATCGCGCGCAGGGTTCGCGAAAATCACGTGTATTCTCAGGTTGTCCACTACACGCAGCCGATATCGGTCATCGAGGAGCTGAAGCCAAAGGGAATTATTCTTTCCGGCGGACCGGCGAGCGTTCTTGAGGAAGGCGCGCCGAGAGTTGATGAAAAGCTTTTTACCCTCGGCGTTCCCGTTCTCGGCATATGCTACGGAATGCAGCTGATGGCGTATATGCTCGGCGGCAAGGTTGAGCCGGCGGCGCAGCGGGAGTACGGCAGAATCCCCGTGAATATGCTTTCATCCTCCGCTCTGCTCTCTTCCGTAGCCGGAGAAAGTCAGTGCTGGATGAGCCATACATATCAGGTTAAGCAGCTTCCCGACGGCTTCGTTTCGGGCGCGCGCAGTAAAAACTGCGCAAACGCCGAAATGGAAAATACAGCAAAGGCGCTGTACGGAGTTCAGTTCCACCCCGAAGTGACGCACACTGAAAAGGGCGGAACTATCCTCAAGACCTTCCTTTCCGACATCTGCGGCTGCGCGGGAGACTGGTCAATGGCGGCATACGCCGAAAGCGCTGTCGAGGCGATTTGCAATGAAGTCGGCGACGGAACTGTGCTTCTCGGTCTTTCCGGCGGCGTTGATTCCTCCGTTGCCGCCGCGCTGATTTACAAGGCGATTGGCGACAGGCTGACCTGCGTTTTCGTTGACCACGGCTTTCTGCGCAAGGGTGAGGCTGACGAGGTTCGCGAGGTGTTCACCAAAACCTTCCCCGTTCGCCTTATCGCGGCTGACGCAAGCGATTTCTTCCTCTCGCATTTAGAGGGCGTTTCCGACCCCGAAACGAAGCGCAAGAGCATCGGCAGGGACTTCATCGAGGTTTTCAAAAAGGAAGCCCTCAAGCTTGGCAAGCTCGACCACTTCGCGCAGGGCACAATTTATCCCGATGTTATCGAATCCGGCTCCGTTGCCGGTTCGTCCGTTATCAAAAGCCACCACAACGTGGGCGGGCTTCCCAAAGAGCTTGGCTTCACAAGCCTTATCGAGCCGCTGCGTATGCTCTTCAAGGATGAAGTGCGCGCCCTCGGCGAGGAATTGGGGCTTCCCTCCTCCCTCGTATGGCGGCAGCCCTTCCCCGGGCCTGGACTTGCAATCAGAATTATCGGCGACATCACGCGCGATAAGCTTACAATCGTCCGCGACAGCGACGCAATCCTCCGCGAGGAAATTGCCGCCGCCGGTCTTGACCGCTCAATCAACCAGTACTTCACCGTGCTCACCGGCATTCGCTCCGTCGGCGTCATGGGCGACGAGCGCACCTATGACTACACCGTCGCCATCCGCGCCGTAACCACGGACGATTTCATGACCGCCGACTGGGCGCGCATTCCCTACGACCTTCTCGCAAAGATTTCAGCCAGAATCGTCAACGAGGTCGGTCATATCAACCGCGTCTGCCTCGATATAACAACCAAACCCCCGGCAAGTATTGAGTGGGAATGACCCTTTCGGAGTCGGAATCCTTTGAAAATCAAGAGCTTCCGACTCTTTTTCCTTTGTACTGGATGTTGGGGACAAAGATTATGTTCTCAAGCATCTTACGTTGCGATTTGACACGCAACGCAATTTGCGTTACAATAGCAGCAAGGAGATGATGATATGGAAAAGACAACGACCCTCAACCTCCGTGTAAATCCTACGATCAAGCAAAATGCCGAAGTAGTGCTTAAGCAGTTGGGCATCCCTATGGCGACCGCAGTCGATATGTATCTTCGCCAAATCAGTCTGACGGGTGGCATCCCATTCTCTCTGTCGTTGCCGAAAGCGCCCGCCTCGATCAACGCTGACGAAATGTCCGCGCAGGAGCTTCACAGCGCGTTACAGGCAGGCTATCAGGACATGCAGGACGGGCACGTGCAAGACGCAAAGCAGGCTTTTATAGCTTTTCGAGAGAGCCACAAATGAAACAATGCTCTTGAAAATAACCGTTATAGAAGACTGCAACACCTTATAGACACTAGATTTAAAGATGAAGACATTCTTGCGCTGTTTAACCATTTTGAAAATCGCAATGATAACGAGATTAGGAATATGGTAACGGATAATGCTGATGTTCCAACTATATTCGAATATGTGCTGGGTATAATGTGGTATAAAACGAGTGAAAGGCAAGGAAAAATTCTCGATTATATGAAGCTATCGCTTGATGCGGACTTACTTCCAAAAACACACGCTGCCGGTGGCGAAGCAGACATAGTATACGAATATTCTTCGAGTGATGTTTATCCGGAGCACACTTTACTTCTTGAAGCAACACTAGCCGACAGAACAAATCAAAGAAGAATGGAAATGGAACCTGTTTCAAGGCATTTAGGTCAGCACCTAATACGAACACACAATATGAATTCCTATTGTGTGTTTGCAACAAGTCTCCTAAACATCAATGTAATTGCCGATTTCAGAGGTAGAAAAGCAATGCCATATTACGACCCACAAGATAATACAAATTATGTTTATGGCATGAAAATAATCCCTTTGCAGATATCAGGACTAAAGGAGATAGTGACAAGCCACAAAACATATAAAGAATTATACCCAATATTTGAAGAAGCATTCAACTCAACATTACCTCCTCCCGAGTGGCGTGATAGATATATAGTCGGGTAAGTGTCAGCTTAGTTTTCTAGCAGTAATTATCGAAAACACCTTATAGTGATGTCAAGTCCAGACTTTTAGTTGATTCACCTATGCGGATGGATTTACAACGACGTTTCATTAGTGCTCAAACTAACGAAATGCCATATTAATGTAATCCGGGTGCAAGTACCACATGCTTCCTAATCAAAACAAATCAAAATACAAAATCAATAAGTATCATTCTTATGCTTGAGTATTGGAACAGCCCAACTTAAAACCCGTCCTGCGGACTGATAAAGTCCACAAGACGGGTCGTTTTATAGCTGTAATTCTATCATTTCAGCAGCGTCTCTGTCAGAACTGCGCTATGATCATTCTTCCGCACAATGTTATAAATGCGATACATACCGCGGATACAGTTCATGCCGGATATACCGCATATGCCGCTCATGCCACGCACTCATCTATGCTGCGTCACATTCATTACTATTCAACGTTCAAACGCACTATTCCAGCTCAATTCCGTGAAGGTTAATGCCACGGTAACAGCTTAGTACCAGTCGTGCTTCTCGCCCCTGTCAAGAGCGTTGATTTGAGCCATTTCGCTCTCTGTCAGTTCAAAGCCGAACACATCAAGATTTTCCTTTATATGCTCGGGGTTGCTTGAGCCGGGAATGACAACAACTCCCTTTTGCAGATTCCAGCGAAGGATTACCTGCGCTGAAGAAACGCCGTGCGCCTTGGCAACAGCAGAAATAGTCGCGTTGCCAAGAAGCTCCGCTGTATAGCCGCGTCCGCCGAAGGGATACCACCCCTCCACCACAATTCCCTTGCTCTGAATATATGGAATCACATCGTTTTCCTGATAGTATGGGTGGATTTCGTTCTGGACAACTGCGGGCATAATCGTAATCTGCGGAAGGAAGCTTTCCAGCTCCTCCACATACCAGTTTGACAAGCCGACTGAGCGTATCTTTCCGTCTGCGACAGCCTGCTCCATAGCCTTGTATGCCTCGACATCGCCTTCGCCGGGATGATGAAGCAACAGTAAATCTATGTAATCAACACCAAGAGCGGAAAGCGCGGAATCAATAGCCTGAGCGGCATAGGAAAACTGGTTGGGATACAGCTTGGTGGTTACAAAAACCTCCTCGCGCGGAACGCCGGAGACGCGTATGCCCTCGCCCACGCTTGCCTCATTATGGTACATATAAGCAGTATCTATGAGCCGCCCGCCGTTTTGCAGAAGCGTCACCACCGAGTTTACGCACGTTTCATCATCAAGAGCGTATGTGCCTAAGCCGACAATCGGCATATCATAGCCGCTATTCAGGCGAACTGTCTTTGTTTCAAAATCAAATTGCGGCGCGCCGTCAGGCAATATATTGCTCATTTCCGCATCTCCGTTTTCAGTTTCGCCAATGGCGCAGCAGCAGACCGGAAACATCAGCAGCACAAGGAATATTGCAAAAGTCTTTTTCATATTCAGCCCTCCTTACGCTCACAGACTCGCGCCGAACGCCCGCAGCTCCGCGAGCTTTTCAGCCGTAACCGTTCCCGCCGACGTGTAAACGCCCATATCGGCAAGCCCGAGATAATCAAGAAAATCGCCCTTGAAGGAAAACAGCGCTCCGTCATACATATCGGCGTCGCCGGACGACAGGAACATTGCAGCCTTTTTAAGCCGTGGCGGCTTTGACGGATAAGCGGCGGCATATAAACGGTCGATTGCGCATTTGAGCTGCCCCGTCACGCCATGATAGTAAATAGGAGAGGCAAGCACAAGCATATCGGCACTGCGAAGAAGCGCATAGATTTCCTGCATCCCGTCCTTTTGCGCGCACTCGCCGCGCCCCTTGCCATGACAGTGTTCGCAAGCAAGGCAGCCGGAAATTTTCATGCTGCACACATCAAAAACGTCAACCCGATGCCCGTTTGAGCGCGCGCCATCCGCAAAAGCGTCAATCATGCGGCGCGTATTGCCCTTCGCTCTCGGGCTTCCGTTCATAACAAGAATGTTCATATTTTTCCTCCTTCAAACTGTCTATTAATCTGATATACAAGATAATCAAGGCAGTCAATCTGCTTTTCAGTTTCATGCACAGCGCGTAGCAGCGCAGCCTTTTGCTTGGTCAGCGTTGGGAGCAGCCTGCCCCATTCCCCGCGCTCGGCATACTCAAGGCAGCAGGCGACAGCTTCCTCGCCGCATCCCGCGTCAATCAGGTTTTGGCGCAGAATTCCAAATACATCCGACGCTTCCGCCATTTCGCAGCAGCCCCCTTACACAAGTAATTATACGCGCCGCGGATGATATGTCTAATACACAAATTTCATTACATGATATTCTTGCAGAGAATATCTTAGCGTGGTATGCTGTTATAAGAGGTGAGACATATGGAAATCCGCGTCCTGCGCTATTTTTTGGAGATTGCGCGAGAAGAAAACATGACGAGAGCCGCCGAAAGCCTGCACGTTTCTCAGCCGTCACTATCAAAACAGATGAAAGAACTTGAGCGCGAGCTGGGCAAGAAGCTTTTCAGGCGCGGAAGCGCAAGCATACATCTTACGGATGAAGGAATGCTCCTGCGCAGGCGGGCGGAGGACATTCTCGAAATGGTAGACAAGACTGCGGACGAATTCAAGGCGCTTGACGAGGTGACCGGCGGAGATGTATACATCGGCTGCGCAGAATCCTATCAGATTAAACATCTGGCAGACGTGATTCGCCGCTTCAGGGAGCGCTATCCGCGGCTCAGGCTGCACATTCTGAGCGGCGATACGCAGCAGGTGACGGAGCGGCTCGACAGAGGTCTGCTTGATTTTGCCGTCATCGTTGAGCCGCCGAACTTGGCGCGCTATAACTACTTAAGGCTTCCTGGCGTTGACACCTTCGGCGTTATAATGCGCAAGGACAGCCCGCTTGCAAGGAAGGAGAGCATAAGCGCCGATGACCTGATGGGGCTGGAGCTTATCTCATCCCCGCAATCTCTGGAAGCAGACCTTCCCGGATGGTGCGGCGAAAAGCTTGACGCATTGAACTTTACCGGCACAGTAAACCTGTTCTATAACGGAACGGTGCTGGTGCGGCAGGGGCTTGGCTATCTGCTTACATTCAAGCATCTTGCGAATACCGGCGAGGACAGCGAGCTGTGCTTCCGTCCTTTAGCGCCTACTCTCGAAAGCAGGATGTACATCATCTGGAAAAAGTATCAGGTGTTTACGCCCATCGCCGCGCTCCTTCTGGACGAAATCAAAGAAGCCTTTGCGCAAAACGAGTAGGCGAGAGCTAAGTAGCACGAATAAAGCCGTCGGCTCTAGAAATCTGTTATTGATTATAAGTCCCCATTCAAAGCACCGACAAACCGAGAAACAGTATTGCTTTTGCTCAAGGTTTAGAATATGATATAGTCATACCTTCCGGAGGTGCGCTATGGAATTTATGTCCGCGAAAGATACAGAGAAGCTCGTTGATTTTATAACCACGCGTCATGATGCTGGTAAAGCAGCGAAGCCGTTTTTAAAATGGGCAGGCGGCAAAGGGCAGCTAATAAAGAATATAGAAAAGTATTATCCTTTTTCGTGCGCAGAAATAACAAAATATGCAGAGCCTTTTGTCGGTGGAGGCGCAGTATTATTCGATGTTTTGAATAAGCATGATATAAACGAAGTCTATATAAACGACATCAATCCCGATCTTATCAACGCTTATCGGATTATCCGTGACGATATAAACGGGCTTATAGCTAAGCTCTCGGTTATGCAAGAAGAATATCAGTCCGCAGGCACAGAACAAAGGAAGGAATTATACTCGGCGCAAAGGCTCCGCTTCAACGAGATTAAGGCGTCCCCGAAACCGGCAACAGATGTTGAAAGAGCGGCGCTTATCATTTTTCTGAATAAATCTTGCTTCAACGGTCTTTACAGAGTGAACAGAAAAGGGATGTTCAACGTGCCAATAGGCGCGTACAAAAAACCATTGATCTGCGACGAGAATAATCTTCGCGCCGTATCGGACAAATTGCGTAATGTCCGAATTGTTTGCGGAGATTATAAGGATTCGGCAGAATTCATAGATAAGCATACTTTTGTATACTTCGACCCGCCTTATCGTCCGTTAACAGATACGGCAAGCTTTACCGCATATTCCGAAAACCAGTTCAACGACGAAAAGCAAATTGAGTTGGCGGATTTTGCTGGTAAGATAAGCAAACGCGGCGCAAAGGTATTGATAAGCAATTCGGACCCCAAAAACGCGGATAGCAGCGATGACTTCTTTGATAAGCTATATTCTTCGTACAGAATAGAGCGCGTCGAGGCTGCCCGAATGATTAATTGCAACAGCGAAGCAAGAGGAAAGATAAAAGAATTGCTTATATCGAATTATTGAGGAGAGTTTATTCAGAACGATAATTGCAGAATCGAATCTCGCTCCCGTTCCTAGTCTATCTGCAAAACAGATTATTCTATGAACGAAACAATCATAGGCACCTATACAAGCCCTTCTTCAGCAAGCCTATCAAAGAGCATTTATCTGCCGGAATAATTCCAATAAGCGCAATCCTGCTCCATAAACAGCCATTTTATAGCCAAAAGTATAATCTGAATGGGATGCTCGGAGCCGTCAGAATCGCGAAAATATGCATTCACGCGAGGTAAAGCGCTGTCCCTGCAATCAAATATATCGAAAATTGCTGTTCTTACATCCTCATATTCATGCGGATACTCATATTTACAGCAAGCCAAAGCGTCAAAGATATCCTGATGGCTTGGATTGCTGTATCTTCTTACTTTCTTGAAATGCATTCCGTGAATGTTTACGGTGAAATCAAAACCCTTGTTCAGCTGAGTGGGACGCTTCAAGAAAACAGTATATCCACAATAGCTTTCAACATTGTATCGATAGCGGGAAGCACAATCGTCCTTACCCGTTCCGGCAGCTTCACTCATAAAACAGCAGATCAGCGCTTCCCTTTTTTGAGCTCTGTCCCCTGCAGGAAGACGGAAATCAACAACATTCTCGGGCATATCAACCCTCCATAAGTAATAAAAACTTGCGACTATGCGCCAATAAATCGCTGCTCAATGCAAGAAGTATTCCTTTGCAGCAAAATCCGGAGCCATGTACCAAAGAGAGCAATACCAAAGGTTTTATCTTCAATATCCGCAAGCCTTTAAGGCTCGGTCATTATGGCGCTTTCTTTTGTCTGATTATAGCATGAATGTTTGTCATATTCAAGCGTACATCGCAAGCATTTATAGTGACCATTAGCATTATTTCACACGTCAAATTCTCCCGAAATCCGAGCAGGGCAAAGAAGCATATAGACGCTATCCTCCCGCACAAAAGCGCCCGACATCCTTTGCCGCAGGCTTCGGCATCAGGGTATCGGGCGCAGGTTAAATACAAATGACTCAATCAAACATTCAGTCATGGGTTGCTCAAGAAAACCGAGTTATTCATCAGCCTCGCAACGCGCATCAGACCATCAGGCGGTAGATTGCCTTTACGTCATCCTCATGAAGCTGAACGAAGCCGCCGACGGCGCCGGCGCGCTTATCGCCGTAGCAGGCGTTATGCGCCATTTTTTCAATATCCTTTTCATCGGCGCCAAGCTCGGCAAAATTGCCCGGCATTCCGATTGATTTGAGGAACGCCTTGAAGGCGGCGATTCCGGCTTTGGCTGTGTTTTCAGGGTGCATGAAATCCATCGGGCAGCCCCAGACTCTGCTTGCCACCTGCGCAAAGCGCATTACGTTATGCTCCATGTTATAGGTCATCCATGCGGGGAAAACGACGGCAAGACCCGCGCCGTGCGCGCAGTCATAAACTGCGGAAAGCTCATGCTCGATATCATGGCTCGCCCAATCCTGCCCTCTGCCGACGCCGACGCTGTTGTTATGCGCCATCATTCCCGCCCACATGATATTTGCGCGCGCCTGATAATCATCGGGATTCGCGATGACCTTGGGCGCTTCATGAACCATTGCGGAAAGCAACCCTTCGATAAGCCTGTCGGTGACCTCGACATCCTCGGTGTTGGTGAAATAGCGCTCGAAAAGGTGCGCCATTATATCGGAAATGCCGCACGCCGTCTGATATGCGGGAAGGGTTTGCGTGAGCACGGGATTCAGAATGGAGAATGCGGGACGAAGCGCCTCGCCGCTCGCGCCGCGCTTGAACATCCCCTCCTCCTTGGTTATAACGCTGTCGGGGCTGCCCTCGCTTCCCGCGGCGGCAATCGTCAGCACTGTGCCGATGGGCAGAGCCTTCGTTACAGGCTTGCCCTGATAGAAATCCCAGAAATCACCGTCATACACGGTTCCCGCGGCGATTGCCTTTGACGAGTCGATGGTGCTTCCGCCGCCGACCGCGAGAACAAAGTCAATCTTTTCCTTGCGGCAAAGTTCGATTCCCTCATACACAAGCCCGCTGAGAGGATTCGGGTGAACTCCGCCCAGCTCGATATAGGAAATACCTTCCGCTTCAAGCGACGCCTTTACCCTGCCGAGAAGTCCGGAGCGGACGACGCTGCCGCCGCCGTAATGAATGAGAACCTTGCTGCCGCCGAAGCGACGGACATACTTGCCCGCATTGTTTTCCTGCTCAGCGCCGAAAGCGAAATAGGTTGGCGCGTAGAAAGTGAAATTGTTCATCAAAAAGCCTCCTTAAACGTTTTACTATATAAATATTAGCATACGAACTATCATTCCGCAAGGCGAATGCTGCACTCGCAGGCAATAATATTCGCAGCATATTATGACAAATTTGCCTGCATATAATCCATTTTTTCGGAAAAAGCGCGGCATAATATGCATATAAAGCCCCCTTAAATGCATGAAAACCGCCTTATTTCCCGTTATATGAATATGCGCAAATAGCTGTTGACAGATTACCGCGCATAAGTGAGAATAGATAAGTCATCGTTTGGCGGCGAATCAATTCCTCGCGAAAGCGATGCGCATACTGAAGAAAAGACGGAGAAAACGATGCGAAAGCTAACCGGAGCAATACTGGCGATTGTGATTCTTCTGCTCTGCCCCGCCGCGCTCGGCGAGGGAGACCCCTTCTTCACAAGCTACGACATAACGGACACAGAAGCCGTCTGGGAACGGCTGATGGAGGAAATAACCGTTCTTGACGCGGGCGGCAAGGATAAAATCTATCCGCTTGACGCGCCTGGCGGAAACAAGATTTTCGACGACAAGCTGGGCGGTTATATTTACGGCGAATCCGCCGCCGTCAAGGTGCTTTCGGACGACAAGGACGGCTGGACGCTGATACAGGCGTACGACGACCATGACAGGCTGCTGACCGGATATGTAAAGACAAACCTGCTCAAGAAGGTCAAGCCGCGCAGCGACTACGGAATAGTCATCGACAAGCTTACCCAGCGCCTGTACATATTCAAGGAAGGCGAGTATTTCAGCGAGCTTGCGATTTCAACGGGTCTTGTGAACGACAAGCAGCCATACAACGAAACCGCGTCGGGCGAGTTCATGCTCGTCAGCTGGACGGGCGGATTCTGGAGCGGAAATATGTTCTGTGCAATGGGAATCCGCTTCAACGGCGGCGATTTGATACACGAGGTTCCGCATTTCGTAGCCTCGGACGGCGGCAAAAACTATAAAGCATTCGAGCCGCTTCTGGGCACGAGGGCAAGCCACGGCTGCGTCCGCGTTCAGCGCCGCAAGAACAACGACGGCGTGAACATGACATGGATTTGGAATAACCTAAAGAAAAAGACAAAGGTACTCGTCTGGGACGACGACGGCAGAACGCTTGAATATCCCTCCGACGACTTTACGCTCTACTGGAACCCGAACGGCGGCACAAGCTACCATTCGGTGGATGATTGCAGAGGCGTGAAGGATAAATATCTTCCGCTGACCGCATTTACCTACGGCGAGCTTGAAACAGCGCCGTACAAAAAGCTTTCCGAGTGCCCCTACTGCATTCCCGTTAAGCGCAAGAGCGTTATTGACGAGCAGAACGCGCTGAGAGTTCCTGCGCCTCAAGCGGAAACAAGCGAGCAGGCGGACGAAACGGAAACGGATACGCAGACGGTCGAGGGCGAAACGGACGGGGAATAAGAGCGGAGAACAGGTTTATCGCAAAGCCATATTTATAGGCAAATCAGCATACAAAAAGCGCGGAGAGGCAAATGCCAATCCGCGCTTTTCCTTTGTCGCCGAATTTTCTGCCGGTTATTCAATTTCCTCCGCCGCCATCATAGCCGTCTTTTCCTCAAGCTGAGCAAGGAGCGAATCGAGCGAAAGCTGCCCTGACAGCCAGCGCTTGCCAAGTTCCATCAATCGGCTTCCGAATTCGCTGTCTCTTTCGCATATAAGAGGGCTGTCAAACAATTGCACATACCGGCTTAGGCTTCTCCACTTTTCGATTCCGTAAGGCGAAACGTCCCAGCGATAGCTGTCGTTTTGCTTAATGCGCCATTCCAGCTCGGCAATTCTTGCGCCGATTGTATCCTTTGAAAGCTCATCGGCAGCGGCGTATTCCCGCTTTGCCACAGCGAGCCGCGCGGCGTAGTCCGCGCCTTTTTCCTTCCAGCCCTCATTTTCAAGCGGAACAGCCGTGCTTGGGAAAAGCAAAGCATCAAGCTTGTTCGACTTTCTGAAGGAGAGGTATTCCTTTATAAATTCAGTCGCCAATTCGGGGTTTTTGCACAGAGGACTGATAGCTATTGTCTGAGCGCGGGCGGAGATTACAGGCTCATCGCCCTGCGAGAATACAAGCGGCAAGAGGATTTCATCGGTTTCCTCGCCGTTAATCCCCATTACCGATTCAAGAGCGGCGAACCATATAAGGCTGTAGTCTCCGACCGTCTCGCTTTCGGGATACATTTCAGCCTCGTCAAGCACAGAAAGCCCGCGCTCGTCAAGCGCTTGCTTAACTTCATACAGCGCGCTTAAAGCTTCGCGGAATACAGGCGTCTCAAAATCAACCGCCTTGCCCTCGGCAAGCGACTGCCCTGCCCACGCTTCAAGAACATCCCAGAATTCATTCTCGCACGAAAAGTAATCGGTCAGCAGAATGCCGGCGTCGTAATAATCCTCCAGCATTCTTTTCTGAAGCCTGAAATATTCCGCCCATGTTTCGGGCGCTTTCTCGCTGCCCAGCACCTTATTCCACAGCTCGGCGTTGAGCTGCCGAAGTCCGATATTCAGGGACTGAACGGCGGCGTGCGGCTTTCCGTCGTCCCCAAGAATCGCGTCTTTGATAGCAGGAAGCATATTATCCACATCCTGCCCAAGCTCCAACGGAAGCGCATAGCCTTTTCGGATATAGCTCTTAAAGCCGCTCATAAGCCATACGCCGTATAAATCAGAAGCGTCCTGCGAGCGGATTTTGTCGGCAGCTTCGGCAGGGCTGAGCATATGCGAATCATCGCTCACGACAAGCTCAACGTCCGAACGCCTTGAGAGGAAGGAATTCTTCGCCATCGAATCATTGAACGGACCGGAAACAACGAGCCTTTTTCTTTCGGGCGACGCCGCGCCGAGCGCTATAACCGAAAACCCGTTTCCGCTTATGAACGCATACCGGTTCTTTTCCTCGGAAAGCGACGCTCTGTATTGAAAAAAGGTATCATAGCTTTCCGTCAGCTGATGCTCCCCTGCGCTCTCGAATTCTCCGCCTGCCCTGCTGATAAATATATCGCGCTCATTAAAAAGCGCAAGGCAGTCCGATTCCTCATCCCAGCTCAAGCCGCCAAGCACGCCATCCGGAAGGCGAATTGACAATTCGGACATTTCTCCGCTTTCAGCGTAAAGCTCGCTGAGGTATCTGTTTCCGTTGCTGCCGACGTGCAGGAGCAGAAGGCTGTCATCCTTGTACGGAATAATCGCCTCAGCGCCAACGGTTTCAAGCTCCCTGAATTCGCCGTCATCAAGGCTGACGATAAGAACATCCGCGTCGCAGGGCAGCTCGTTCCCGCTCCGGTTTATATCAGAGCGCTCCGTAAGCCCGTAAAGCATACCGTTTTTAACAAAGCACCACAGCGTAATATAGCCCTTCGGTTCATCGGAAAATGTGACGTCAAGCCAGTCAATGCCGTTTTCATCAACCAAGCCGATTCCGCTGCCGCTTACGGCATAAAGCTTTCCATCGCCGTAAACCAGCTGAGAGGAAGCAACGGCATCCGCGCAGTAATCATTCCAATCCCATTTATTCCAGCCATCGCTGCCCGAAAGCAAATCGCATATAAGCTCCTGTTCGCCGCCGTCAAGGCTTTGCCGCATAACCTCCCCGCTCATCGTTTTCACGTAAGCGTACGTATCGCCAATCGTGCGCGAGCTTAACCAAAGCTCAGGAAAAAGAACCTTTTCGGCGGTCGCGCTTTCGCATACGGCGCAGCCGAGCGGGAGCATAAGGCTAAAAATGAGTGCAGCAAACAAGCAGATGAGTTTTTTCATAATTTTCATCCTTTCAAAATACAGATTATCTTCGGTTCAGCCGTTTCCCATATATGCAGCGTCATGCCAGACGCCAAGCACAAGCCCATCCTCCGCGCCGATTACAACCGTGTATTTATCGGTTTCGCTTTCGACACTCACTCCCCAGCAGCGCAGGGGCGCTTCGGAATCCTGATACCTGATATAGCAGTCCGTCATATATTCATTTACGTTAAGCTCGGACAGGTTGGCGGAAGAATACGTTTCGGCGATATCGCTTATAGCCAGCGACACCGCCGCGTCATACGATAAGTCTCCCTTTTCGGGCAGCACATACCGATACTGCCGCGCTGAAAAGCCCTCGGCAACCAGCAGAGCGCAGACCTTTGCGTCATCCTCCACGGAAAGCTCGCCGATATTCCACGGCGCGTCAGGCTCTTTTTCCCTGTAAGGGGCAAGGATTGCGGAGTATTCGTCCGCAAAGGCAAGCAGCTTTCCAATCTGCGCGCCGCCCCAGCCCGTCGAAAGACCAAGCCTGTCCGAAAGCACATAGCCGTCGAAAGACCATGCGCAGGAAATAACCTCGCCGCTTTGCGCCGATACCGCGCACGAGTATGTCCCAAGCCGTTCAAGCGGAAGGTGAGGCAATTCCTCGGCGCGCCATTGCTCGTCGTATTTCAGCGTTACAACCCACTTGCTTCCGCTGTCGGCGTTCATTACGGCAGTTGTAAGCGTGAATAATTGAAGCGCATTGCCATGAAGCTCATAGTTTGCCTCAAATGCGGTTTTAGCCGCGATAATTGCCTCCTGCTCGCCAATAAGCAAGTCAGCGGAAGCAAGGAAATCCCCATCAGGAAGCAGCGAGCGCATACCCGCCGCTTCAAAACGCGAAACCGTCTCCGCTTTTTCATCGGCGCTCAGATAATCAAACGCTCCGCTTTCCGCCCACTCCCGCGCCGCCTCGGAATAAAGCGCTAAATCTCCGTCCGGAAGCCTGTTATCCTCCGGCTCGGAGCGCTTTATACATTGAGCGATGTCGCCGCTTGGCGAAGAAAGCATAACAAACACATCTGCGGATGAGCCGACAACTTTGAAATCAAAGCGATATATACGGGCATTTTCGGCAAGCCCAAGCATATTCGCCGCGCTTTCCGAATCGTAATACAGAAAGCTGACGGACGTTTTTTTAAGCAAGTCCGCGCCGATTCCGTACTTTTCCATAACAGCCCGAAGCGCCGCATTTTCCGCATCGTAAGGGCTTATATCGCCGCCCGTGGGCGCGATGTTTACAACGCTCATAGCCGAGCCGTCCTGCATTATCAAGCCCGAATCAAGCTTCGCCTTATCCTCAAGGGATAGCTGCTCATACACGGCAAGCGCGCCGCCGAACCATTTTTCGTAGTTCTGCTTTCTTGCCTCAAGCACTTTTTCGAGCTGCATACTGCCCCACGCATCTGCCGAAAGGCTGCCCTGACGCAAATCCGCGCCGTCATGCGACCATGACGCTTCATGTTTCCCATCATCGGCAATAACGGCTTTGTATACGCCGAGCTTTTCCGTGCTAAGGGAGACGGGAGAGAAAACGACCCTCCAGCCGCCGTCGTATCTTTCGCTTTTTGCAAAAAACAAATCAAGCATTTCGCTTGTAAGGCTGTAACGAGCAGACACAATCCGCCTCGCCTCGCTTTCCGCGCGATATGCAGGCGAAACGGCAATAGCAATCGCAAGCGCGGTGGAGCAAATAAGCACAAAAACGAGCGCAAGCGCAAGCGTCAGCCTGCCGCGCTTTCTTTGCGGCGCGGAGGCGTGAACGCGCTCCATTACAGCCTCCTGCCCATGAAAGGCAACGGCGCTAAGCTCCTTATCAAGCCTGTCCTTAAACTCGTTTTCATTCTTCATCAAAGTACCACCCCCTCAGCGACTGCCTTAGCTTTTCGCGGGCGCGGGCAAGCCGCGAATTTACCGCGGAAACCTTGAGATTCATCAAATCCGCCGTTTCCTTTACGGAAAAGCCCTGATAGTAATGCAGCAGCACAGCCAGTTTCTCGCCGTCCGGAAGCGCAGAAACCGCGCGGAAAACCGTATCGTCCGAAAAAGCCTCATCCTGAGCAGGCTTGCTCTCCGCTTCCTCAATCGGCGCACAGGCTGCCCTGCGAAACCATCGCGTTCGCCTGACATCCTTGCAGGAGTTGATTGCGATGCGCGTCAGCCATGTTTTTTCAGAGCTTTCGGCACGGAAAGCGTCCATTCCCCTCCACGCCTTCACGAAGGTATCCTGAACGGCGTCCTCGGCAAGCGAAAGGTCGCCGAGCCATGAATAGCAGAGGCGGAGAAGCTGCGTTCCGTATTCGTCCATCAATCCGCGCAAAGCGGCGTCGGCATTACTGCCGGCGTCCTCCGCTGTCACAAACGGCATCCTCTCATCCCCTTTCCCTTATTAGACGCACGCCGAATAAAAAATCTATCGCATCTGCAAAAAAAGACCCGAACGAAATGCGTTCGAGTCTTTAAGGACGGCTTACCCGTATTTCCGCGCAGAAGCGCAGTAATCAGAAAATCTTGAACTCTCCCGCGAGCATGAGCAGGCAGAAGAAGTAGAGGCAGTTATCATAATAGCGCCTGTCGCCCTTGCGGAGAGGCGTGTTCCAGAATTTGAGAACCCATTCCTTGGCGTTTTCGCCGTTTGCCGCAAGGCTTCCGGCGGCAGTTGTTGCGATAATTGCAACAGGGTGCAGCGCCTTTTCCTCAAGGGTTTCGCCCTCCGTTGTGTAAACATGGAAATCATCGTCGGGCGCAAGGCGGGTAAGGGTGTTCTGCAAATTATCCGCGATGGCGGAAAGCGCGGGGGTTTTGCCGTTCCATGCGGCGTCAAGACCGATATTCATTGCAACGCGGTAAGCGTCGGAATAGAAGTTTCCGTGGCCGCGCGTCAGCTCCTTGCTTCCGTCATACATTGCGTATTCGGGCGCCATACCCGTATTTTTATCGCAGGAAATCGTCAGGTACTCGCGGCTCGCCTTTGCCGCCGCCTTCCAGAACTCCGCGTCGCGCTCGTCCGCAAGCTCCGCAAACAGCTCGTAGAAGTGCATGAGATGGTAGGACGGGTCTGACCATTCCCACTCCGGAATGAACTTGATATAGTGGTTATCCGGATTCCACATCGGGCTGCCGCCCTCGACCATTTCGCTCTGATGGACGCAATGGCGCAGAATCGTTTTTGCCTGATTGGAATAATCATACGGAGCTTCCCCGTCCCCCCAGCGCGAGGACGCGAAGAACAGCGCCATTGCGTAGTATTCCTCTCCGTCAGGCGCGGGGCCCTCGCTGTTGCGCTTTTCCCCGCCGGGCTTTACAGACCATGCAAAATAGCCCTCATAGCGCCCGCCGGTCTGGTGCATATAGTCCCACGAAAAGAGCCATAGCTTATCGAAAATGTCCTTCCTATCCATCTGGACAGCCATCATCATTCCGTAGCTCATGCCCTCCGTGCGCGCGTCAAAATTGCCGGTATCCATCATGTAGCCATGCCCGTCGCCCATATCAAAGTAAAACTTCTCGGTTTCATCCTCGAAAATGGTATGGAAGGCGAGCGCAATGCGTTTATCAATCTCAGCCTGCGGTATTCCGGCGGCGGCAAAAAGGTTAGGATAATTCTTCATTATTCTCTCTCCTTGATAACTGCGTCAAGCGAAGGCTCAAGCCCGCGCAGGGTGGCAAAGTAGTCGGCGGGAGTTTCCGCGCGGCGAATCAGCTTGAATTCCCCGCTTTCGGTATACAAAATCTCGGAGCTTCTGAGACGACCGTTATAATTATAACCCATTGAGAAGCCGTGCGCGCCCGTATCGTGAATAACTACGATATCGCCCATGTCGATATGCGGAAGCATACGGTCAATCGCAAACTTATCGTTGTTTTCGCAGAGCGAGCCGACAATATCATAGCAGGTGTCGTGCGGCGCATTTTCCTTGCCGACAACCGAAACCTCATGATAGCTGCCGTACATGGCGGGGCGAATCAGATTGCAGGCGGTTGCGTCAAGGGCTATATAGTGCTTGTAGGTTTCCTTGCTGTGGACGGCATGGCTGACAAGCCATCCGTAGGGCGCGGTCATGTAGCGCCCCATTTCGGTCTTGATTGCAACGCCCGTTATTCCCTGCGAGGTGAAGCAGTCGCGGTAGACAGCCTCGACTCCAGCGCCGATTGAAATCATGTTGCTTTTCTTTTCCTCGGGGCGGTAGGGTATTCCGACGCCGCCCGAAAGATTGATGAACGCGATTGCGACGCCCGTTTCGCGGTAAAGCTCTATAGCCGTCTGGAAAAGAAGGCGAGCAAGCGTGGGATAATACCACTCGTCCGTGGTATTGCTCGACAAAAACGCATGAAGCCCGAAGGAACGGACGCCCATTTCCTTTAAGCGGCGAAGCGCCGAGGAAAGCTGAGCGCGGGTCATTCCGTACTTTGCCTCGCCCGGGTTGCCCATAATCGCGTTGCCAATCTTGAAATCTCCGCCCGGATTGTATCTCAGGCACACGCAGGGCGGAACTCCGCCGTGCTTTTCAAGCAGCGGCACATGGGTTATATCGTCCAGATTGATGAATCCGCCCAGCTTTGTGGCATAGGTGAATTCCTCCGGCGGCATGGCGTTTGCGGAAAACATAATGTCCCTGCCGGAAAAGCCGCAGCTTTCGGCAAGCATAAGCTCCGTTTCGCTTGAGCAGTCCAGTCCGCAGCGCTCCTCTTTGAGAATGCGCAGGATTGCCGGATTGGGAAGCGCCTTGACGGCGAAGTATTCCTCGTAATCCTCGCACCACGAAAACGCGTGGTTCAGCTCGCGCGCCGTTTCGCGGATTCCCCTTTCGTCATAGAGGTGAAAGGGCGTCGGGAACAGCTCGCAGGCGCGCTGAAAAACCGAGGGCGGCAGCGAATAGTTTGGCATACAAATCCTCCAATATCGTCTTGCGTGTCGGGCTTACAGTGTGGCGAGCGCGTCGAAAACGTCGCGCTTTATATCCTCGATATTCTCAATTCCGCAGGAGAAGCGAACCATTTCGGGACGGATTCCGCAGTTAATCAGCTGCTCGTCGTCCATCTGCCTGTGCGTGGAGGAAGCGGGATGCAGTACGCAGGTGCGCGCGTCCGCAACGTGCGTCACGATTCTGGCAAGCTTCAATGCGCCCATGAACTTCTCGGCGGCGGCTCTGCCTCCCTTAACGCCGAAGGAGATGACTCCGCACGGCTTTCCGTTCATGTATTTCATGCACTTTTCGTATTCCTTGTCACCGGAAAGCGCGGGATAATTAACCCATGCAACGTTTTTGTTTTCCCTGAGCGCGCCGGCGAGCGCGAGCGCGTTGGAATTATGCCTTTCCATTCTCAGCGCAAGGGTTTCAAGCCCGAGGTTGAGCAGGAAAGCGCTGTTCGGGCTCATCATCATGCCCATATCGCGCATAAGATGAACGCGCGCCTTGGTTATATACGCCGCTTTGCCGAACGCCTTGGCGTATACAAGCCCGTGATAGCTTTCGTCGGGGGTGGTGAGCATCGGGAACTTGTCCGCGTTTGCCATCCAGTCAAAATTACCGCTGTCAACGACCACTCCGCCTAATACGCAGGCATGACCGTCCATATACTTGGTTGTGGAATGCGTTACGATATCGACGCCATACTCAAACGGGCGGCAGTTAATCGGCGTAGGGAAGGTATTGTCAACCGCGCAGGGAACGCCGTGACGGTGCGCCGCGCCGACGAATTTCTCAAAATCAAGCACGTTGAGCGAAGGATTTGAAACGCTCTCTCCGAAAACAAGCCGCGTTTCCGGCTTGAACGCCGCCTCAAGCTCCTCCTCCGTGCAGTCGGGGGAAACGAAGGTGGAATCAATCCCGAGCTGCTTTAGCGTTACATACAAAAGGTTGAAGGTTCCGCCGTATACGGCGCTTGAGCATACTACGTGCTGACCGGCATGAACGATATTGCAGATTGCGCTCATTGTCGCGCTCTGACCGCTCGCGCAGAGCATTGCCCCTACGCCGCCCTCAAGCTCGTTAATCTTCTTTTCAACGCAGGCAACAGTAGGGTTTGCAAGGCGGCTGTAAAAGAATCCGTCCGCCTTCAAATCGAATAAATCGCCCATTCCCTGCGAGGTTTCGTAAGCAAAGGTCGTGCTTTGAACAATGGGAACCACTCTCGGCTCGCCGTTTTTTGGCTCATAACCCGCCTGAACGCAAATCGTATCCTGCTTATATGCCATAATTCACATCTCCTCACACTGCGTCACCGCGCAAAAGCGCCGCGCGCTTCATATTGCAGTATATCAGCTTTGCATTCCCCGCGCAACAATCGGTTCTGGATATTTGATGTATTCAAATCAGCTATGGAATCAAAGGAAAACGTGTGCTATTATAACGCGGTAAAGATTGAAAAGAGGCAGGGTTAATGCAGGATTTCGCAATACGCGCAGCAACGCCCTATGACGCGGCGGCTCTGCTTGAAATTTACGCTCCGTATGTCGAAAAAACGGCAATCACCTTTGAGTACGAAGTGCCGAGCGAAAACGAGTTCAGGGAAAGAATCGAAAGCACGCTGCGCCGATATCCGTACCTTGTTGCCGAAAGCGGCGGCAGGATTATCGGCTATGCATATGCGGGCGAATTTCACAAGCGCCCCGCATACGGCTGGGCTGCGGAAACGTCGATATATGTAGGTCGGGATTGCAGGAGAAACGGAGTCGGAAAGGCGCTGTACGAAAGGCTTGAGGGCGCGCTCAGGCTTATGGGAATCCTGAGCCTATGCGCGTGCATTGCCTACTGCGACAGAGAGGACGAGCATCTGACGCAAGGCAGCGTTCACTTTCACGAAAGCTTGGGCTACTCTATGGTCGGCAGGTTTCACAAGTGCGGCTATAAATTCTCACGCTGGTATGACATGGTATGGATGGAAAAGCTAATCGGAGAGCACAGCGAGAATCAGCAGCCCGTAAAGCGCTTTGACGAAATACGCAAAGAAGCAGGGCTGTAAGGCGAAGCGTTAAGCGAAAGCCCTTAGCGCATGATTACACGGGCGCCACTATTGCGTTTCGCAGCTTTGCAAGTCAAGAAGCAAGCTGCCGCAAAACGATTTCAGACAAGTAAAGCGCCCCGCTGACCGGATATATCCGGTCAGCGGGGCGCTTTCATTTAACAGATGTTCGATTTACAGCTCGCCGTTATCCTCATCTATCTTCTTCTCCGCGCCTTCGTCAAAGTCCAGTTCGGAGGAAGCGTTGCCGTTTGCTTCCGAAACGGAATCGGTTTCCGGCTGTTCGCCGTCAGCGGCTTCCGTTTCAGCTTCTTCCTCAATAATCGCCTCTGCCCTTGCAACGCCGACAACGCGCGAGCCTTCGCCTACGCGCATGAGCTTGACGCCCTGCGTAGCTCTGCCGCACAAGCGGATATCGTCCGCCTTCATGCGGATTATCGTTCCGTCGTCGGTTATGAGCATGATGTCCTCATCGGGATGCACCATCAGCTGCGCGGCGAGCATACCCGTCTTTTCGCTGAGGTTCATCGCGCGAACGCCCTTGCCGTTGCGGTTGGTTTCGCGGTACTCGTCCGGAGAGGTACGCTTGCCAAAGCCGTTTTCCGTTATCGCAAGCACATCCGCTCCATCCTCGACAACAGCCATTGAGATTATGCTGTCGCCTTCATCAAGCCGCATGGAATGAACGCCCATGCTCACTCTGCCCATTGCGCGGATTGCGCTTTCGTCAAAGCGGATTGCCTTGCCCATACGGCTTCCGAGCATTACGATATGGCTTCCGTCCGTAAGCTCTACGCTTACAAGCTCGTCGTCGTCCCTAAGGACAATGGAGATAAGCCCGCTCTTGCGCAGGTTCTGGAACTCCTCCATCGACGTTTTCTTAATCATGCCGCCGCGCGTTGCCATCATAAGATACTTGCTGCTGCAATCCTTCGGCACGGGGATAATAGTGGTTACCTTCTCGTTGCCGGAAAGCTGCAGGAGATTGACTATCGCCATTCCCTTTGCAGTGCGTCCCGCCTCCGGAATCTGATAGCACTTGAGCGTGTAGACGCGCCCGCGGTTGGTAAAGAACATTATGTCGGAGTGCGTGTTGATAACGCGAATCTGCTCCGCATAGTCCTCCTCGCGCGTCGTCATAGCCGCAACGCCCTTGCCGCCCCTGTTCTGGGCGCGGTACGTATCGGAGGGCAGGCGCTTGATATAGCCGTAATGCGTGAGCGTTACAACCATATCATCCTCTGCAATCAAGTCCTCAACGTCGATTTCGCCCTCTACGCTGGAGATTTCAGTGCGCCTGTCGTCGCCGAACTTGCGCCTGATTTCAAGAATTTCATCCTTGATAACCTGCATAAGCAGCTTTTCATCGCCGAGGATTGCATTAAGCCCCGCGATATCCTTTTCAAGCTGCGCATACTCCTCCTCCAGCCTTCCCGTTTCCAATGCGGTAAGGCGTGCAAGGCGCATATCCAGAATCGCCTGAGCCTGCTTTTCGGAAAGGGCAAGAGAGGTCATAAGCCCTTCCCTTGCGGCGGAGGTATCCTTGCTCGTGCGGATTATGCGCACAACCTCGTCGATATCCTGAAGCGCCTTGAGCAAGCCCTCCAAGATATGCGCCCTCGCCTGCGCCTTATCCAAATCATACTTGGTTCTGCGGGTTACGACATCCTTCTGATGCTCAAGATAATAATAGAGCATATCGCGCAGGGAAAGCACGCGCGGCTGACCGTCCACAAGGGCGAGCATATTCGCGCCGAAGGTATCCTGAAGCTGAGTATGCTTATAGAGCGTATTCAGCACAAGAACAGGCGGAACATCCTTCTTCAGCTCGATTACAATGCGCATACCGTTGCGGTCGGACTCATCGCGGATATCGCTTATGCCTTCGATTCGCTTATCATGCACAAGCTCCGCAATCTTTTCAATAAGCTTCGCTTTGTTGACCATGTACGGGATTTCCGTAACCACAATGCGGTTGCGACCGCCCGCCATAGCCTCGATTTCAGACTTCGCCCTTACGATGATGCGCCCATGACCGGTAAAATACGCCTCGCGGATTCCGCGCCTGCCCAGTATCACGCCGCCCGTCGGAAAATCAGGGCCCTTGATGAACTGCATAAGGTCGTCAAGCGTTGCGTCCGGATTGTCGATAAGGCAAACGACGCCGTCGATAACCTCGCGCAGGTTATGCGGAGGAATATTCGTCGCCATGCCGACAGCGATACCGTTAGAGCCGTTTACAAGCAGGTTCGGGAAGCGCGCGGGAAGCACGGCAGGCTGCATGAGCGTTCCGTCAAAGTTCGGGTAAAAGTCAACCGTGTCCTTGTCAATCTCTCCGAGAAGGTACATATTGAGCTTGGACATACGCGCTTCCGTATAACGCATTGCGGCGGCGCCGTCGCCGTCAACGGAGCCGAAGTTTCCCTGCCCCTCGACAAGCACATAGCGCGTCGAGAAATCCTGCGCAAGACGCACCATTGCGTCATAAACCGCCGTGTCGCCATGCGGGTGATATTTGCCCAGCACGTCGCCGACAATACGCGCGCTTTTGCGGTACGGTTTATCAGGCGTAACGCCAAGCTCGCTCATAGCGTAAATAATACGGCGGTGAACGGGCTTCAAGCCATCGCGGACATCCGGCAGCGCGCGGCTGATAATAACAGCCATAGCGTAGGAAATAAAGCTCTGCTTGAGGTCGGTTTCTATGTTCATCGGAATCAGGCGCTCCTGCGCGTTCCTCTCGATGATTATGTTTTCATCATCGGTATGCTTGATACCGTTGTTCTCGTCGTTTGGCATTTCAGCACCTCTTTCTTACAGCTTCGGCGGCTTATCAGATGTCCAAATCCTTGACCATCGTCGCGTTCTTTGCAATGAACTCCTTGCGCGGCTCGACTTCCTCGCCCATCAAAAGGGAGAACATCTCGTCCGCGGCTATCGCGTCCTGAATCTCTATGCGCATCATGGAGCGGCGCGACGGGTCCATTGTGGTTTCCCAAAGCTGCTCTGCGTTCATTTCGCCAAGACCTTTGTAGCGCTGTATTTCCGGCTTCTTGTCCCTTCCGACTCTGTCAAGCAGGTTTTCAAGCTCCGGGTCGTCATAGACATAGTGGATTTCCTTGCTAACCGTGACCTTATACAGCGGAGGCATTGCGGCATAAACATAGCCCTTCTCAATCAGCGGGCGCATATAGCGCAGGAAGAAGGTGAGAAGCAGAATGCGGATATGGCTTCCGTCAACATCGGCATCCGTCATGCAGACTATGCGGTGATAGCGCAGCTTTTCCTCGCTGAAATCCTCGCCGAAGCCGCAGCCGAACGCGGTAATCATGTTCTTTATTTCCTGATTGCCAAGAACCTTATCCTGACGCGTTTTTTCAACGTTCAGAATCTTGCCGCGCAGGGGCAGGATTGCCTGATAATGCCTGTCGCGCCCCATTTTCGCGCTTCCGCCTGCGGAGTCGCCCTCGACAATGAATATTTCGCACTTGCTCGGGTCCTTATCGGAGCAGTCGGCAAGCTTTCCGGGCAGGCTTGCAGACTCAAGAACGGACTTGCGGCGCGTAATCTCGCGCGCCTTTCTTGCCGCCTCGCGTGCCCTTGCAGCGCCGCAGCAGCGGTCAATAATCCTTCTGGCTATCTGCGGATTCTCCTCAAGGAACTGCCCAAGCTTATCGACCACAAGGTCGTTGACGATTCCGCGCATTTCGCTTGAGCCGAGCTTGGACTTCGTCTGCCCTTCAAACTGCGGCTCTGCAAGCTTTACGGAAATAATGGCGGACATACCCTCGCGGATATCGTCGCCCTGAAGCGGCGGCTCATTATCCTTTACGAGCTTGTATTTCTTTGAATAATCCACGATTGCGCGGGTAAGACCGGAACGGAAGCCCTGCAAATGCGTTCCGCCTTCCGGCGTATGAATGTTGTTTGCAAAGCAGTACACGTTTTCGGTATACGAATCGTTGTACTCGAACGCAACCTCAGCCATCGACGTTCCGCGGACGCATTCCATATAAATCGGCTCGTCAAAATCAACCTTGCGGTTCTTATCAAGGAATTTTACGAACTCGCGGATTCCGCCCTCGTAATGGAAAACCTGCTCCTGCTTTTCATCGGCGCGTTCGTCGGTCAGCACGATGCGGATTCCCTTGTTCAAAAACGCCATTTCGCGGATGCGCGTCTGGAGCACCTCGTACTGGAATTCGCCGGTTTCAAATATTCCGTCGGGATCGCTTTCGCTCTTTACGTCCGGCCAGAAACGGATGGTAGTTCCCGTTCTGTCGGTTTCTCCGATTACGGCAAGGTCGCCGTCAATCTTTCCGCGATGATAGCTCTGATGATGAATTTTTCCGTCCTGATAAACCCAAACCTCAAGCTTGGAGGAAAGGGCGTTCACAACGGAAGCGCCTACGCCGTGCAGACCGCCGGAAACCTTATATCCGTCGCCGCCGAATTTTCCGCCGGCATGGAGAATTGTAAGGCAGACCTCAACGGCGGGGCGCTGCATTTTCGGATGAATTCCGACAGGGAAACCGCGCCCGTCATCCTGCACCTCACAAGAGCCGTCGGCGCAAAGGGTGACATGGATATTTTTGCAATATCCGGCAAGCGCCTCGTCAATCGCATTATCGACTATCTCGTAAACAAGATGATGAAGGCCGCGAACGTCCGTAGAGCCGATATACATTCCGGGGCGCTTGCGCACCGCCTCAAGCCCTTCAAGCACCTGTATCTGGTTCTCGTCATACTTCTCGTGTACGACGCTCTCCAGCTCCTGATTATCTTCCATACTTCACCTCAAAATCATCGGGATAATTGCCGCATTGTGGCAATTTATCTCCGGTCATGACTCATAACCTGTAACCAACTTATTATAGCACAATTTCGCCCAAAAATAAAGGGTTTTCACGCCTTTTCAGCAACAAAACACCGCTTCGCTTCCTTCCTTAATATATAGAGGATTATCTCAAGTGCATATTGTGCGCAGGCGCGCGGCGATGTATAATGCAACAGTGCTTTTGACAAAGCCATGCGAAAATGGAGGCGTTTTTCTTGTCATTTTGTTTTGAATCCGCCGATATCGTGGTTATAGGCGCAGGTCACGCCGGCTGCGAGGCGGCGCTTGCCGCGGCGCGAATGAATCTCAAAACCGCGCTTTTCACGCTCAACTTGGATTCGATTGCGCTTATGCCGTGCAATCCCGTTATAGGCGGAACCTCGAAGGGGCATCTCGTGCGCGAGCTTGACGCCCTCGGCGGCGAAATGGGCAGGGCGATTGACGATACCTTTCTGCAAAGCAGAATGCTGAATATGTCAAAAGGTCCCGCCGTTCACTCGCTTCGGGCGCAGGCTGATAAAAAGGCGTACCAGAAAAGGATGAAGGCGGCGCTGTTTTCTCAACCTAACCTGACCGTAAGGCAGGGCGAGATTACGGATATACTGACGGACTCGTCGGGAAGCGTCTGCGGAGTGAGAACGCTCACAGGGCAGGAAATAGCCTGCAAAGCGGCGATTATATGCGGCGGCGTATATCTCAAGAGCCGTATAATAATCGGCGAGGCGACATGGCAGGGCGGTCCGCAGGGGCTGCTGGCGGCAGGTCGCTTGAGCGACAGCCTTATATCGCTCGGCTTTCCCCTTCGCCGCTTCAAAACAGGCACTCCGGCGCGCGTTGACGCAAGGAGCATAGATTTTGACGAAATGGAGCCGCAGCCGGGCGACGAGCCTGTAATTCCGTTCAGCTTTTCAACCGAAAGAAAGCTTGAGAACCGAATGCTCTGCTACCTTACATGGACAAACGAGGAAACGCACAGGATTATACGCGAAAACCTGCACAGAGCGCCGATGTTTACGGGCGCGATTAACGGAACGGGCGCGCGCTACTGCCCGAGCATTGAGGACAAGGTATACCGCTTTGCGGACAAATCGCGCCACCAAATCTTCCTTGAGCCTGAGGGAATCGACAGCCCCGAATGGTACGTTCAGGGCATGAGCTCGTCAATGCCGGAGGACGTGCAATGGAAGATGTACCGCACGATTCCGGGGCTTCACCGCTGCGTGCTCAATCGCCTTGCGTACGCGATAGAGTACGACTGCATAGACGCACGCCAGCTCAGGCAGACGCTTGAGGCGAGGGATGTTTCGGGGCTGTTCTTTGCGGGGCAGGTGAACGGAACAAGCGGCTATGAGGAGGCGGCGGCGCAGGGTATCATTGCCGGAATCAACGCCGCGCAGAAGCTCAAGGGCGAGGAGCCGTTCATACCGGCGCGCGAAACGAGCTATATGGGCGTGCTTGTGGACGATTTGACCACGAAGGGCACGGACGAGCCGTACAGAATGATGACAAGCCGCGCGGAGCACAGGCTTTATCTCAGGCAGGACAACGCAGATTTGCGCCTCACGCGTGAGGGCAGACGAGTAGGGCTTGCAAGCGAAAAGCAGCTTGAGCGCGTTATAAAGAAGGAAAGCGACACGAAAGCGCTCATGGAAATGCTCCCTTCCGTTGTCGTCAAGGACACTCCTGAGCGACGCGAACTGTTCAACAAAACAAATCAGCCGCAGACGGAGCGCGGCTATACGCTCGAGGAGCTGTTGAAACGCCCGCAGATAGGCATTTCAGAGCTTGTGAGCCTCTGCCCCGAGCTTTCCGCATATTCGCGCGGCGCGCTTTCGGAGGCGGAGATTGCCGTGAAATACGAGGGCTATCTGCAAAAGGAGCAGGAGCATATACGCAAGGAGCAGGCGATGGAGGAAAAGCTGCTGCCTGAGGAAACAGACTATTCGTCAATCGGCGCGCTCAGAATCGAGGCAAGGCAGAAGCTTGCAAGGCAGCGGCCGCGCTCGCTCGGGCAGGCGTCGAGAATACCGGGAGTATCGCCCGCCGACATAGCCGTGCTGATGGTATGGCTGCAAAAGCGCGAGAGAAGCGCCGAAAAGTAAGCCAATTCCCCGATACACGGCAGCGGCGAAATGCGGGCTGCAAAGCGCGGGAACGCGGAAAAGCGACTTTTCAGCGAATTCTAATCTGTTTTTAGTCAAATTCTCTTGTGCGGAAAGCGCGATTATAATATCATTCTATTGTAAGAAGGAGCGGCAAACGATTATTACAAGCCGCTGCGCGGTATCTGCACCGCGGGAAGGGGAAATCACTATGGATGGAAAAACGGCTGCAAAGGCAGGAATCTCTTTCGGAAGCGCTCTTGCCATGGTCATAAGCTACGTTACCTACCACAACATTCTGCTCACGATTTTCCACGGCTTGATTGGCTGGGTATACGTTATATATCACATCATCAAGTTCGGAATCACGGGCTGAGCAAAGCCTGCGCCGCTTGCTGGCGCGCATGGAATCAATCGGGAATATGCCGCTTCGCTAATATAGCGAGGCGGCTTTTTGCGCACAGCAAACCTTTGCGCAGCCTTTCAGAATCGCAAGGGAGAGCGTTTATCCTTTTGCGTTTACTTAAAAAGAAAACCCCGAAGCCGCGCGGCGCTTTTTGCCGTTAAGCTTCAGGGGTTCGTTTTTTACACAGCGGAGGTTTGCAGGCGGAATCACTCGCCGCATACGTCCTTAATCCAGCCCGTTACGCCGCGCGGGCAAACGTCCGCCATTGGCTCGCCCGTCAAATACATCAAATCCTGCGAAACGATATTGTTGCCGCAATGCTGCCCCATCTGCACTCCGCCGGCGATATTGGAGGCAACGCCTCCGTCGGCGTTCCGCAAAAGCTCCGGAAGCAAAAGCTGAACGCGCGGCATTTTGCGCAGATACGGAAGTATCGGCTCAATAAAGAAGCTGTAATCGACCAGCTCGTCGTGAACGCCGTTATAGATGAGCAGCTTTACTCCGGCGGCGCTTACCTTTTCCAATTCGTCAGGCGAGGGCAGATACGCAGCGCCAATCAGCAGCGCGGCGCAGAAGCGTTCGGGCGCTGTAATGAGCATACGCCATGCCGCATAGCCGCCTGCCGACGAGCCGAAAAGCACAACTTTTCCGCAGCTTGTAAACGACGCGAGCGCCTCGCTGAGCAGCCGAAGGAGCGACGCGGTGTATACCGAATTCACGCCGAGAAGGGTCACGATGAATTTGCGCCTTTCCATAAACGGCTGCAAAGCGTCCGCGATGCTCTGCGGATAGCCGCAAAGTCCTCCGTCGGCTATTGGTGTTGTCCAGCACATACGCTTCGCGCCCTGCTTATCCGCCTTTTCGTTTGCAAGCGGGCAGACGATGTATGCCCCGCCCATTCTGCGCTGATATTCGGGAGAGGCGAAGGTTTCCGCGCCTGCCCAGCCGACTGCCGTTTTGCCGACGAGCGAGCCGCCCGCCCCATGCAGGGCGAAAATTACGGGGTACTTGCCCGAAGCGGGAAAGCCGTGCTTTGTGGGGTCATAGACGTAATAGCGCAATGCTCCTACGCTTTTGTCGGCGCCGGTGAAAAGCCTGTCCTCAAACAGATTCAGGAACTCGCCGCCGGTATACGAGGGCGTGTCGCTGATGAAATCATCATCGGAAAGGCAGTCTGCCCACGGATAAAGTTTCTTGTCAAGCTTCATTTTTTCTCCTTTTCAGAAAAGCATTTTCGCAGAAATTCGCGTCATTATGAATTCAACGCTCGCAGTATAACAGAGTCATCGGCAGAACAATGTCATCAACGCAGCAAAGCAATCAATCAGGACTTGCCCCAAGCGAAGCAGAGTCCTCATCAAGGCATAGGCTCAACATAGCAAGGACTGTGAGCATAGTGACGACCGTGAGCATAGCAACGACCGTGAGCATAGCAACGACCGTGAGCATAGCAACGACCGTGAGCATAGCAACGACCGTGAACATAATGACGACAATGATAAAGCAATGCCTTTGTTTTCGACAAATGAAGCCTGACATCCTGCCGTTTCGTCAGGAGTATTATGCAAAAATCAAGGACGGCATTACCGCAATCTCGCATGACATCGGTTTTCGTAATTGTATTGAGTCAGCGCAATCATCATGTATATCACTCTGTACGTCCGGCATGATTTTAACGATGGATTGTGAACGCGAATTGCAGGAGCAACCACGCTTTGCCATCTCTACGCAATATACCATGAACGCTCCCCTGACGTTTCTGCGCAATAAAGCACAAACGCTCTCCCGCCATTTTACGCAAAGATAATCGTGAAAGCTTCCCTTGACGTTTCTACGCAATGAAACGCAAACGCTCCCCTGCCGTTTCTGCGCAAAAGAAAGGCGGCGGACTTTCGTCCGCCGCCCCTTTTGCTTAACCGCTAAAGCGGAAAAGCGTGAATTCATTAATTGCTATTACTGAGCAACGCCATTGGCGGTATCAAGATAAGCCTGCCAAGCGGGCATCTTGGTTTCAATAGCCTCAGCAACAGTTACAGCGCCGCCGGCGATATCCCAGAAGAAGCTCTGGCCCATAACGTCGTTGTCGGAGCCGAAGAGGCGGGATATGATGGAGGTGTTGTGAGCGCCGTCACGGAGGATGGCGTAGGTCTCATCAACAGCGCGGTCATCACGGAATCTGCTGTACATAGTGGACTTCCACGCATCGGGATCGGTAGCCAGTTCGTAACCGGGGGTCTCATCAGTCCAGAGGTTCCAAGCGAAAGCGATCTTCCAAGCGCGGTCAGCATCATAGAAGCCGGGCATTACGGTGATGTTTTCGCTAATGTCGGTCTGATAGTTGCCGGGCTGGTTCTTCGGGCCGGTGGGGAAGCATACCATGCCGAAATCGTCAACCATGCCATCAAGGTTGTAGCCTTGGTTTACTTCGTAGGACTGACCTACATGGAAAGCAGCGCTGCCGGACTTGAACGCCTCATAGTACCAATCCCAGTTGGAATCGGGAGGGGTGGGCATTCCGTAGTTAACGATAATCTTCTGCGCCCAGTTAAGAGCTTCGATTACGTTGTCGCTCTGAGCGGTGCAGACGTACTTGCCGTCAACAACGTCAAAGAACTTACCAAGGTTGGAGGAAACAGCGACGCGCTGAGTGTCATCGTTGTTGCTCGCCATGCCGTAGGTGTCGTTTACGCCATCGTTATCGGTATCGCGGGTGCACTTCGCAAGCAGCTCTTCGAACTTTTCAAAGGTCCACTCGTTGTTCTTCTGCAGGTCATAGATGCTTTCAGGGTCAATACCGGCTTCTTCGACAAGACGCTTGTTGAAGAATACGACTTCACGGGGCTCGGCAGCGCCGGTGGAAGCTCCGTAAACAGCAGTGCCCTTGCTCATCAGGCTCACGATAGCGGGATTCCACTTAGAAGAGGTGAAATCGAGGCAATCGAGGGTGGACATATCGTAGAGCAGTCCGCCGTTCATCGCCGCGGATACGGAATCCGGACGCATAATCATCATGCGGTTCTCTTCGCCCTGGGTGTTGATGAAGTCCATCAGGGTCTGAGGATTGGTATTCCAGTCTCCGTCAGACTTCTGAATCATCTTGAAGTTGTAGGTCTGCATGCACCAGTCACGGAACTCGAGCTGAGCTTCTTCAGCAGCGCTGGTAGGCTCATTGGGAGTGCCGTCCGCAGCGGACCAGTAGTCGGTGACGATGATTTCCATGCCGCCGAGGTCGATGGGGTTGCCATTGGCATCCTTGATGATTTCCGGATATCCTTCGGGGACATCCTCCGCAACAGCAAAGCTGCATACGGACAGAACCATCACGAGAGCCAGGAACAGTGAGATGAGTTTCTTCATGGTTTTGTTTTCCTCCTTTATTATTCCCATAAACGCTTTTGCTTTTCGTCAGAAAGCCTGCCGAATAGTCAGCCAAAAGCGTATGATGAGCAATTTGTTTTGATGTAATTATCATAGCACACTTTTCAAGAAAAGCGAATACTATTCTCTTACGAAAATATACTTTTTGTTTTCGTAAGCGCCGTTTCGGTTAAACCCGCGGCATAATTACATCTTGATTCCCGTCATGCTCAGGCTCTCAACAAACCCGCGCTGAGCGAATATGTAGAGAATAATGAGCGGGAAGGTGGACATCAGAACGCCTGTACCGATAATCTGCTGCTGGCGCGCTATGCTTACGGACGAGCCGGAAGCATTCTGCGTATCCGCCATGTACTGCGAGAGGCGCATTGCAATGCGGCTCAGCTCGCCGGACAGCAGCGTTGCCGTTCCCATAAAGGTGTTGGAGTAGAAGATATCCGTCCACTGCCAAACAAACGCGAACAGGAAGCAGCTGGTGAGAATCGGGAGAGCGTCGGGAAGCATTACGCGAACGAAGGTGTGAAGGCTTCCGCAGCCGTCAACGTAAGCCGCTTCTTCAAGGGATTTCGGAACTCCGCGGAAGTACTGCCTGAGCATATAGATGTACAAACCGTCTTTAAGACCCATGCAGGTCATGGACATCAAAAGATAAGGCGTTATCGTTTTGCGCAGGTTAAGCGGCTGCCCCTGAATCGCATTGAATATTCCGAATACATCGAAGAACCTGAAGTTTACGTGCAGCGAGGTTGAAATAACCTGCGGAGGAACGATGATTACCAGAATAACGCAGGCAAACCAAATCCTCTTGAGCGGGAAGTCGTATCTCGCGAAGCCGTAGCCGACGAGCGTGCAGGCGGCAACCTGCAGTACAGCCGTTATGAACGAAATCAGGATAGTGTTCATAAGCGCCGTAGGATACGACATCAGGTGGCTCGTGAGCGTATAGTTGAGCGTCGTCGGGTTGCGCGGCAGAACGATTACCGTTGTATCGTAAATATCCTTTTCAGACATCAGCGAAATTGAAATCTTACTGAGGATTGGCTGCAGAATCATGAAGCACAGCCCGAACATCAGAAGCGCTCTGAGTATGTTTACGATAGCGCGCTTGCTCGTTGAGCGCAGAAGGTAGCCGCCGCTCTTGCGGTTGCGCTCCCAGAAGCTTTTAGCGTGCCACGTCTTGGGCGTGTTACTCATAATAGTGCACCCCCTTAGAGATGATGAAGGATGTAATGCCAATCAGAGCAATCGCAACGCCGAAGTAAATCCAGCTCATTGCGGCGCTCAGACCGTAATCCAGATTGGCAAGCATGACCTCGCTGATACGGTCAAGCACGCCGTTCTCGCTGTCGCTCTTCATGAAGAAGTCGATTATCGTATATATGCAGTTTACAAGGAGCAGGGGGCTTACCATGGGGAAGGTTATCTTCCAGAAGGACTCCCAACGGGAGCAGCCTTCCATGTCCGCCGCTTCATACATACTGGGCGAAATGGTCTGGAGTCCGGAGAGGAATACGATTATCTGAATTCCGCTCGCCATGATTATGTCGTAGACTCCGTTTATTATTTCAAAAACCACGGAGAACGCGCGGGTTCCGATACCGGAGAGACGAAGTATGTCCTCAAGGGTTCCGGTAAGGTTTACGCCGGACTCATTGGCGACCGTGCTGATGGACTGCATAAGGTCGTTATTCGTTTCAAGTCCGAACAGAACGCCCGACGAGAGGATAACCGGAAGGAAGAACACGGCTCTTACGAACGTGCGCCCCTTGAACTTCTGATTGAGGAACACGGCGATAACGAAGCTCAGAACCAGCGTAGCCAGCGAGTTGGTTACCATCGTGCCGATTTCCTCAACAAGGAAGCGAGGGAAATCCGGGTCGCCGGTCAGGGCGAATTTATAGTTCTGGATGCCTACGAAGGTTTCCGTAAAGCCCGTAAGACCCGGAGTAACCTTCTCAAAGCTGAACATCAGCGACTGAGCCATAGGCTTGAGCATGAACATCAGAAAGCCGATTATAAACGGGAGAATGAACAGATAGCCCGTTACAGCGTTCTTTGAGCGCATGGTGCGCACATGCTTCTTCTTTGCCATATTAGCGCCCTCCCTTAACGGTGTAGCTGCGCGCGGGCACAGTCACTCCGTCTGCCGAATACGGCGCATCGCCGTAGTTAACATATACGCTTGTGCCGTTTTCATAGCGGGTTACCGCTACCTTTTCGGCAATGCGCTCATGCCCGACTATCTTCTGATTGCCGAGCCCGCTCATAGCGCTCTGATACTCGTTGGCAAGCTGAATCGCAAGGTCGCCCCATTCGCCGTAGCTGGAGGCAAAGTATCCGGAATAGAAGCTATTCTGGAGAACCTGCGCCTTTTCCGCCATAAGCGAGAAGTTAAGACCCGCGCCGTATTCCGCTGCCTTCAGAAGCTGTGTGCGGTAGTCTCCGGCAAGGTTAATCGGGCTGCCGGTATACTCAAGACGGCCGTGAAGCGCGATTTGATAGAAGGGAACGGATACGTCGATAATCGAGTAAGCGCCGCCCATCAAATCCATCTCGGTAACGAGGTCTGCGTTCGTGAGCGCATAATCCATTCCGAGCTTGGTTGCCACCTTGAGGTCCTTCGCTTCGGCGTCAGCCATTATTCCTAGCTGAATCTGCTTGCTTTCCTCGCGCGATACGAAATCCTTGGGATTGTAATCGGCGGAAAGGATTGAGCCGACATCGCGGAACATTACGCCTTCCACTCCCAGCTCATCAAGCTTGTTGAGGAGGTTCTTTGCGCACATCTGCATATAGGAGGGCTTTACAAGATAGCTGGCGTCGCGCCACTTCATCGGCGTGTACCAGATGGTGGAATAGGGATAAAGCTCAATCCTGTCGCGGGTGGTGTACTTGGCGGCGTCGCGGAAAGCGATGAAGCCGTCGAAGAAATCGCTGTCGTAAGCGAACTCAACCGCGCCGTCAAGGTAAAGGTCAACGCCCTTATCCTTGGCCTTTGCGATAATCTGCCTGAGCCCGTTTTCCCCGCCGAGAGCGTTAACCGTATGAACGCCGGTAAGCACCTGCTGTTGCAGTCCGCCGTTCGCCCAGCCGGTATAGATAAGCTTCAGATTGCGGATTCCGCTTTCAAGCAGCGAGTCCATCATTTCCGCGCCTTGGTCAAACGTGGTCATGGGAACTTCAACCTGCTGAGGAAGACCCGCCTGCTGCAGCATCTTGTCGATAGCGCCGAGAACTTCAACGCTCACGGGCAAATCAGGGTTCTCGTTAGGCGTGAGGGAAGGATAACGGTTTGCAAGATAATCGCCGTAATAGGAAGCCATTTCGGCGTAATTATTCGTGTTGAGGAAACGGTAGCGCTGAACTATGTTTCCGCCCGAAACCTGCTCCTCATAGATGTAAACGCGGTTATTGGATTTTGCGGATACATCGTACTGGTCGCTGTGAAGCACGGTATAGCGGGCATAGCAGGTATTATAGCTGTTTATGTTTGCTCTGCCGCTGATATCCGCCAGAATTCCGGCGTAGGACGAATTCCCCTCAAGGATGCAGAGGAAGGAATCGTCGCCGTCCGTCATTGCGTAAAGCGGGAAAGTGCAGCGGGTTTCGTTTACAGCCTGACGGCGCTCAGAGCCCCAGTCCCAGCCGTACATATTGGCATAATAGTTATTCTGCGCAATCTTACCATTGTTGTAGTTGATAATCGCTCCGCCGCCGTCCGGAACTATCATGTATCCCTGGTCAGCCGTCGATGTCGCGCCGAAGGCGGGCAGAACGGCAAGATAGGTGATAGGGAAGTCGGGGAAGTAGCGGATTTCATCATAAGGAACTTCAACTACAAGGTCGTCGCCCTCAAGACGATAAATGATGGAGGCGTTGAAAACTGCCGCATTGGCTGCGCCGGTATCGGCAATGTTCTCAAGATCCTTGTAATAGTCCTCAGTGGTGTAGTTTACGCTCTGGAAATAGGTCTGCAGCTTCAGCTTTACATGGTCCGCAACGCCGTTGCGAAGGATGTACATCTTTTTGCCCTCGGCAAGCCCGGGATACATGGCCTCAAGAGCCGCTACATCATCGCTTGCCTTATACTTTTCGGGGTTGTAAAGACGGTAGCTGTCGGTAACCTTACGCTTGTCGGACTTGCTCATCGAATCGATAAGCTCGTTCATGCGCTCCTCGGTAACGGCATAAGGCACATAGAAGGTCTTGTTAACCTTACCTATGGTGTAGTTGACCTTGATTGAGCCGTCATCAAGCCGCACAACATCGTAAACGCCGTTTTCAACGCTGTAAGTGAAGTTATTGAAGTGGGTTACTACGCCGTCCGTCGTCGAATAGCTGACGACCAGCGTTGACTTCATTCTTTCCTTTTCAGCCTTCAGCGCTATCGGGTCGGAATCGACATCCTCAGGATTGGAGCGCCAGATGTGATTCGTCGCCTTATCCGTAACGGTGAACTGCGTGGTAAGGGGGTCAAAGGCAAAGAGAAGCTTGTCGTTCTCCATTGTCATTTCTTTGTCGTCTCCGGAGTACGCGAAATACTCAGGCTCTTCTCTGTCGATATCCTCCTTGACGGAGTAGATAGGGACAAACACAAAGATGATGAGTACCGCAAGCACAGCGGCGGTTATCAGCCATGGGAGAAGGCGGCGAAAGAGAGGTTTTTTCTTATTCATACGCACTCCTCCTAGAATAGCCTGAACACGATTTCGCGGTACAGTGATACGAAATAGCTGATAGCGTCGCTGATGAGGCTGAGGAACAGCAGCAGCAGGAAGATGATAATCAGCATTCCGAACAGAGACATAATCGTGAACAGGAACGTCTTACCGACTGAATAATCGTGAATTTCCATCATCGCGATAACGATGAGGTATACTGCCCAGATTAAGGAGAGCGCCGCGAACACATAGTAGAAAGCGCCTTCCTCGGTCGTGATGACATTGCTCAGAAGAATCAGCGGCAGTTGAATCAGCGGATACGGCAGAATGGAATAGCACATTCCGACGTAAATATCCTTGAACGTGCCTTTGCCGTCGAACAGGGTCGTCCAGCACCAGTTTGCCGTTACGAAAACGATAAGCGGCAAGAGGAGCGAGAGGCACTCCTGAAACACGTTGACGTATTCCCAGTTTACCGACATGAACTGGAAGTTCGTGAACTCCAGCGTCAGAATTCTGGTAAGCAGCACAAAGAACATGATGGTGTTTGCCGCCGCCATTGAGCCGCGCTTCTCATGCGTCAAATCCCAATACCCGTCAAAGGGATGGAGCAGGCAGTAAAACGCGAAGCGAAGGGACGCGCCGTACCGCGACCACCATTGCTTATCAAGTATCGCGGGGCGTTTGCGTGACATAGCCGTCAAGATTTATTCACCTCCGCTTTTATCTTCTTCACCTTACCGACGACAAGCGGGACAACCATAGCAGCCGCAACCAGCGCGAATATCCAGCCTATGTTCTGCTCAACCCATTCCTTGCGGTACAGGCGGAAAGCTTCGCCGTAGTTTTTCCAATCGCGCGGATAACGGAAGTATTCCATCGCCTCGCCGTACTTTTCCTGACGAAGCAGGGAGCGCCCGACGCCGATGAAGGCTTGGTCATAGTTGCCGTTGAGCTTGAGCACCTCGCGCCACGTATCAGCGGACGCGTCGTACTCGCCTCTCAGGTACTGGTCGTTAGCGGTATAGATGAGATTGCAGTATTCAGTTGGCGTGAATATGGTAACGCTGCACTCGATGGAGTCAAGCACCATGAGGTCGTTGCCCATATGGTCTATTGCAACGGCGTTGAGGAAGTAGCCATCGCTGTTTCCCGAACCGCCGAACGCCCAGAACATAATTCCGCGGGTGTCATATCCGAAAAGCCTGCCGCGGACGCGGTCGAGCGCTACGTAGGTTTCGTTATCCAGAACGGTTATGTCGATAAGGCGGCTCGGGCCGTTGATATCCGCGTCCTCCGCCCAGTCAAGCTCGCCAATCGGAGGCTGACGGACATTGGATTTAACAAGAATATCGTTTCCGATTGCATTGAGCTTTCTGATGGGGTTTGCAGTATCGCTCAGAAGCTCCTCAACCGCGAAGGTTGCTGTTACGGCGTAGATGAAGCCCTTCTTATCCATATATATATTGTCGTACTCGGTAGGAACGAAGGACTCCTGCTTGGAGCGCTGCTCCTTGGTGGAGAAGAGCTTCCAGATGTAGTCTATCATGTCGAACTTAACCTTGTTCGCGCCGATGTAGCCGGTGAACTCGCCGTCAGCCTCGTACTTAATCAAGCCCTTGTTGACGTTCTTGCACAGAGCGAAAACTCTGCCCGAAACGTCGACAACAAGCTTTGACGGAAGGAAGCTGAGGTTCTGGTCGAAGGTTTCGTCGGTAGGCTTTTCGTATGACTTTATGAAGTTGCAATCCTTGTCCATCATGACGACGCGATTGTTATTCGTGTCGCAGACGTAGATATTGCCTGCTTTGTCAACGAAAACGTCCTGCGGGGTGGAGAAATTCTCGGGCGTTCCGCCAATCACGGTATCAATTACGCGCACGAGCTTATATTCCGAATTCTCGTGCTTTACCTCCAGAAGCCGGTTGTTGCCGGTATCGCAGATGTAAATGTAATCGCCCGAAACAAACATACCCTGCGGGGACCGCATAGGCTTATCAAGCCCAAGCATTGTGCTGTTCAGAACCGTCTTAACGCGGTAAGCGTCGGGTGACTCGCGAATATCAAACCAATAGTCGTAGGTATAGGTATAGCGAGTCTGAAGCCCGTCCGCGGCAAATGCGGTCGTACTCAGCAGCAGCAGCGCGGCCGTGAGCAGAAGCGCCGCAATCCTGCGCATTCCCTTTGTTCTCATCCTTAGCCCTCCTATCATAGCCGCACTTACTCTTTGATGCCCGACGAAGCCATCGTCTCGAGAATCTGACTCTGAGAGCAGATGAAAATGACGATAGGAACCAGCATTACGATTACGGTAACGGCAGCTGCCTGACCTGTACGGGCGACGCCGCCTGCCTGAATCTGCTGCAGGGCGTATACGAGGGTTTTCTTCGCCTCGGAGTAGATAACCGTGGACGCCTTGGCGTTCCAGAGATTCTGCACCGAGAAAATGATAACCGTGAGCCACGCGGGCTTTACGTTCGGCATGACTATGCGCCAGAAGATTCTGAACTCGCCTGCGCCGTCTATCTTGGCGGACTCTATGAGCGCCGTCGGTATTCCCTCCATGAACTGCTTCATAAGGAACAGCCCAATCGGGGCGGCGAGCGCCGGCAGGATTATCGCCATATAGGTATCGATGATTCCGAGGTTGCTCATGATGATGTAGTTCGGAATTCCGGTAACGTAGCCGGAGAACATGAGCGCGGTAACAACGATATTGAAGAAAAGCTTTCCGCCCGGGAAATCATACTTCGCAAGCACGAACGCCGCCATGGAGGCGATGAAAAGGTGACCTGCCGTGCCGATAAGCGTTATCAGACCGGTATTCACGAAGTAGCGGGAGAAGGGAACCCACGACTGACCCATCGTGACGAACAAATCGGAGAAGTTGTCCATCGTCGGGTGCTGCGGGAAAAGCGTAGGCGGGAAACGGAACAGCTCGTCAAGGGGCTTCAAGGATGACGAAATCGCGAACACAAGCGGGAACGCCATCATGAGAGCCACTATGGTAAGCATGAAATAGACTCCGAAATCGCCGCCGCGCGAACGGTTAGGCTTGCGGCGATGCGCTATGCTGACCGTCTTTTGCGCCTTCTGATTGCGCTTGCGGTCCTTGCGGTCGCCGATTGATTCCTTGGGGGCTGCTATCTTTACTTTTGCGGCTGCTGTATTGCTCATGTACCCACCTTTCTCAGCGCGGACTGGATGATTTTATTGCAGAGAATCATGACCAGGAACAGTAGCGTTGCGATAGCCGATGCGTAACCCATCTCAAAGCGGGAATAACCATAGTCAAACAGATGGGTTACGACCGTTCGCGCTGCATAGTCCGTACTTGGATAGCCTGCCAGCGCCATTGTTACGTCGCAGACTCCGAACGCCTGCGTTATCGACATAACCGCGCCGAACATCAGCATCGGCTTCATCGAGGGCAGCGTTACGAAGTACAGCTCCTGCCAGCGGTTGCGGATACCGTCCACATAGCCTGCCTCGTAGAGCGCAGGGTCAACGCCCTGCAAGCCGGCTACGAAGGATAGGAAGCCCGTGCCCATTGACATCCACAGTATAACGATTATACACACGGGGAGGATGTAGGTCGGGTTCGAGAGCCAGAGAACGGGAGCGTCGATAATTCCGAACTCAGTCAGAATCGAGTTGAGGTAGCCGTAAATATCGCCGCGGAAGATGATGCCGAAGATGTAATATGCGTTTCCGGCGATGGACGGAGCGTAGAAGATAACTACCGCTATCGTCCTCAGCCATCTCGGCAGCTCGTTTATGAACCACGCGAATAGGAAGGAAAGCATATATCCGACAGGGCCGGTTACGATAGCTATAATGAAGGTATTCTTCACGGCTGTAAGGAAGATTTCATCCTGAAGAATCAGGTTGATATAGTTATCGAAGCCAATGAAGCGAGCCGGCTCAAGGATATTATAGTAGGTGAAGCTGTAATAGATTGAGGTCAGCATCGGCAGGATATAGAAGGTAAAGAACAGTATCGCGTAGGGCGCGATAAAGAGGTAGCATACCTTCATCCGCTTCGCTTTGTCCCATCCGTAGCGGGCGCGGTCCTTCTTGAGCTTGACATACTTAGAAAATGTACTCATCCGACACCTCACTCAAGAGGCAGACCGAACTCGGTCCGCTTCTTTTCAATTTCCTCGTTGATGGTTCTCGTGTAATTGAGCAGCGTTTCGCGCGCGTCCGTCTTGTCATTGATAACCTTACGGATAGCGTTGGTCATATGCCAGTTCGTATAGTAGCCGCCGGCGATTTCACGATAGCCGACAGTCCACTTGCGCTGCTCGGAAAGGGTTTCAATCTGCTCGGCGCTCCAAGCAAGCTGCCTGAAGGCGTTCATGTTAGCGGTGGCATAACGGGCGCTGGAGCCGAGAACGCTTTCAATTTCGCGTCCGAAGCGAACCTGCGAATCGGTGCTTACCCACCACTTCATGAATTCCCAGCAGTTATTGAGCATTTCCTCATCCTCGGTCGCAATCATCATGCAGCTCGTGCCCTGCGAATGAACCGAGTGGTCGATATAGGTCTTTCCGTTTGCATCCTGCCTTGCGGTTCCGGGAATCAGGGTGAAATCCCAGAGTCCGCGGATTTCAGGCGCGGAAACCATCAGGGTGTTATAGGTCGTATAGTCGAAGACGCCGAGCGGCATTTCGCCGGAACGGAAACGGCTTACGAAGTCGAATACCGTAGGCAGACCGTAATCGTTATACAGCGAGGTGTACAGCTCAAACGCGCTTACGCCCGATTCAGAGTCAATAAGCGTCTTGGTCGCGCGCTCGTCGTACATCGCTCCGCCGTTCTGATAGAGCATAGAATAATACGGCGCGAGGTTCGGCGCGAGAATATCAGGATAAGGAATGCCGACGGAGAGGTTGTTGCCCTGAATCGTGGGCAGCATCGCTATCAGCTCGTCCCAAGTATTCGGCACGGTGAGCCCAAGCTCGTCAAGAACGTCCTGACGGTAGAACAGCACGGAATAGGTCTGCGTTTCAGGCAGTCCGTAAAGCCCTTCGTCAAGCCTCAAGGCGGCATAGGCGCTCGGATTGTAATTTTCAAGAATCGCATCGCAGTCGCTGAAGCGGCGCAAATCAACCGCCGCATTGCGCAGCGCGTACTGAACGGGGTTCCATGTGTCGGTCGAAACCACGATGTCGGGGCCGTTGCCGGCAACGACGGCGCCCAGAAGCGCGGTCGGGTCAACAAGCTTGACGTTTACCTTGATTCCCGAAGCGGGAGTGAAGGAATCGTCAATCATCGTTTTAAGAATGGTGCTCTGGTCACGGCCGGTCATAATCCACGCGTCGATAACCTCATCGTCGCTTCCGTACACGTCGCCGAGCATATTGTAGTCAACGAAGAAGGAAGTAAGGCAGGAGCGGATTTCATGCATTGCGCTGTCAAAGAAATTCTCGCTTTCAGCCTGAACCTTCGCGTCAACGCCGCTGAGCACGATGTAGTCAACGTCAAGGCGCATCTGGCTCATGTTCTGCATCGCAGTTCCGAGAGCCGTGATGTTATCCTTGAAGTTGGTGAAGGAGCGGGTGATGCGGTCGTTGTTTTCAACGAACTGCTCAAGCTGAACGGCAAGCGTCTGCGCAACGGCAATACGGTCGCTCTTCTGACCCGTGCAGGCAACGGTGCGGTCAACCAGATTGTAAAGGCGCTTGCTTTCAAGCTCCATCGCGTCGATAACCTCGGGATAGACGCCGATGATGTTGTAATCACGGAATCTGTCCGGATTGACGCCGGTAAGAATCAGAACCTTGCGGTAGATTTGGTTGAGGCGGTAGATGGAATCCTCCATCTCCTTGAGGATGTCGCCCATCTCGCCGAGGGTGGTCTCAAGGCGTACACGGTGAGTGCCCTTCTTGAGATAGAACTGATAGGGAGTTCCCTCCTCGTCGGAAAGGGTCATCATGTTCCACTGGTTCGCATAGAAGAAGGTCAGCGTTTTTGCTTCCTCGAAGGGAATGTCGCCGTCGATGTACAGCGAACGGCAGGAAAGACCGCCGCGCTGATAATTCTGGCGCGCCTTGATGGTTAGATTATAGAAGCCGTCCTCGGGCGCTTCCACTTCCCACTCTATCCACTGCCCCGGCAGATTCCACGCCGTGCCGCCGATATAGTTGAGAATCGTGTTCCTTACGCTGTAAGGACGGGTGGCAGCCGAGGAGCGGTCATACCTTGCGTACAGCGAGGTGGAGGAGCGAAGGTCGGAATCCTCGCCCTGAACTATCTCGATGTAATTCTTCGCATCGGCGCTCATTTCGGCTTCGGGCTGAGCGGCGCGGTAATCAGCATAGCTGCTTTCCGTGAGAATCGGCATGACCGATATCCCGCGGATAATCACCGGCTCGTTTACAGCCGTGAGGGAGACGGTATTTTCGCCCTCATTAAAGTAGAAGCGATACGGCTCGACGACGTAGCCCATAGCGTCGCGGCAGTAAGCAGATTGAGGCTCAAAGCGCTCAACCTGCGACGGGCGTACATCGTTGCCCTGATTGTCCTTGCGAACTTCGCCGCCATCCGTCCAAAGACGGGTGAACACCATCGTGTCGGCGCCCGCAAAAGGAACCTTACCGTTAATCATCAGCGAGCGTTCAATGTCAACGCCGCGCGAAGGAACGGTAAGATAGTCAATCATGATATTGTAAAGACCGGCCTTAGGAAGCGTTACCTTCCATTCCGCAACCGAGTTCACGTCGGTATACACGGCCTGCGTCCCGTCCTCCATCGCGCGGACTTCCACACCCGCAGACGGCGAAACGCCAAGGACGTCGACAACGGCGCCCTCAGTCGGTCTTTCCAGAGAGCCATAGCTCTCCAGATAGTGGGTATAGGTGTCTCTGCGGCCGATACCTGTTACGTCGGTCGCAAGGTCTACCCCCTCGTATTTGTTCCCGTAGTTCTCTGTCCCACCCGACAGCAGTATCCACAAGGCGAATAATAGCACTACGCCAAGGAAAATGAGCAGAGTGCGCAGCCACTTCCTCTTCATGTAAGCGGTCATTCCTCCCCCGAACGGGCGTATGCCCGATTCGTTCTTTCGCCACCAGCGGGATTCCGCCGGATGATGCCCGCGGAAAATGCAGTGGATTCATTATGGAGCGCGCGCTTTTTTCGTACGCAGCACACAGCTTCACACAATGATGCTTTTTGATATGTGCCCATTATACATAGACAATATAAAGGGTACAGCTCAAAAATTGCTTTTTACCGTCTGTTCCTTGCCATTTTCGCGGGATTTACAATTAAAAGACAAAGTACGCGGCAACTTACTTAATGCGAACGTAACTTTATTCTTTTCTATAAATTATACCTAAACAGCCCGATTGTCAACAGGTAATATTGACGAATCTCCAAATTAAATGGATAAAATCAAACCAGAAAAGTCATATATATCAACGCTTTTAATTCATTTCACCTCCGAAGAAAATACTTAATTTACTTAACTAAAATTAAGCAAACTCATCATAAACGTCGAATCAGGTCGAATTGTCGCCGCAAAAACTGCGAACCCGACGCGCACGTTTTGATGTATAGCCGTCATACACATATATAAACGAACACGCGTTCCTACGCTGCGCGCTCTGCATTTACCTTGACAAACACACGCGTTTATATCAAAATGCAAGGGTATACCGCGGATATAACGCGGCAAGATAAGGAATTGCGGAGGCAGCAGGATGGTAAAAGTGTATGTGGACGGTCAAGCCGGTACAACCGGTCTGAAAATATTTGAGCGCCTTAGCGCGCGCAGCGACGTAACAATAATGAGAATCCCCGATGAAAAGCGCAAGGACGCCGCCGCGCGGAGCGAAATGCTGAACTCGGCGGACGTTGTTTTCCTCTGCCTGCCCGATGACGCGGCGCGCGAGGCCGTATCAATGATTCGCAGCGGCAGCGTACGCGTTATCGACGCGTCGACCGCGCACAGAACGAATCCCGATTTCGATTACGGCTTTCCGGAGCTGTCTACCGAGCGCCGCGCCAATATAATAGGAAGTAAACGCGTAGCCGTTCCCGGCTGTCACGCGAGCGGGTTTATATCGCTCGTCTATCCTCTTACCGCGTCGGGCGCTCTTGATAAATCCGAAAGGCTCTCAGCGCACAGCATAACCGGCTATTCCGGCGGCGGCAGGAAGATGATTGAGGAATACGAAAACCCGCAAAGGGACAAGGCATATTCCGGAACGCGCATATACTCGCTGGGGCTTTCCCACAAGCATCTGCCCGAAATGGCGTATGTGACGGGGCTTTTGAATCCCCCAATCTTTGACCCGATTCTAGGCGATTATTACGAGGGAATGCTCGTGTCTGTTCCCCTCTCATCCGGTCAGCTGGGCGGAAGAAGCGCCGAGCAGATTCATGAAATCTACGCAAAGCATTATGAAGGAAGCCGCTTTGTAAAGGTTATGCCGCTCGGCGAGATTCCGGACGGCGGCCGCCTTGACCCGCAGGCGCTCAACGGAACGAACGAAATGCAGATTTTTGTATTCGCAAACGGCGATGATATGCTGCTTGTGTCCCGCTTTGACAACCTTGGCAAGGGCGCGTCGGGCGCGGCAGTTCAATGCTTCAACCTGATGACGGGCGCTAAAGAGGACGAGGGGCTGACAATATGCTGAAAAAGAACGACATCGTAGAGCTTCAGGTTGAGCGCTTCGGCAACGACGGCGAGGGAGTATGCCGCGCGGACGGAATGGCGGTATTCGTTCCGCTTGCCCTGCCCGGCGAAAAGCTTCTCGCGCGAATAGTCAAGGCGCAGAAAACCTATGCCTACGGAAAGCTTGAGGAAATCATCAGCGCAAATCCGCAGCGCGCGGTTTCCCCCTGCCCCTCCTTCCCCCGCTGCGGCGGCTGCGCGCACCTTCATATGGACTACGCGCTGTCCCTTGAATGCAAAAGAGAGAAAATCGAATCAGCCCTTAGGCGTATAGGCGGCTTTGAGGACGCGTCTGTTCCGCCGGTCATCGGCGCGGAGAATCCGTACCATTACCGCAACAAGGCGGCGCTTCCCGTTATCCGCGATGAAAGCGGGCGATTCAGGGCGGGCTTTTACGCTCAGCGCTCGCACAGGCTGATTGCAACCGACAGCTGCCTTCTTGAAAGAAAAGAGCTGCTTCTGGCGCAGGAGGCGCTGCTTCAGGAGCTGTCTGCGCAGACGCTTACAGCATATAATGAAGAAACAGGCGAGGGGCTTATCCGCCATCTGGTTCTGAGGCAGACGAGAAGCGGCGAGGTAATGGCGGTTATCGTTGTAAACGGCGGGCGGCTTCCCGCCGCAAAGCTTGTCTGGGAAAGTGCGGTTTCGCGCTGCCAGAAGCTCGTAAGCCTTTATATAAACATAAACACCGAAAGCACCAACGCCATCTTCGGTAAAAAGAGCCAACTCCTTTACGGAAAAGCGGCGCTTTCGGACACGCTCTGCGGCTTTGAATACGAAATTTCTCCGCAGGCATTCTTTCAGGTTCATCCCGAGCAGACCGAAAAGCTGTATCAGACGGCGGTTGATTTCTGCGAGCCAAACAAGGGCGAAAGAATTTTCGATTTGTATTCAGGCGCGGGAACGATTACGCTGCCGCTTGCCGCGCGCGCCGGAAGCGTTACGGGAATCGAAATTGTTCCCGAAGCTGTTGAAAACGCAAAGGAAAACGCAAAGCGCAACGGAATAACGAACGCAGACTTCGTCTGCGGCGCCGCCGAGGACGTATTCCCAAGGCTCTGCGCGCGCGGAGAAAAGCCCGACACCATCCTGCTCGACCCGCCGCGCAAGGGCGCCGAGCCTTCCGCAATCAAGGCGATTATTGACGCGTCGCCCAAAAAGGTGGTCTATGTGAGCTGCGACCCCGCAACTCAGGCGCGCGATTTGAAGCTTCTTGGCGAGGGCGGCTACCGTCTTGTAAAAACGCAGGGCGTTGATATGTTCTGCTGGTGCGCAGGCGTGGAGAACGTAGCGCTGATGATGAAATGACGCTTTTTGTTGACGCGGACGCCTGCCCCGTAACCCATATAGCGACGGACGAGGCGCGGAGGGCGGGGATTCCGGCGGTATGGGTTTGCGACTGGGCGCACGAAATGCGAGACGATTACGCAAGGGTAATCACCGTTTCGCAGGGCGCGGACAGCGCAGACCTTAAAATCGCAAATATGCTTGCGCGCGGCGATATCCTTGTAACGCAAGACTATGCGCTGGCGGCGCTCGCGCTCGGCAAGGGCGCGCTTGCCATTGACCAGAACGGGCGCGAATACACAAACGACAACATCGACGGGCTGCTGATGATGCGTCATGAAAACGCGAAAACACGCAGAAACGGCGGGAGAACGAAAGGCCCGAAAAAGCGCGAGGCTCAGGCGGACGAGGATTTCAGGCGCGCGCTTCAGGGGCTTATAGGTGAAAAAAGAGCATGATAACAACAAGATTCGCTGTAAAAAGCGATACGGATTTCTGGTTTTCGCTTGACGCGCATCTCCAAATGGACGAGCTGAAGCGAAAAATACGCGACAATATGGCGTATATAATCGAAGAAAACGGCGAGCCGATTGGCATAATGCGCTATAATCTTTTCTGGGACAGCATTCCTTTCCTGACGCTGATTTATCTGCGCGGCGACAAGCGCGGAATCGGCGCGGGAAGGACTGCCGTCGAAAGATGGGAAAGCGACATGAAAAAGGCAAATTACGGGCTTTTGATGACGTCTACTCAGGCGGACGAGCAGGCGCAGTATTTTTACAGAAAGCTCGGCTTCAAGGATATCGGCGGCTTGGTTTTCGACATTCCTGACTATGAGCAGCCTTTGGAAATAATGCTTGCAAAGAGGATTTGATATAAGGAGGGCTTTAGGCATGATAGGCACTCGGGCGCACGATTTCAAGCTTCCGCGGGAGGAATTATTCAAGGGCATAAAGACGGCAGGATTTGACACGATGCAGCTTGCGCCCGCAAAGAGCCTTGCAACTCCGCCTTCGCCGCGCGATGACGAAAGCCTTCTCGCCCTCCGCGCGGAATTTGAGGGCTGTGGCTTAAACATTACAGTTCTCGGCTCATACGTCGATATGTGCGCGAGAAACGACGACGCGTATATCGACGCAAGAAACACGTATATGGACAATCTGCACGCCGCGAAAATTCTCGGCGCAAGGGTTGTCGGAACTGAAACGAGCGGGTTTCGAGGCAGCGAGGACGAGCGGGAAAAGCAATACGTCCGCCTGCGCGAAAGCGTGCTTCGGATTGCCGAACGCGCGGAAAAAGAGGAGCAGGATTTCGGAATAGAGCCTGTTGCCGCGCATACGCTAAACACCCCCGAGCTGACCGCAAGGCTTATAAAAGAGGTCGATTCGCCGCGCCTTCGCATAGTTTTTGACCCTTGGAACCTGCTGACCGCGGACAATATCGGAGCGCAAAGGGAGCTTTTCTCACGCTGCTTCGAGGCGTTTGCAGACAGAGTTAGCGCAATCCATATAAAGGACGGCTTCCACGACGCGCGCGGCTACACGCCCGCGCTGCTTGGCGAGGGAATGATTGACCTCAAGTGGCTTCTGCCAAAGCTCAGGGAGCATATTCCCTCCGTTGATTTGCTGCGCGAGGAAACCCAGCCGGCTCACGAAAAGACGGACATTGAATTCATAAAAAGGTGGTACAACGCGTGAACGACTATGTTCGCTCAATGCGCTCGCGGATAGGGCACGACACGCTTATCATGGTCGGCGTCGGCGTTTTTGTGGTAAAGGGCGAAAAAATCCTTTTGCAGAAACGCGAGGACAACGGGCTGTGGGCAGACCACGGCGGCGCGCTTGAAATCGGCGAAACCCTGGAGGAAACCGGAAAGCGCGAGCTGTTTGAGGAAACGGGGCTTACCGCGCGCACGCTTGAATTCATCGGCACATACACGGGCAAGGAAATGTTTTTCACCTACCCGAACGGGGACAAGGCGTACATAGTCGGCAATTATTTCATCTGCTCCGATTATTCGGGCGAAATCTGCGCCGACCCTGCCGAGGTTGCGGAGCTAAAATGGTTCGGAGTAGGCGAGCTTCCGCCGGACACGGTAATCTCCCCTCCCTCCCTTGCGCCGCTCAAAAAATGCGCCGGAATAATCCGCGAAAGAAACGCGAAACGCTGAAACGCAAAATTTGGCGGATGATTTACAGTTTCTCGTTCGTTTACATATTTATCAATGCCAGCGGAGGTTGATATTTTGTCGAAAGCGGTTGCAAAGGGTAAAAACACGGAGGCGTCGCTAATCTGCCTCTTTATGAAGGCGCTTATGTATCTTTGCGCCTTTCTTGCCTTTTACCTTCCGCTTTCCGTAACCAATCCGCAGCTGATGCGCGTAAGCCGAACGAGCGCGATAGTTATATTTTCATTCCTTATTGTGGGCTATTTCATGATGCGCACCTACGGCGGCTATGCCGTCGGCAAGGATAAGAGCAGCCATATCGTGTACAGCCTCGTATTCGGGCTGTGGCTGACGGACGCAGTTTCCTACTTCGTTCTCCTGATGATGAACGTGAACGAAATCAACCGCTCGACGATTACCCCCGTTTCGGGCGAAATACCGCTGCTGTTTGCGGCTATGGCGGCTCAGCTTATACTCACTGTGCTTTTCGTCTGCCTCGGCAATTACATATATTTCAGGCTTGTCCCGCCTGCCGAAACCCTTATCATCACATCCTCGCGCAAGTCCCTTCTCGAGGTGCTTCCGCGCGTAATCACGATGAAGCGGCAGTACAGGATAGCGGCGATGGCGGACTACCGCAGAAGCGATATCAAGGAGCTAATCAAGCGCGAAAGCGCCGTAATGTTCTACGATGTGCCGCCGGACAAGCGGCTTGAGCTGGAGGAATATGCCTATAAAGAGGACAAGGCGTTCTATGTGGCAAGCGAAATTTTCGACGTTGTTGAAAACGCCGCCGTTCCCGTAACCTTCGGCGACTGCTCCTTCCTCGAATGCGGGCAGAAGGGGCGTCTGAAGCCGGAGCAGCGTTTCCTCAAAAGGCTGATGGACATTGTTTTTTCGCTCGCCTTCATGCCGCTTTTCCTTATAATAATGCTTCCCTGCGCCGCCGCCGTCAAGCTTTGCGACGGCGGGAAATGCTTCTACCGCCAGAAGCGCGCAACAAAGGGCGGACGGGTTTTTGAAATCATAAAGCTCCGAACGATGCGCGAGGACTCCCCCGACCATATATCGCTTGCAAGCGAGGACGACGAGCGCATAACGAGCGTCGGGCGCTTTCTGAGGCGATATAGGCTTGACGAGCTGCCGCAGATTTTCAACGTTCTCAAAGGCGATATGAGCCTTGTCGGCCCGCGCCCCGAAATACCGGATATGATTGACACAGCCGTGCAGAGCTTTCCCGAATTCGGCTACCGCCTGTGCATGAAGGCGGGGCTTACCGGCTACGCGCAGATAACGGGCAGGTATGACACGGATTCAAAGCGCAAGGCTTTGATGGATATATATTACATCGAGAATTATTCGCTCTGGTGGGATGTGAAGATTCTGCTGAGAACGATTACGATAATCCTGCGCCCCGAAAGCGCAAAGGGGAAAAGCGAGGCGCCCTCCGGCGAGGCATTAGCCCTTGCCGGCTCATACATGGATTTTGCCAAGGAAGGGAGCGACTGAGCAGATGGCGGACACAAAAACGGCGGTAAGCGTGATTATTCCCGCATACAACGTTGAAAAGCAAATCGCCTGCGCCGTCAAATCCCTAAAAGCGCAGACGCTTGCGGATTTCGAGTGCATAATAGTAAACGACGGCTCGACGGACGGAACGGAGGCGGCGGCGCGGGAGGCAATCGGCGCAGACAAGCGCTTTTCGCTTCTTACGCAAAGCAATATGGGCGCTCCCGCGGCGCGCAACAGGGGTATACGCCTCGCCTCGGGCGAATACCTTTTCTTTTTTGACGGGGACGACAGCGCGGAGCCGGAGGCGATAAGCGAAATGTACGCCGCGGCAAAAGGCGGCGGGCTGGATTTGCTTATTGCCGGCTTTTTCATCGACACCTACGACGGCGGAAAGCTCTGCAAAACGCAGACAATACTGCCGAAAAGCAAAATGTATAAAAGCGCGGAGGATTTCAGGAGGGATACTCCTGAGCTTTTTGACACAAACCTCCTCTACACGCCGTGGAACAAGCTTTACCGCCGCGAGTTCCTTGTAAAAAACGCAATCCTTTTTCCCGACACGTACTGGGATGATTTTCCCTTCAATCTTTCCGTTATACGCTCTGCAAGCCGCTTCGGAACGCTCGAAAAGGCGTTTTACCATTTCAACCGCGCGCGCGGAGAAAGTGAAACCGCGAAATGGCGCGCCGACATTTATCAGAAGCGCGAGGAAGAACACGGTTGGCTGACAGATTTGTATTCGGAGTGGGGAATGAACGACGAAAAGACCACCGAGTTCCTCTCGCGCCGCTATGTCGAGCGCTTTGTCGGCTGCATTGAAAATGAAATGGAAAAGGCGAACCCGAAAAGCCTTGCCGAGAAGCGAAGTGCTGTTTTGCAAATGCTCGCAAATCCGCGCCTTGCCCCCGCGCTCAAAGCGGCAAAGCCCCGCTCCGCAATGATGAAGCTGATGCTGCTGCCCCTGCGCCTTCGCTCCGTTTTCCTCTGCTGCGCAGAAGGGAGCTTCATCGCAGCCGTCAAGCGCGGAAAAGGCGGGCTTTTCGCGCGTCTGAAGGCCGCGAGATAGCAAGCGTAACGCAAATTAAACGCCATCGCAGAAATGCGGAAGGCGTTTTTTTGCACACCCATTGACAAAGCGACACCAATGTCGCATAATACTAGCGACACGAGTGTCGCTTTTATGTGAAAGGAGAACGGGGATGGCTGACAAAGGAGATAAAACAAGGGCGGAAATACTTACGGCTGCAAAAGCGCTGTTCATAAAAAAGGGCTATTCCGCCGTGAGCATGAGCGATTTATGCCTTGCGAGCAAGCTGAGCCGCGGCGGGCTGTACAGGCATTTTTCGTCCGCCGGCGAGGTTTTCGGCGCGCTTTTGCGGCTTGACAGGGATAGCTGGGAAGCGGAGCTGAAAAAGGCGATGGAGGCGGGAGTGCCTGCGGCAGATATGCTCAGATACTTTTTTCACAGCTGTATTATGGAAATTCAGGAGAACGCGGGTCGGCTGTCGCTCGCAACCTACGAATATGAGAGAAACAGCAAAGAAAAGGATAGCTTCATCAACGAGCGCTTCGGCAGCGCTGTAAGCATGATGAAAAGGCTGCTCGAATACGGAATTGCGCGCGGAGAATTATTCGCGCAGGACTCCGCGCTGGAGGCAAAGCGGCTGGTAATCTACATTGAAGGGCTTAAAACCGCAAGCGCGGCGATTGAGTTTACGCGCGGCGAGCTTGAAGCGCAGCTTAAATACGAGCTGATGAAGCTTACAAAGAAAAGCGGGGATAAAAATGCAAATTGAAGCAGAGTTCACTCCAATCGACATGGAAAAATGGCCGATGGCGCAGGGATTTTACTACTACACGCAAATGGCGCCGACAAGCTATACGATAAACGTAACAATCGACGTAACCAATACAAGAAGGGCGCTCAAGGATAAGGGGCTGAAATTCTTTCCGGCGTATCTGTATCTGGTTACGGGCGCAATCATGAAGCATAAGGAGCTTAGGACTGCCGTAAAGGACGGAACGCTCGGCTACTGGAATACCTTGACCCCCGCATACCCGCAGTTCCATGAGGACGACAAGACAACCTCGCTGCTCTTTACGCAGTACGACGATGATTTCACGAGCTTTCACAAGGCGTACATCGAGGACACGGAAAAGTACGGCGGCACGCACGGAATACTCTCCGCAAAGGGGCTTCCCCTGCCGAATTCCTATATCATATCCTGCATACCGTGGATAAAGTTCAACAGCTTTTCCCTGCATAATCACGGAATCAAGGATTACTATCTGCCCTCCTTCGAGGCGGGCGGGTTCACGGAAGCGGGCGGAAGGACGCTGATGCCGCTTTCAATCACCGTTCATCACGCAACAACGGACGGATACCATGTTAAAGAATTCCTTGACGAGCTGCAAAAAAGCATGAATGAGCCGGAGATTTGGCTGCGCGGGCAGAAAGGTTGAAGCAAAACGCAACGCAATCTTGACAAAGCCGCGAATAGAAAGCATAATATATCGGTTAAGATACAGCATTTTCAAGGAGGAACCGTCATGGCGGAGCTTACGATGGATAAACTGGTTGCCCTATGCAAAAACAGGGGTTATATCTTCGCGGGAAGCGAAATATACGGCGGGCTTGCCAACGCGTGGGACTACGGCCCGCTCGGCGTCGAGTTCAAGAACAACGTAAAAAAAGCATGGTGGCAGAAGTTCGTGCAGGAAAGCAAGACGAACATCGGTCTTGACTGCGCGATTCTGATGAACCGTCAGGTCTGGGTAGCAAGCGGCCATGTCGGAAACTTCAACGACCCGCTTATGGACTGCAAGGCGTGCAAGGCGCGTTTCCGCGCGGACAAGATTATCGAGGACTATGCCAAGCAGAAGGGCGAGGAAATCGAGGCTGACGGCTGGAACAACGAGCAGCTGGAAAAGTACATCGCAGAGCATGAGGATTTGGTCTGCCCGCAGTGCGGCAAAAAGGACTTTACGGGAATCCGCAAGTTCAACATGATGTTCAAAACCTTTCAGGGCGTAACGGACGATTCGAGCAACGAGCTTTACCTTCGCCCCGAAACCGCGCAGGGCATATTCGTCAACTTCAAGAACGTTGTGCGCTCCACCCGCCGCAAGCTGCCGATGGGCATTTGCCAAGTCGGTAAAAGCTTCCGCAACGAGATTACCCCCGGCAACTTCATTTTCCGCATACGCGAATTCGAGCAGATGGAGATGGAATTCTTCTGCAAGCCCGGAACGGATTTGGAATGGTTCGACTACTGGCGCGGCTACTGCCGCGACTGGCTGCTGAAGCTCGGAATCCGCAACGAGGCGCTTCGTCTGCGCGACCATCGCCCCGAGGAGCTTGCCTTCTATTCCAAGGCAACCACCGACTTTGAATTCCTTTTCCCGTTCGGCTGGGGCGAGCTTTGGGGAATCGCGGACAGGACGGATTATGACCTCAAGGCGCACCAGACTGCGAGCGGCGAAAATATGGAATATCTTGACCCCATCACCAACGAAAAGTTCATTCCCTATGTCGTCGAGCCTAGCCTCGGCGCTGACCGCGCGGCGCTTGCCTTCCTCTGCAACGCATATGAGGAGCAGGAGCTTGAGGGCGGCGATACCCGCGTAGTTCTGCACCTGCATCCTGCGCTCGCGCCCATCAAGGCGGCGGTTCTGCCTCTGCAGAAGAACAAGCTCGGCGCTTTGGCAACCGAAATCTACGACGAGCTTGCCAAGAGCTTCAACGTAGAGTATGACGAAACCGGCTCAATCGGCAAGCGCTACCGCCGCGCCGACGAGGTTGGAACGCCCTTCTGCATTACCGTCGATTTCGATACCGAAACGGACGGAACCGTTACCATTCGCGACCGCGACACCATGCAGCAGGAGCGCATCCCCGTTGCTTCGCTCAAGGCTTATATCGAGGAAAAGATGAAGTTCTGATTTGATAACAGAAAACGCTTATAATCAGGAAACGCGAGGGCATATGCCCCCGCGTTTTTCTTATTCAAAGGAATGCGGTCAAGTATCGCATACCGGCTCAAATCGCTCGTCATAAGCATAACGGGCTTCAAGCTGTTCCTGCGCAGGAGCTGCTCTCTGCCGATTATTACGCCATCGTTCGCAACGCCGTACACGGTAATATTTTCACGTATGGCGTCGACGGCAGCGGAGGGCAGCAAAGCGCTCACTCAATAAAGCTTTGCGGCTGCCGGCGTTCAGGCAAGAGCCTTATTTCAGCTCATCGCCTTCGGGTCTGTGCTGAGGAAGCGAAACAAACCACCATACGCCGAAGGAATCTGTAAGCGAGAAGGCGCACGGACTCCACGGCAGCTCGCAGATGGGCATTGACACATCTGCTCCGACGCTCAAAAGCTCGAACGCTCTTTCAAGGCTCGCCTTATCGGGCATCGTTACTCCAAGCTGCGCCGCGTTTCCGGCAGGTTTTCCGTCCCGCGACTCAACCACCGAAAGGAACGGCTCGCCGCAGCGCGAAAGCTCGGAATGAAAATACGTTCCGTCGGCATTGAGAACGTGATAGCCGAGAGTCAGCCCGAACGCCTCGGAATACAGCTTCACAGCCGAAACGCTGTCCACAACGTAGACTCCAACGCCTATCTGCATATCACTTTCCCCCTTCCCCGATTGGGAGCGCCGCGAAAAAATCAACCGCGCCGCGAAGCTCGCTCTCGTCCGGATGACCCTTATTGATTCCGCCTATGAGTTTCAGGACGGAATAGGTGTTAAAGCCGGAGCAGCCGTAAACGCCAAGCACCTTGCAGCCTTTTTTCTGCGCCTGCTCGCGCTCGTGCGCGGCAAAATCCTTATCATTCCTCGCGCAGGTGTAAAGGAAAAACACCTTTTTGCCGCTCGGCAGGTCATTTTCGATAATATCGCCAATCTGCTTATAGAACTTGCCGTAGGCGATTCCCGAAGCGAAGCCTATGCAGTCGTACCCCGACAAATCTGTTGAGGAATTCGCGCCCGCGTCGATTACGGTAATCTCATGTTCACGCGCGATTGCGTCAACAAGCTTTCTTGTGTTCCCATGGTGCTTTGACATTACTACAACAGCAGTTTTCATTGGCTTCCCTCCATCATATTCAGGCGCGCCGCCTTACTCCGAGGCGGTAAAGTCAATATCATACCTTGTGCCATGCGCTAAAAGCACTCCGTCGGTCAAGCGAACGCGGAGAATGCAGGTATTGGGGTCAGCCTCGTTTGTATGCCCGTTGTCATACCACGCCGCGAACGCCTTGCGCATTTTGTCCGCAATTTCCTTATTCTTTTCCGCGCATACATGACCGATATTTTCGCCTGTTCCGTGAGCAGTGAACCATTCGCCGCAGATAGCAACCTTCGGCTCCTTCGCAATCTGCTGCATTTTGCCCGACAGCGCGTGGGTAATCGTGTAAAACGAACCGTTTTCATAGTAGCCGTCAACATTACGGACGCACGGTCTGCCGCCGTCAATTGTGGCAATCGCGATAATGCTGTCGCGGCTGAACCTTTCAACCATCAAATCCTGAGCAACCTTTGGAAATCCGTCAGCCATTCTCAATTCTCCTTTTTTCGCTGTATTTTTACCTCTCGCCAAGCGCGAGAGCGTATACGCTGTGAACATAGTCCTTTCCCCTGAACGTGAGCGTTACCGTTTCATCGGTGAGCGCAAACCCAAGGCGCTTTGCAAGCCCGACAGAGCCGGCGTTATCGGGATATATGTGCAGATACACGTTTTTGAGGCGCATTACGCTTTCCGCGAAATTAAGCGCCGCTTTAACCGCCTCCGTCATATAGCCCTTGCCCCAATACGGCTTCTTCATATCATAGCCCATTTCGGCGCGCCCCAAGGCATAATCAATGTAATGGAAGCCGCAGGTGCCGATTGGCGTTCCGTCAGTCTTGAGGCGCAGAATCCAGCGGTTCTTGTCCGCCGGCGGCGAAAGATAGAAATCTATAAGCCCCTCCGCCTCGGAAAGACAGGTAAACGGTTCTTCATCATAGAGATAACGATTAACGTCATCATCCTAGAAATGCCTCAGCATGAACTCGCCGTCGGAGCGGGCTATCGGCGTTAGCAAGAGCCGTTCGGTTTCCAGACCAACAAACTCAATCTTCTCCATATGCAAATTCGCTTCTTCCGTGCTGTATTCTCCCCCGATTATAGCAAACATACGTTTGATGTTCAATATATGCAAACGAAATACAACTGTAATTACAAGGCGCGAAAGCGCAAGCATATGCAATAATAGCATGAAAAGCGCGGCAGCTTGAGCCGGTGCCGCGCCGATGTTATTCTGCGCCGTTACTTGAACGCGTCGCGCACCTCGTAGTACGCCATATCAGGCTCGATTTCGGTGCCGCTGAGTATAAGCAGCTCCTCAACCGTAAGGCAGTACGCCTTTTGCCTGAGCAGCTCCGCATACATTCCGTTGGCAATCTTAAAAGCCTTCTTGCCGCTGTCATGCAGAAGCACTATGTCGCCCGTTTCCGAAAGCTGAGTTGCGACATACTGGACGCTCTGGTTCGTCTTTTTATCGTTCCAGTCGTTGGTATCAATCTTCCACTGAATCAGCGGATAGCCAATCCCGAAGCGCTTGTAATCCCCGTAATCGCCGTAGGGCGCGCGGATAAGGCGGGCGCGCTCGCCGGTTATCGAAACAACAAGGTCTTGGAATTTGTCTATGGACTCGCGAAGCTCCTCCTCCGTCATTTTGCTGGCGTGAAGATGCTCGTAACCGTGGATTTGAAGCGACTGATTGGTGTTATGCAGAAGCGCGACCATGGCAGGGTGCTTTTCCATATAAATTCCGATTTGGAAGAAGGTTGCGCGCGCGCCGTACTTGCGCAGGTTTTCGGCAACGGTGGACGTTCTCAGAACGGAGCTTGGGCCGTCGTCATAGGTAATCGCAACCAGCTTATGCCCCGAAAGGTCGGTCTGCTTTTCCGCTTCGTCTGTAAGCATTCCCTTGAACTGCGGATAATAGGTGTGAACGAACATTATGCCCATTTTGCCGTCGTAAAGCTCCTTTGCGTCAAAGCAAAGCGTAAGCTCGACAGCGCCGAGAATGAAATTCGCGTTCTTGATATTTTCGGCGGAGGTCAGCTCCTTGAGCTTTTCCTCGTTCGCCGCTTCATCGCCGTAATAGGCGGAAAGCTGCTCATAAGCCGCCTGAGAAAGCATTTCAAACGCCTTTTCATCCTTAAAAACGTCGGAAAGCGTTATCGCCTTTCCCGTATCAAGATTATAGTTGCGGGTTTTGAAGTCAACCGCAGTAACCTTTTCCTGAAACTGCGACTGCGCCGTGAAAAGAAAGCCTGCCCAGCTGCCGCCGCCGAGCACGGTGAAGGACGCATTGACATCAAGCCTGCTGTTCTTGTCCGGCTTTTTCGTGGTATCGGTTTCAAGCAGGGGCGAATACTTTTCGTCAAAATCATCGACAATCGCCTTGAAATCCTTAGTAATCGCGGAGTTCTTGACTTTAAGGTATTCAAGGTGAACAAAGCTCGCCTTCTTGCCCTGCGTCCTTTCCTCCTTGCGCCATGTTACCCCGCGCGCGTTTGCAGAGGCGGCGGAGGCAGGCACAGCGAAGGAAAGCGCAAGCACGAGCGCGACAGCCAAGAGAATAATCCTTTTCATAACTAACTTCTTTCTTTGGTAAAAATTAATTACTTCTTCTGAATAAGCATATCGCCGGTCTGAATCCAGCCGATTTTTCTGAGCAGAAGCACGGTTCCCCATGCGATAAGCGCCGGAATCACGATGTGCAGAGCGAGCATCATCAGAATCGTCTGCCATGCTCCGGTCTCCGCCGCCATTGCGTCAAACGTACCAATCTGCCCGACAAGCCCCGACGTTCCCATACCCGCGGCAGCGCCCGCGTTATACATATGGAAAACCGTGGTGGAAAGCGGCCCTGTTATTACGGAAGCGACAACGGCGGGAAGCAGGGTTGCGGGCTTTCTCATGATATTGCCGACCTGAAGCATACTCGTTCCAAGCCCCTGCGCTATAAGCCCGCCGACGCCGTTATCCTTGAAAGACGCGACGGCGAAGCCAACCATGTGCGCGCAGCAGCCGGCGGTTGCAGCTCCCGCGGCGAGCTTCAAGCCTTCCGAAAGCGTTCCGTCAGCGCCGGAGATGAAAATCATGGCGCAGAGCGCAGCCGAGGATATAGGCGCGGTGAGCGCAAGCCCGATAACGGCGGAAACGATGATTCCCATCGGTATCGGCGACATGAGCGTCGTGCTGCCGATGAAATCGCCGAGGGCGCGCATAAGGCTCGTTACGCCGGGACCGATAAGCATTCCGACAAGCGAGCCGGTAATGATTGTAACAATAGGAACGAGAATTATGTCAATCTTGGTTTTGCCGCTGACAAGATTGCCAAGCTCCGCGCCGATTACGGCGGCGATATAGCAGCCGAGAGGCCCGCCGCCCGCAGTTGCGTAGGCGACAGCGCCGACAACCGCATTGGAGAAAACCGCGAGCGGGGCGCATTTCATTCCCCAAGCTATCGCAACGCCGATAGCCGCGCCGACAACGGGGCCGGACTGCGCAACGCTTGCGATGTCACCCAGAACGGAAAGCCCGGGAATCTTCGCAAACTGGGCGATGATAAGCCCGATAATCAGCGATGAAAACAGACCGAGCGCCATTGCGCTAAGAGCGTCCAGAAAATAGCGCTTCAAGAGCCGTTTGGGAAGCGAAGTCTTGACGGTTTCGGTATTTGTCATACGTTTCTCTCCTTTTTCGGTATTCTTCCGCGAGCGGATAGAATCTAAGGCAACATATCAAAGTATACCTTTTAAGGCGCTTGTTGTAAAGAGCGCGGCGGCTTCTCAAATCAGCATATTCGTCAGAACGGCGCCTGAACAGTAAAGGTTTTGCCGTCAAGACGGCTCAGCGCGCCCGTAAAATGAAGGGTAAGCGACGTAGCACAGAGCGCAAGCCGCCTTGCCTTTACAGCCCTGTTGAACGCGCGGTCGCCGTAAACATCGTCGCCGACAACGGGATAGCCGAGCGCGGAAAGCTGGGCGCGAATCTGGTGCATTCTGCCCGTGCGGATTGTAACGACAAGCCGCGAAATTTCGCCCTTTTCAACAACCTGATACTCGGTTTCGATTTCGCGCGCGTTTCTGGCAGGAGTAAGCAATATATGAACCAGATTGCGGTTCTGCTCCCTGCGCAGATACGCGTGAAGGACGGCGTGCTCCGGCTTAGGGCTGCCTTTTACGAGCGCGGTATAGCGCTTTTCAAACAAATGCTCGTGAAAGCCCTTGTAGCACTCCTTTTCCGCAATTCCGTTTTTGGCAAAGAGCAGCAGTCCGCTCGTCTGGTTATCAAGCCGATGGCAGAGAATCGGCTTTCCCTCGCCCTTCTCCGCAAGATAACGGGCGGCAAGAGTTTCCATTCCGGAAACGCCCTCCTCCTCCTGCGAGTGCATTCCGGAGGGCTTGTTGACGATTAGAATATCCTCGTCCTCATATACAACGGCGAGGCGCAAAACGGCGGCGTCGGGGAAATATGCCTCTATTTTTGCGCGCGGAACAGCGGCGGCGCGAAGGCTTACCCTTTCGCCGTTCTGCTTTACATCCTTTTTATCAAACGCGGCGCGAATCCGGTATTCGGGAATATCCTGCCACGTTTTTATCAAATATCGGCAGAGCGTAAGCTCCCCTATGTCGTCCGGCAGCGTTACCTTACGGCAGACCATCAGTTGACCACCGCCATTTTCATTCCCGCCCAGCGCGGCGTTTCGCGCATCATTCTCTTTATCGCCATCAGCATTTCCTGCGTCGGCATAACTACGAGCATACTTTCAAGCACGGAGCGCAAATCCTCAAAGCTCGCGTCCTGCTTGATGATAAGCCGTATATCCTCCGCGGCGGATTCGGGCGAGTCGATTTCGGGGCGGAGCGCCCCGACAAGATGATTTGCAAGCGCGTCGGAGGACGGCTTTTCCTCCGGCAGTATTCCGTTCATTCCGCCGACGACCTGCTCGCTCGAAAACTCCAGCACGGAAAAATTATAGACAGCCATGCTTTCAACAAGCTTATCCGGCTCGGCAAGCCCGGGATGAACGAGCAACAGCCCGCCGTCATCCATTTCAAGATAGTCAAAGCCTGCGCGGAGGAAGCGCATTGCAAGCACCCTGTTTATGCCGCGCTGCTCGTCAGTCGTTTTATCGTTTTCGCAGCACACCTCGCGCAGGAATTCGTCCAGCGGCTGCTCGTAATACAAAAAGCCGGCAAGATAGAGCAGCGAGTGCATGGTAGCCTCAAAGCGGAAAATCTTCCCCGAATCCTCGCTTTCCTCATCGAAAAGCACTCTGTCCATAACCTTTGCGCCGACTTTTTCCGACACGTTGATAACGGGCGGCTCGTCAGGGTCGTCCGAAAAGCTCATATAGCAAAGCATTCTGCGCACAAGCGCGTCGGCGGCGATAAGCTCGTCGCCGTCAAGCAGCTCGGCGCTGCCGCCTAGCGCAACCGCGCGCGAAAGCAGGGTGTCCTCGGCGGTTGTGAGATATTTCAGCTCCTCCGAAAGCCCCGAAAGCACGCGGTTTTGCAGTTCGCTTACAGAATAAAGGCGGTTGTCGCCTTCCTCGGCGGCATAATAGGAAAAGCAATAAAGCTCGTGCAGCTTTTCAGCGGAGATTGTATCGTCAAACAGGTTCGCGGGCGAAAGCGAATAAAGCGAATCCTCAATTCCGTCCAGCTGGTCGGAGCGAATCGCCGTCATCGTTTTATCGCGCCAATGGGTAAAGGGCGAGGGTTCAAAGCGGAGCATAAAGCCTCCCGTAAAGAAAGAGAGCGGTGAAGCCATGCGGCTCCACCGCCCCTTGCGAATTTAATTTCAGTCTACCTTGACAATCCAGTTCATATCGTCGCTGAGACGGCCGTACTGAATTCCGGTAAGGGTATCGTAGAGCTTCTGGGTCAGTTCGCCGATGGTTTCCTCATCCTTGCCGATAACATAATCCTCGTCATGGATGCGCAGACGGCCGACAGGCGAAACAACGGCGGCAGTACCGGAGCCGAACGCCTCGGTAAGAGTGCCGTCCTTTGCGCCGGCGCGGATTTCCTCGATGTCGATGCGCTTTTCCTCAACCTCATAGCCCATCTTCTTGGCGAGCTTGATTACGCTGTCGCGCGTGATTCCGGGCAGGATGGAGCCGTTGAGCGCTGGAGTTACGAGCTTTTTGCCGAACACGAAGAACATATTCATCGAGCCGACTTCCTCAACATAGCGCTGCTCAACGCCGTCAAGCCAAAGCACCTGCGAGAAATTGCGCTTATGCGCCTCGTCGCCGGCGAGAATGGAGGAAGCGTAGTTTCCGCCGGTCTTGGTGAAGCCGACGCCGCCGCGGACAGCGCGGACGTACTTATCTTCAACATAGATGGATACGGGCTTGAGACCCGACGCATAGTAGGAGCCGGAGGGCGAAAGAATAATGAAGAAAAGGTAGGAATTGCTCGCGTTAACGCCGAGCGCGGCATCCGTTGCGATAATGGTCGGGCGGATGTAAAGGCTCGTGTTGGGAGCGGAGGGAACCCAATCCTTGTCTATCTTGAGCAGCTCGATAAGCCCCTGAAGGCAATCCTCCTCGTTAAGCTGAGGAATGCACAGGCGCTGATTGGAAACGTTCATGCGTTTGAAATTGTCGCGCGGACGGAAAAGCTGAATTCCGCCGTCCTCGCGCCTGTACGCCTTCATGCCCTCGAAAACGCTTTGGCTGTAATGGAACACCATTGAGGAGGGCTCCATTGCGAAAGGTCCGTAGGGAACAATCTTCGCGTCATGCCAGCCGTTCTCCCTGTCATAGCTCATAAGGAACATATGGTCGGTAAATACCTTACCGAAGCCCAGCTTGCTTTCGTCGCTCGGCTTTTCCTTGCGCTCCTGTCTTAATGCCACTTTGATTTCCATTCCTGTCACGCCTCCCATTCGTTATGCCCGCGCGCCTTGCGCGTGCCCGCGCTATAATTTGTTTACACCTACTTATTATACAATCGCAAAAACGGCTGTCAAGCAATTTGACTTAAATAAGCAGACGAGGAACAGATTAAAGGCTCAAAAACCGCATTTTCATAAAGGAAAGCCCCGCGCGGGGTGGAAATGCGAAGCCGATTTAGTATATAATAAGCCTTGCGGCAATTTTACCGCAAAGGAGAAGCCGATGATTATTGATTTTCACACGCACGCATTTCCCGAAGGGCTTGCGAAAAGAGCGCTGACAGGTTTGTCCTCAAGGGCGGGCAATATGCCTTTTTACACGGACGGAACGCCGGACGGGCTTCTGCGCCACATGGACGAAAGCGGCGTTGACAAGGCGGTTGTGCTGCAAATCGCAACCCGCAAGGAAAACATGACCACAATCAACAACGCAGCCGAAAAGGGCAACAGCGAAAGGCTTATTTACTTCGGCTCGGTTCATCCCCTTGCCGAAAACGCGCTTGAGGAACTTGACAGGATTGCGGGCATGGGGCTTTTGGGCGTAAAATTCCATCCCGAATATCAGGATTTTGACATCGACGATAAAAGGTGCGAGCCGGTTTACAGGCGCATCGGGGAGCTTGGGCTTATAACCACCTTACACATGGGGCGCGACCTCGGCTTTTTCGGGCATTGCCATTGCGCGCCCGAAATGCTCGAAAGGGTTATGCCGCTTTTCGGCTCTGCGCCCGTAATAGCCGCGCATTCGGGCGGCTACGCGATGTGGGAGGAAACTATGAGCGCCTACACCCGCCGCGATAATCTGTATTTCGACACGTCGTTTTCCCATGTTCATCTGCCGCCTAAGGCGTTGAGGGCGATTATCGACAAGCACGGCGCGGAAAAGGTGCTGTTCGGAAGCGATTCCCCTTGGTCGCCGATGAAGGGCGAAATGAGCTTTCTTGACTCTGTCGGGCTCAGCGAAACCGAAAGGGAGCTAATTCTTCATAAAAACGCAGAGCGTTTGCTCGGGCTTTGATAAGGAGCAATATTATGCAATACAGGAGCACCGAAAAAGTGCCGGAGAAGCTTTCCGCGCTCGGCTTTGGCTGCATGAGATTCCCGCGCAGGAAAACCGGCGCGGTTGACCAGCAGAAGGTAAACGAGCAGGTTAAGCTTGCGATTGAATCGGGAGTAAACTATTTTGATACCGCGTACATCTATCCCGGCTCGGAAAGCGCGCTGGGGGAGGCGCTGAAAACGCTCGGAAAGCGCGACAGCGTATACATTGCGGATAAGCTGCCCCACTACCTGATTAAGAAGCCCGAAGATATGGAGAGATTCTTTCAGGAGCATCTTGCAAGGCTCGGAACTGACCGAATCGACTTCTATATAATGCATATGCTGCCCGATTTGGCGGTATGGACGCGGCTCAAGGAGCTTGGAATAGCCGAATTCCTTGAAAAGAAAAAGTCCGAAGGCAAAATAAAGCATATCGGCTTTTCCTACCATGGGAACACGGAGCATTTCGTCGAACTGCTTGACGCGTACGTCTGGGATTTTGCGCAGGTGCAGTACAACTACATGGACGAAACCAGTCAGGCAGGAAGGCGCGGGGTTGAGCGCGCCGCCGAAAAGGGAATGGCAGTAATCATTATGGAGCCGCTGCGCGGCGGAAGGCTCGCGGACGGGCTGCCGCAAAAGGCGAAGGACGAATTTGAACGCGTCGATTCCTCGATTTCGCCCGCGCAATGGGGGCTTAAATGGCTCTACAAGCAGCCTGAAATAACGGTTGTCCTTTCCGGAATGAACCATGAAAAGCAGGTTAAGGAAAACACGTCAATCGCCTCTGAAACGCTGCCCGATAAGCTTACGCAGGCAGAGAGCGAAGCGTTCGGCAGGGTGAAGAAGCTGCTTTCCGACAAGATTCGCGTAGGCTGCACAGGCTGCGGCTACTGCCAGCCCTGCCCGCGCGGCGTTGACATTCCCGGCTGCTTCAGCGCGTACAACGCGCGCTACACGGCGAATTTCTTTCAGGGAATGAAGCAGTATTTCATGTGTACAACCCTGCGCGGCAAGCCGTCAAACGCCTCCCTCTGCGTAGGCTGCGGCAAATGCGAGCAGCACTGCCCTCAGCATATAAAGATACGCGAGGAGCTGAAAAACGTTACCCGCAAGATGGAAAACCCGATTTACAAGGTCGGCAGATGGGGCGCAAGAAGAATTTATAAGTTTGATAAATAAAAAAGCGCCGCGGGATTAGCTTCCCACGGCGTTTCATTAGCTTAACCGCTGTCAGGCGTTGGACTTTTTCTCAATCAGCTTCGCAAGCTCGAAAACGTCGTTATCAATAACGCGCTGGTCCTTGCCCTCAATCATTACGCGCACAAGCGGCTCGGTTCCGCTCGGGCGGACAAGCACGCGCCCCGCGCCCGCATATTTCTTTTCAAGCGCCGCAATCGCCGCCTGAACCTCGGCATCCTTTTCATAGATGTGCTTCCTGTCATCCTCAACGTGCGCCCCGTAAAGCGCCTGCGGAAGAATGTCCATCTGCGCGGCAAGCTTACCGAGGGGCTGACGGCTTTCCACCATGGCTGTAAGCAGCTGAACGGCGGACACAAGCCCGTCGCCCGTTGAGTTGAAATCAAGGAAGATTACATGGCCGCTCTGCTCGCCGCCGAGGTTATAGCCGTTCTTGAGCATATTTTCAAGCACGTAGCGGTCGCCGACCTTCGTTTTTTCAGAGCGGATATCGTTCTCCTTGAGCGCAATATCAAGCCCCATATTGCTCATAACGGTGGTAACGAGCGTGTTTTTCTTGAGCCGCCCCTGCTTTTTCATGTAGAGGGCGCAGATGAGCATAACTTGGTCGCCGTTAACTATCTGCCCGCGCTCGTCAACCGCGATAAGCCTGTCGGCGTCGCCGTCAAACGCAAGCCCGACGTCCGCGCCAAGCTCGCGCACCAGCTCGCAGAGCCTTTCGGGATGGGTTGAGCCGCAGTTATCGTTGATGTTCGTTCCATCCGGCTCATGATAGAAGGTGTGAACGGTTGCGCCCATTTCCGAGAAAACCATCGGCGCTACGCGGTAGCTTGCGCCCTGCGCGCAGTCAAGCACGATGTTAAGCCCGCCAAACGAGGTCTGCGTCGTTCCCTTTACGAAGTCAACATACTTGCGCTCCGCGTTCTGCTGAACAACGGGACGCCCGACTTGGTCGCCGATTGGCAGTTCCCATTTATAGTCCTTATCGCGGATGAGCTTTTCGATTTCGTCCTCCAGCTCGTCGGGCAGCTTATGCCCGTCCTTATCGAAGAACTTGATTCCGTTGAACTCAACCGTGTTGTGTGAGGCGGAAATAACAACGCCCGCATCCGCCTCGTAATACCTTGTAAGGTACGCGATTCCGGGAGTGGGAAGAATTCCGACCTGAACCGCCTTTGCACCCGTTGAGCAGATGCCGGCAATCAGCGCGTTTTCAAGCATCATTCCGCTTATGCGGGTATCGCGCCCGACAAGAATAGTGGGGCGATGAACATGGGACGCAAGCACGGCAGCGCCCGCCCTGCCCAATGAAAACGCAAGCTCGCAGGTAAGGTCGGCGTTCGCGATTCCCCTGACGCCGTCTGTTCCGAACATTCTTGGCATAAATAATCCCCCTGTATTTTCAAACAAATTGTACTCTTTATTACATTATACATTAAAACATGGAATTATCAAGTCATAACGCAACCATAAGGCTTCCATACACGGCGAAAGCAAGGGAAGTAAGAAGAACGAACGCGTCAAGAGCGCCGAAGGAATAGGCTTTTGCGTCGCCGATTTCCGCTTGCGTCCTGAGTGGACAGAGCGCGAAAACGACAGCCGAGTACGGAATCAAATCCACAAAATAGCGCGCGCCGTACTGGAAGCCGCCGCCGTTATGCGTGCTGAGCAGCATAACCGCCTCCGCGCAGATTGCAATAATAACCGCGACGGAGCGCCAGTCGAGCCGCTTTTTGATAAGCATAAGCAGCATATAAAGGAGAGTAACCGTGGTTATCGGATTGGCTATAAAGAGCGAAAAGCCGAAGATTTCCATTGACGCGCCGCCGTGCGAGAACGGAAGCCCGATAAGGAAGCGGGAGGAATTGCCCGCAATTCTGGACATATCGAAGAACGCCTCGTTATCGCGCGTGAATTCAGGCAGATAGCCGTGACCGAATTCGAGCGGCGAGCCGAAGCGCACATAGTTATACGCGCCGTAGCAGACGGCGACGAGTATTCCGCAGGCAATTCCGGGCAGGAGCGCGCGCAGGGAGGCGGCAAAGCTCTGCCCGTCCTTTTTGCAGTTATAGAAATGCATTGCAAGCAGAACGAGCAGATACGGCGCGTCGTTCGGGCGGCAGCCGATTGCAAGCGCGAAAAGCAAAAGGCTCAGGCAGGTTTTGCGCCGCACCATAAGCGAAACAGAACCCATTATAAGCATGAAGGCGAGCGTCTGCGCCTGATACCACACGGCGCCGTCAAGCGTAAGCGGAAGCATAGAGGACGCGTAAACGGTCAAAAGCGACCATATGAGCGCCGCAATGGGCTTCATTCCAATCTTTTTATAGAGGAAATAAACGATTGCAAAGGCGGCATAAACATAAAGCTTCACCATCAGCGCGTCGGGAGTATCCATTCCGAATATGAAGGTGAGCAGGAAAAGCGGAACGCTCGGAAGCGGCGGGAAGGAAACGTAATAATCCCCCTGAAACACGGCAAGCTCAAGATGCGGAACATCCTGCGGAAGATGCAGCAGCCCCTGCCGCCATGCCATAGCCTGCCTTGTGTAGGTATTATAACCGCTCGGCGCAAACGGCGATTTGCCCGTTATGAGATGAAACATGAGATACATAAGGATTATGAGCGCAGTACCGCAGAGAAACACCCAGTCAATCCTCAGCTTTGAGCGGCTTTTCATCACGCAGAAACCTCCGATAGCTAGTGTAATCAAGTATATAGGCGAATAATTAAAGTGTCAATCCCCGCGCGGCGCAGGTGCGACGGCATGAAAACCGCAGGCACACAGGGCGAAAATAGAACGAACGGAATGGAAGATTATATCCATGCGCGCAGCAAAAAGGCGAGCCTCCTGCCTTAAAGGCTCGCCGTATGTTTTTGAAATATCTTTGGTTTAGGGCATTAGCAGGCAGCTAAGCCCGTCACTCAACGGCATAGGTTTCGATATAGATATTTCCATTTTCGTGCGTCAGCGCAAAGCTGAGCGGCGCGCTTGAATCGGAGACGGCAAACGTCATTGAAATCCACTGCGTTTCCGTTTCAGCGGAGGGAGCGAAGGAAAAGCGCTGCTCGCCAGGCCCTTCAACGGTCAGTTTCGCGCCGTCAACGCCTGCGCGCGTTTTGAGCCAAAGGGTTATCTGTCTGTTTTCCCTGAGCCATTTATCGCACACGGTAAGGCGGGTATTTTCCCACACCCAGCCCTCATTCAGCCCGTTTATTGCGCTGTGCAGCCATTCTCCGCTTTCGGGAAGCTCGACAACCTGATAGCTGCCGTTTTTGGTAAGGGCGATAATCGACGCCGAATCGCTAAGGCGAAGGGAATAGAGAAGGCTCGAATCCAGAACGAGATAACGCGGGCGCGGATAGGGATTTACGGCGTTCGTAAACAGATGGTCTGAAAGCGCATAGGGCATTACGGAGGAAATCGCGCCGTCCGCATCCGTATTATCAAGCATTGCGGAAAGCGTTACAGGCTTGATATCGCAGCGGGAATTGACCTCCAGCGCAATCACGTCATACCCCTGCTCGCCTCCGTCCTTGCAGACATACAAAGCGTCGCCGTCCGTCAGATAGTCGCAGGCTGCGGCGTCTGCGTTAAGCGGAGTATTCATTGCATATTGGTCGGAATACGCCATTGCAGCATGGTTTGCAAGCAGCAGCATCGCCATCAGCCCTATAAAGGCATAGCAGAGCCGCTTTGTCAGCCCCTTGCGCCAGCTAAGGAAAAGCAGCGGAAGCGTGAGCGCGAAGAATACAGGCAGATATGCCACAAGCCCGTCCCACGCGCCGTTTTGCATCAGGAAGGCGCTCAAAAGCGTCGAATCCGTCGTATAGCGCGCGCTGCCCGAAAATCCAGACGGCGGGAAGCACAGCACTCCCGCGACGGCAATTCCCGCAATAAGCGCAGGCTGCCACCAGCAAGGCTTTCTTTTCTCCGGCTCATCGCTAAAAAGCAGGGTAAGCAGGGCGGGAAGGAAGAAAAACACATAGCGGATATGCACGCGCGTCGGGACTCCGCCCGTTTTGACAAACTCATCCCAATTAACAACATACGCCGTGCCGAGCAGGATAATAATCAGCGAAGCGAGTATAATCCACGCAAACAGCTTATTTTCGCTTTTTCCACGGCGAAGCCCGCTCAGAAGCCTGACAAACGGCAAAAGACCAAAGGCAATTCCGGTATAAGCCAAGTATTTGAAGCCGCCGACCAGAGTCTGCCATATGTGTTCAAGCGAAAGCGTGCCCGCCTGCGCCCGATAGGTTGCCTGAAAGGAATAGTCAATTCCGAGAGCATATACCGAAAAAACGCGATACAGCAGAACTAAAGCGGCAGCAACAGCCGCAATGATAACGCCGTTTCGCACTAAAATGCGATTTTTACTTACAAGCCCGAAGATAATCATAACTCCGGCACAGGCAACGCAAAGCCCAATATATCCGGGCTTGAGCAAATACAGCGCAAAGCAGAGCGCGCCAAGCAGATATGCGCGCGATTTCTTTCGGGGCGTTTCAAGCAGCCGGTAGGCAAGCAGAAACGCAGTAAGCATCAGCGGAAAAGCAAGGCTTTCCGTCATGATATGCTTTGCCATAAGCATATCGGGCATAAGCGCCGTCAGGATGGCAATAAGGAGCGCAGCACCCTTATTCTTTGTCAGCGCTTCCGCAAGACGGTACGCGGGGAAGATTGCCAAATTGATAACAATATTATTCAAGCAAAAAACAGCCTGATAAATGTTCACGCTGCGCGGCAGCGCGTAGAGCGGAGCGATGAAAAGCGGATAGAGAATGTACCGGTAAACGATTGGCTGCCCGCGCAGAGCAGCGCCCTCACCCGCGTAAAGCGACTTTGCAAGCTGCATATACAGCATTTCGTCAGCCATTATTGAAGGAATGACGCCGGTGTAAAACAAAATAGCAAATTGAACAAACACACTCAGCAGATATACAGCCGTCAGCACCCTGTACGGATGCTCAGCTGCAAGCCCCCGAACGCGCGCGCGGCAGCGCGGAATTGATGACTCTGCTTTAAGCGTCATGCCGCTCTCCTCTTTTCAGAAAGAAATATCGCGTTGCCCGAGCGACGGAACAACCCGCACGCCCGGGCAACGCATGATTTAGTTTATAAAACTATTGGGCAGATGCTCCTGTAGGGCCAGTCGGGCCTGTCGGGCCTGTCGGGCCTGTCGGGCCTCTCATTCCCATGATGCCCTGCGGGCCTTGCGGTCCGACTGCTCCTGTTGCTCCTGTTGCTCCCGTAGCGCCCGTAGCGCCGGTCGGCCCCGTTGCGCCCATCATGCCGGAAATGCCCTGCGGGCCTTGCGGTCCGACTGCGCCTGTTGCGCCTGTTGCTCCCGTTGTGCCCGTAGCGCCCGTAGCGCCGGTCGGTCCCGTTGCGCCCATCCTGCCGGATATGCCCTGCGGGCCTTGCGCTCCGGTTGCGCCTGTTGCTCCCGTTGCGCCCGTAGCGCCCGTAGCGCCGGTCGGTCCCGTTGCGCCCATCATGCCGAAAATGCCCTGCGGGCCTTGCGCTCCGGTTGCGCCTGTTACGCCCCTGCCGCCTCGGAGTCCCTGCGGGCCTTGCGCTCCCGTTGCGCCGGTAACACCGGTCGGTCCCGGGTCGCCCTTTTCGCCCTTAAGGGAGGCAAGCCATTCGTCTGTGCTGCCAAAGCCGCCCGCAGACGCAAGCTCACTCATAACGCTTTTCGTGTCAATAATGTTATTGATGACGACATAATACGTGCTTCCGCCCGCATCCGTCATCGTCATTGTGGAGGCTCCCGCGTCCTTTACCATGTTATACTCATTAAGCAGCCTCGTCAGCCGCTCAATGACCTCGGAAGCGGAAGCTTCGGGGGCTTCGCTTTCGCTCAGGATGACACGAAGCAGCGCTTCAAGCTGCTCCATGTAAGCGTCCTCGCCCTTCGCGTCCTCCGCGACAGCAGGAGCGCAAAGGCAAAGCGAAAGAAGCAGAACCGCCAGCAATATGAAAAACCGTTTCACCAAATCACAACCTTTCTTCAGACACAGCCTTACCATTTTCTTCATGATATAGGTCTGTGCCGGTACAGTCCGCCGTACAAACAACAATATTCGTTTTGTGCGCGTTTTACCGCATAGGGCGCTGCGCTGCAGCTCCCCTGTCACTAACGGTATGCACCCCCTTATATATAAAGATAAACGTCGTCTGCTCCATTCCGGAGCGGCGATGCCGATGCACTCTCCCTTTACCGGCGCATTATTACTTTTTTTCTGAGGCAATTATAACATCAAAATCGCATTAATGCAAGTATCTGCGCTGAAATTCAAGTTTTTACGCTGAATTGCAATAAGCCTCGTCGGCACAATGTATAAATACGCTTCGCCGCAGGCGCAGGGCAGCGTTTCTCAAAGGGAAAGCAAGCGCAGGCAGGCGCGAATCAGCCGCCGATTGAACCCTTGCGCATATCATGAAGCGCGCCGCCAACGCCGCCCGCGCGCATTATCATACGGTTTGCCAAAAGCATAGAAATATGATATACTTTTAAGGTTCTGGACAAACTTTTCAGAGCCGTCCGGCTTTAATGGGCGGCATTTCAGACAGGAGGACGAACATTTGCCAACGACAAACTTTGATACCGAAGGCATCAAGCAGTCAATTATCGGCAAGCTTCAGCGCTACAACGGGCGCACGATTGAGGAGGCAACTCCGCAGCAGATATACCGCGCGGTAGCCAGCACGGTTCGCGACCATATAATGCAGAAATGGATGGAAACGCGGGAGGAGCGCAAGCGCGAGCGCAGCAAGAGGCTCTACTACCTTTCCGTTGAATTTCTTATGGGGCGCAGCCTGCACAGCAACATACTCAACCTGTGCCACTCCGATGAGTATTCCGAGGCTTTCAGGGAGCTTAACATCAATCTCGGCGACATTCTGAAGGAAGAACCCGAACCGGGTCTCGGCAACGGCGGTCTGGGTCGTCTCGCCGCCTGCTTCATGGACTCCCTTTCGACGCTCGATTTGCCAGCAATGGGCTGCTCAATCCGCTACGAATACGGGCTTTTCCGCCAGCGCATAGTTGACGGGCAGCAGGTAGAAGTGCCTGACAACTGGCTTGAAAACGGCAACGTATGGGAAATGTGCGTTATGCAGGACGCGTGCGAGGTTCACTTCGGCGGTCATGTTGAAACCGAGGAGCGCGACGGGCGCACCTATTTCAAGCTTGTCGATTACTCAAGCGTAGAGGCTATTCCCTACGATATGCCCGTTCTCGGCTATAACACCGACGAGGTGAACACCCTTCGCCTCTGGTCGGCGCGCAGCCCCAAGAAAATTGACCTCAGCTCCTTTGCGCGCGGCGACTATGTCAAGGCGAGCGAGGAAATGGAGCTTGCGGAGATTATTTCAAAGGTGCTTTATCCTGAGGATACCCACCTTGAGGGCAAGCGTCTGCGCCTTTCGCAGCACTATTTCTTCACGAGCGCGACGCTCCAGTATGCGATTAAGGATTTCAAGCGCGTATACGGAAGAAACTTCGATTTGCTTCCGGACAAGGCTGTTTTCCATATCAACGATACGCACCCCTCCCTTGCCATTCCCGAGCTTATGCGCATTCTGATGGACGAGGAAGGGCTTGGCTGGGACGAGGCAGAGAGCATCGTTCGCCGCTCAATGGCATACACCAACCACACCGTAATGGCAGAAGCGCTTGAGCGCTGGCCGGAAGCGCTTATGCAGACGGTTCTGCCCCGCATATATCAGATTTTGCAGGAAATCAACCGCAGAGTTTGCGACAGCCTGTGGCAGAAGTTCCCCGGCGACTGGGACAAAATCGCGCACATGGCGGTCATAGCCTACGGTCAGGTGCATATGGCGAACCTCTGCGTCGCGTGGGCGTACTCAGTAAACGGCGTAAGCCAGCTGCACGGCGAAATTCTCAAGAAGGACACCTTCCACGATTATTACCGCGTGTTCCCGACAAAGTTCAGCGCGATAACCAACGGAATAACGCACCGCCGCTGGCTCATGCTCGCAAATCCCGAGCTTACCGCGCTGCTTGACGACGCAATCGGCAAGAAGTGGCACGACGACGCAGCGTATCTTGCGGATTTGACGCCCTTTGCAAAGGACGCCGCCTTCCGCGAGAGCTTCGATAAGGTTAAGCGCATGAACAAGGAGCGCCTTGCAAAGAGCTTTGCCGAGATTGAAGGCGTAACGGTCGACCCTGATTTCATATTCGACGTACAGGCAAAGCGCCTGCACGAGTACAAGCGGCAGATGCTGAACGCCCTTCACCTGCACGTTGTTTTCAACCGGATTGTCGATGACGAAAACTACGAAATTGAGCCGCACCTGATGGTGTTCGGCGCAAAGGCAAGCCCGGGCTACCGCCGCGCAAAGCTCATCATCCGCTATATCAACGCGCTTGCCGACAAAATCCGCAAGCATCCGAGAGCAAGCAAAATGCTTCAGGTGGTTTTCCTTGAAAACTACAATGTTTCCCGCGCTGAAATCCTGATTCCCGCCGCCGAAATATCCCAGCAGCTTTCGACAGCCGGCAAGGAGGCAAGCGGAACGGGCAACATGAAGTTCATGATGAACGGCGCGCTGACCGTCGGAACAATGGACGGCGCAAACGTTGAGATGAGCCAGCAGGTCGGAATGGACAATATCTACATCTTCGGTATGCGCTCCGCGGAGGTTGACAACCTGTACCGCTCCGGCTCGTACAGCGCCGCTTCAATCTTTGAAACGAACCACGAGATTCGCAGGGCGATGACCGAAATGATAGACGGAACGCTCTTCCCCGAAAATCCCGCCACGCTTCAGGAGCTTTATCACGCGCTCCTGTTCGGTGATAACGGCGGAATGGCTGACCCGTATCTCGTTCTCAAGGATTTCGGCTCTTACTCGATGGCGATGCGCAGGGTGAACAGGGATTATGCCGACAGGCAGAAGTGGCTTGAGATGGCTGTTATGAACACCGCCTCCTCCGGCGCGTTCTCCTCCGACCGCACGATACGGGAGTACAACGACACCATATGGCACCTGACTCCCCTTACGCTTGATAAGTAATTAAATAAGCAAAACAACAGGCTCTGACCGAAAGGTTCGAGCCTGTTGTTGCGTTTTCGGTTCGCCCGCGGCTTCTGTATGCTTTACCGATATAGTAAAGCCGCAAATAAGCCAAGGGATTTTTATGGAATAAGCCCTCCGGCGTAATCAATGCGTTACTGCAACCGACACGATTATAGCGATAACCGAAATTACGATAGCGGCAAGCGAGATAAACCGATTGCTTTTAGCATTGTTGATTTCAGAAAGTATGTTGAGGTATGCAAAGTTATCCTGATATATCTTCTGATAATTAATCTTCCCTGCCCTGTTATGAAAGTCTTTCAGGTTTGCCTTATCATTGCTTTTGTAAAAAATCCACTCGCGCTTGAGTTGCTTGTAAATATCGTCCGTTCGCGTTATTTTGCATTCCGTTATGCTTTGCATTTTGTTCAGCAGCCTTTTGAATTCTTTATTAAAGCAAACTCTTTTTCTTCCCGTTGAGTATTTGGAGAACTCTCTTTCAAAGATTCGCAGCTCTCTTATACCGAAAAAACGATAATAAAAATCATTCCCATAACCGGCGATGTATCTCGTAATGCCAAAATTGGGAATCGAGCCGCCTCCGGCAAGGAGCGAATAATTAACGCCGTCATAATCCGACGAAATCACATATTTCCCTTTTGCATTGTAGTACGAAACGCAAATATCACCAAGATACAGTTTATTGATGTCGACAGGGGCTTTTCGCGTATAGCAGACAAGATTTATCAGCGGATATTCTTTTCCTTCTTCAGTGTACAGATATGAGGTTATATAGCGCTGCAACAGAAGCGGAAAGTATTCTTTATTCATTTGATTCAGCATCAGTATATCAGGAGTATCGTCATTGCTCTTATGCATTGAATACCACAGCGAGTAATCTTTGGATGATAGTTTCTTAATATTGTCTTGCATAAACGATATATACAGCTCGTCATCAAGACAGCGTTTAAATAAGAATGTATACTGCACCGCAGCATAAAAGTTGTTGATTTGCGACCAAGTGATATCGATACTGCGCAGATATTCATCATCCAATAATTCAATTTCCGCAAAGATACCCGTTTCGGAGTATGAGTATTGAAGCTGAATATAATCGTATTTCTTAATCAGCGAAGGCTTTTTGTAATAATTCCGAACTTTGAATTTTTCCTTTGGGCGGTGTTCAGAATTTTCTGTAAGGGCGACTTCTGTGGTGAAGTCAGAGATTTCAAGATTTCCGAGCCCGAGGCAGAGAGCAGCCACCGCCGCAGGCGGCTTGGGCTTGACGGGTTGTCGGGGAAA
>JAQWCW010000032.1 GCA_028705775.1 Eubacteriales bacterium
CTCTGTTCGCGCACTTAATTGTGTGCGTTGGGGCTCCCGCTGTCTCGCTCACAACCCTCAACGTGGTGCTGATGGTGCTCACCTTTTTGGAGCCCTTTCGCTCACTTTTTTACTTGACAAACACATTCACTTCCATATTGGAATCTCCTGCATTATTATTTCGAAATTTCCATATTAAAAGTTGATATTTCCTAGATTATAATTTTGAAAGCAGTTAAATTATCGGCTTTTTTCTTGACGATTTATGTGGGCTCTGCTATAACTGTTCCATCGTTATAATGAATAACCACTAAAAATGTAGGCGTTTTGCTTGCGCAGGTTCACGGAGGAAGATTTCAAGTTTCTTGAGGACGAATTTCCGCTTTCGGCGCTTGAAATGAGGTATCACGGCGACGTCGTAAAGGAAAGCGCGTTTACCTTGGAGCAGAGCGGCTCCGTCATAGGCGTTCTCTATTTCAAGCGCCACTATACGTGGTACTACGGCGGCGATGATAAGCGTATGCGCCGTTGCATTGTTCCCGTCATATGCGCAAAGGACGACGGCGCTTCAACGGAGCTTATCGCGTATGCGGTAAAGTGGCTTCGGGACAAACGCGAAAGCTTCGGCGATATGAACGTCGCCCTTGCCGCATGGGAGAATGCGGATGATTACGGCGAAATAGAGCGGTATCTTCGCGCCGGCTTTATCGAGTATGAGGCTTGCCCGTGCTTTAGCTACGACATTGCGGGGGAGATACCGCAAGCGGAAATTCCCGAGGGGATGACCGTAAGGCAGCTCCCGTTTGATGAAAAAGCCGTCAAGGAATTCATCGCGGCGACGAAGAAAGCCAATAACGGAATACCGGACAGCGAGGCGGAGCTTTGGTTTATGACCGGCGAGCCGAGCTATCGCATATTTGTGCTTATGGACGGCGAAAAAATCGTTAGCTCCGCGTCGGTATGGCGCATAAGTGACGAGCGCGCCGCAGTTGAAAACATATTCACCTCTCAGGAGTACAGGCGCAGGGGGCTTGTAAAGGCTGTAATCCATTATGCCTTAAAGGCTGCGAAGGATGAGGGCTTCGGCTTTGCGACCCTCTCGCTGCGCGGAAGGAACATTGCAGCGTCGCGGCTTTATCAGTCAATCGGCTTTAAGCTTTATTTCAATCAGATAGAGCTTTTGTATCCGCTCGGCGGTTTGTGAGACCCGCCATGTAAAAATCATTGCAGGGCTTGAAATTGCTGTATTTGTGTGTTAGAATCGACAGTAGCGCGCGTATGCGCGCTTTACAGACGGCTAAATGCTTGGAGGGTTTTGATTCGTATGTATAGCAGCATGGAGAAGGTTTCGGGCAATCAGGTTAAGCTGACTTTTGAGGTTCCCGCCGCTAAGTTTGACGAGGCGATAGCGCAGGCTTATATCAAGGTGCGCGGTAAGATTAATATTCCCGGCTTCCGCAAGGGTCACGCCCCCAAGAAGGTTATTGAGAATATGTACGGCGAATCCGTGTTTTATGACGATGCTTTCGAGATTATCTTCCCTGAAATCTATCAGGAAGCCGTCAAGGAGCATGATTTGCAGGTTGTTGACAATCCTTCCATCGACCTTCAGGAAATCGGAGAAGGCAAGGATTTGAAGTTCACCGCCACTGTTTATGTCCGTCCGGACGTAACCCTCGGCGAGTACAAGAACCTCACCGTGGAAAAGCACGAGCATGAGGTTACCGACGAAATGGTTCAGCAGCGCATTGACAGCGATATGGAAGAGGCCAGCCGCATCATTGATGTGGAAGGCCGTCCTTTGCAGACCGGCGATATCGTGAACCTTGATTATGCCGGAACGGTTGACGGAGTTGCCTTTGAGGGCGGCACCGCCAAGGAGCAGAAGCTTACCATCGGCAGCAATCAGTTCATCCCCGGCTTCGAGGAGCAGATGATTGGCATGGAAATCGGCGCTGAGAAGGACCTTAACGTAACCTTCCCGACCGAGTATCATGCCAAGGAGCTTGCCGGCAAGGCTGCCGTATTCCATGTAAAGGTCAATTCCGTGCAGTCCAAGGAAAAGCCCGAGCTGAACGACGAGTTCGCCAAGGATGTTTCCGAGTTCGATACGCTTGACGAGTACAAGGCGGATATTCGCAAGAAGCTTGAGGACGAGGCGAAGAAGCACACCGAAATCGCCCTTGAGAACGCGCTTGTCGAAAAGGCTGTCGAGAACGCGTCCTGCGATATTCCGGACGCAATGGTTGAAAACCAGATTGACTACATGATTCGTGAAATGAAGATGCGCATGGCGTATCAGGGTATGCGCTTTGAGGATTATCTCAAGTATACCAACCAGACCGAGGAGCAGGTTCGCGCCATGTATAAGGACGAGGCTGCCAAGCGCGTAAAGATGGAGCTTGTGCTTGAGGCGATTAAGAACGCCGAGAACATTGTTCCTTCTGACGAGGATATCGACAAGGCTCTCAAGGAGCAGGCGGAGCGCTCCGGACTCAAGGAAGAGGACATTCGCAAGAACGAGCAGCAGATGGAATACATCAAGGATTCCGCGGCTATCAACATGGTTGTCGAGCTTATGAAGAAGGGCGCAACCGTGACCGAATGCCACTGCGAGGATGAAGTAGCAGTAGAAGATGACAAGAAGGCTTGAAATTCTTCTAAGGCTCTGTAAATGAATGAAAATGCGAATGTTTCCTGTTTTTCATGCATAGAATGATAGACAGGGAGCATTCGCGTATTTTCGGGGATAACTCAAACGCCGCTTTCGCGGCAAGGAGGAAACAATGTCACTTATACCAATGGTTATTGAGCAGTCCAGCAGGGGCGAGCGGTCTTTCGATATTTACTCCCGCCTTCTGCGCGACCGCGTTGTTTTTCTTGGCGGGGAGGTAACGGATGAGCTGGCGAACTGCATTGTCGCCCAGCTTCTCTTCCTTGAAACCGAGAATCCGGATGCGGATATATCCATGTATATCAACAGTCCCGGCGGCTCTGTCACGGCAGGCTACGCGATTTTTGATACCATGCGCTATATCAAGCCGAAGGTCAGAACGGTCTGCATAGGTCTTGCGGCGTCAATGGGCGCCTTCCTGCTGATGGCAGGCGAAAAGGGCAAGCGCTACTGCCTGCCCAACAGCGAGGTTATGATTCATCAGCCGTCCGGCGGCGCGAGCGGTCAGGCGACGGACGTTGCGATTCATGCCGAATGGCTTGTCCATACCAAGGAAAAAATGAACGCGCAGATTGCCGAAATGACGGGTCAGGATTTGGAGCGCGTCCAGCATGACGTTGAGCGCGACAGGTTCATGAGCGCCGATGAAGCGCTCAATTACGGAATTATCGACGAGATTTATTTACCCAGAAAGTAACTGATGAGGTGAAATATGGCAGACGATTTCAACAGCCGTACCCCGAAGCTTCACAGGTGCAGCTTCTGCGGAAAGCCGCAGGACCAAGTGCGCCGTATTGTTGTCGGGCCTAACGTATATATCTGTAACGAGTGCATAGCGCTCTGCCAGGAAATTGTGGCGGAGGATTTGCCCGTTCCTGCGGGCGGCGCGTCCGCCAGCATTCCCAAGCCCGCTGAAATCAAGGCGGTTCTGGACGATTATGTTGTCGGGCAGGAAACGGCAAAGCGCAGCCTTGCCGTTGCGGTATACAACCATTATAAGCGTATCAACGCTCCCGTGGCGGACAGCGGTGTTGAGCTGCAAAAGTCCAACATTCTCATGGTCGGGCCTACCGGCTGCGGCAAAACCTTCCTTGCGCAGACGCTTGCAAAGACGCTCAACGTTCCCTTCGCAATCGCGGACGCGACCAGCCTTACCGAGGCGGGCTATGTCGGCGAGGATGTCGAGAATATCCTGCTTCGCTTGATTCAGGCAGCGGATTATGACATCACGGCGGCGCAGCAGGGCATAATCTATATCGACGAAATTGACAAGATAGCGCGCAAGAGCGAAAATCCCTCTATAACCCGCGATGTAAGCGGCGAGGGCGTTCAGCAGGCGCTTCTGAAAATTCTTGAGGGAACTGTCGCCTCCGTTCCTCCGCAGGGAGGCAGAAAGCATCCTCATCAGGAATTCATCCAGATTGACACAACGAACATTCTGTTCATCTGCGGCGGCGCGTTTGACGGAATCACATCGATTATCGAAAGCCGTATCGGCAAAAAGACGATGGGCTTCGGAAGCGAGCTTCATTCCGCAAAGGGCGACGAGGAAATCGGAAGAATTCTCAAGGAAATCAGACCTGAGGATTTGCTCAAGTTCGGGCTTATTCCCGAGTTTGTCGGCAGACTGCCTATCGTTGTAACGCTTGATAATCTTGACGAGGAAGCGCTCGTAAAGATTCTTACAGAGCCTAAAAACGCGCTCGTCAAGCAGTACAGCCGCCTTATGGAGCTTGACGGCGTAAAGCTTGAGTTCAAGCCGGAGGCGCTCAAGCTTATCGCAAAGCTGGCGATTGAGCGCAAGAGCGGCGCGCGCGGATTGCGGGCGATTATCGAGGGCGCAATGCTTGACACCATGTTTGACTTGCCGGGCAAGGAGGACATTAACCAGTGCGTCATAACCGAGGACTCGGTTAAGGGTTTCGCTCAGCCGGAGCTGCTTACGGGAATCAGGGAATACCCCAAAGCCCCAAAGCGCCGTAAAAACGCCCAACCCAAGTTTGAAAGCGAGCCTAGCGTATCATAATTGCAGATTAGCAAACGCTCCGGAATGGCAAAGCGCCAGTCCGGAGTTTTTTACGTACAATTTTGAAATTTGTATTGCTTGTTTCTTACGCCTCTTATTGACGTAAGGAGCTTTAGGCGCTATTATAATCACATAAATACCATGATTGAACGGTTAAACCTGCATTCGGGAAAAATACGATTCGGATTTACGGAGGATTTGTTATGACAAACATGATAGCGGGAAGAAACGTTGTATTGCTGGACGGAGAGCTGAGGCGGCGCGAAAACGAAAACCGCGCGTATATGCTGAGACTCACCCGCGAGAACCTTATGCGCAACTTTATGCTTGAGGCGGGGCTTTACGCAAACGCTTCTCTGGACGAGCATATCCACGGCGGCTGGGAATCGCCCACCTGTCAGCTCCGCGGGCATTTTACCGGGCATTGGCTCAGCGCCGCCGCGTTTATCTGGGCAGCAACCGGCGATACGGAGATTAAAGGCCGCGCCGACGCGATGGTTGAGGATTTGCGGCGCTGCCAAATCGAAAACGGGGACGGCTGGGCAGGCTCGATTCCCGAAAAGTATCTTGATTGGGTCGCGCGAGGAAAGCCCGTCTGGGCGCCGCATTACACCCTGCATAAAACCCTGATGGGGCTTGTCGATATGGCTCGCCTTACGGGTAACAAAACGGCGCTTGAAATTGCCGATTCATGGTCGGAGTGGTTTGATAATTGGACGGCTGAGTTTACCCGCGAGCAGATGAACGATATTCTTGACGTTGAAACGGGCGGAATGCTTGAGGAATGGGTCGAGCTGTACGCAATGACCGGCAGCGAGCGCTATCTGAGGCTTATAAAGCGCTATGACCGTCCGCGCCTGTTTGACGAATTGCTGAAGGGCAACGACCCGCTCACGAATATGCACGCGAACACGACTATACCCGAAATCCTCGGCTGCGCGCGCGCGTATGAGGTGACCAAGGAGGAAAGGTACAGAAAGATTGTCGAGGCATACTGGAAGTGCGCCGTTACGGACAGGGGCGCGTTTGCAACCGGCGGTCAGACCTGCGGCGAAATATGGAATCCGAAGGGAGATTCCTCGGCGCGTCTCGGGCGCAAGGCTCAGGAGCATTGCACCGTCTATAACATGATGCGCCTTGCCGACTTCCTTTTCAGGTGGACGAAGGACTCTGTTTACGCCGATTATATCGAGCGCAATCTGTATAACGGAATCATGGCGCAGGGATATTATCAGTGGCGCGGAACAAACGGCTACACGCCCGACCATCCGGATAAGGGGCTTATCGCCTACTTCATGCCGATGTGCGGGGGCGACCATAAGGGCTGGGGAACGGAAACCACGGATTTCTTCTGCTGCCACGGAACTCTCGTTCAGGCGAACGCCGCGCTCAATAAGTACATATATTATCAGGACGGGCAGGACGTGTACGTATGCCAGTTCTTTGATTCCGACGCGGAATTTGCGCTTGACGGGCGGAAGGTCACGCTTATGCAGCGAATTGACACCCAAAGCGGCTCCTTCCATCTTTCGAGCGATTCGGCAGGAAAGCAGAGCATAGGCGCCGTTACATCCAAGGTTGTGAATAATCCGGAAACGCTCAGGGTCGTCATCAAGGTGAAATGTGAGTCGCCCGTCAAAATGCGCCTTAACCTTCGCGTCCCCTTCTGGGCGCAGGGGATGGAAAAGGGCTTCAGAACCTTTGAAAAGGAAGTATGGAACGACGGCGACGTTATAACCTTCGAACTGCCGAGAACCCTTTGGAGCGAGCCGCTTTGCGGCGACGACACGCGCGCCGCGATTATGTACGGGCCGATGGTGCTTGCGGGGCTTGTGGACAGCGAGCGCAGGCTGCACGTAGATTCTTCCGCTCCGCATACGGCGCTTCGCCGCGCAAACGAGCGCGAATGGGGTAACTGGACTAACGAGTTCATAACCGTTACGGAGGATGAGACGATTCGCTTCATACCGCTATGCGATGTGGGCTACGAGCCATATGCGGTTTATTTTCGTGTGAAATGAGTGAAAACAATGGATAACATAAAGAGCGGAAAGGAGCTTCTTGACGAGGCTCTTTCCGCTTCTGTCGGGCATGGCGGGGTCTGCTTCTGGTGGCTTGGGCAGCTTGGCTATCTGGTGCGAGCGGGCGGGGTTACAATCCTGATTGACGCATATCTTTCGCGCGGGCATTCGCGGCTTCACGAGCCGCTTTTTGAGCCGGAGGAGCTGCACGGAATCGACTACATTTTCGGCTCTCACGACCATCTTGACCATATAGACTCCGTGGCGTGGAAGGTTATGGCGCAAAAGATGCCGGACGCAAAGTTCATTCTGCCGTCAGCGCTGGCTCAGGCGGTTTCCGAAAGGCTTCAAATACCGCGCAGCCGCTTTTACGGCGTAAATGACGGAACTCTTTCGTATTCGGATGATAATATAAAGGTAACGGCGATTGCGTCGGCGCATGAATCGCTGGACAGGGACGATGTAAGCGGTGAGTACCTCTATACGGGCTTTGTTATCGAATGCGGGGGAGTCAGGCTGTATCATTCGGGCGATAATGTTGTCTACGAGGGGCTTATAACCAAGCTGCTTGCCCTAATGCCCATTGATATCATGTTCTTCCCGATAAACGGAAGGGACGCCCGCCGCTACCGAATGGGGCTTATCGGCAATATGACGTATCAGGAGGCGGTCGATATGGTGCTGGCTGTAAAGCCCGCGCTTGCCGTTCCGGGGCATTATGATATGTTTGCCTCAAATTCCGCCGACCCCGCCGATTTTACGGACTATATGAGCGCAAAAGCGCCGCGACAAGCCGTATGGGTCGGCTCGCGCGGCGAAAAAGTTGAGTATTCAAACGCAAAATAGATTAGCCGAGAGCAATATCGAGCAGCATCATCAGCGCAAAGCCCAGCCCGACGCCGATGGTGCCTATATTCGTGTGCGGCTCAGCCTGGGCCTCCGGAATCAATTCCTCTACAACAACATAGGTCATCGCGCCCGCCGCGAAGGATAGAATGTAGGGCAGCACGGAGGATATTGACGCGGTGAGCAGGATTGTCAGCGCCGCGCCGACAGGCTCAACGATTCCCGAAAGGAAGCCGTATCGGAACGCCTTTCTTTTGCTCATTCCGGAGCTTACGAGCGGCATTGATATGATTGCGCCCTCCGGAAAATTCTGAATCGCAATTCCTATCGCCAAGGCGAACGCTCCCGCTATCGTAACGGTTGAGCTGCCGCTGAGAAAGCCCGCGAACACAACGCCGACAGCCATTCCCTCCGGCAGATTGTGAAGCGTTACGGCAAGCACGAGCATAAGGGATTTTCCGAGCTGGGATTTCTTGCCCTCCGGCTTGTCCGCGTTCATGTGCAGGTGGGGGATGACCATGTCCAGCACAAGCAGAAAGCCCATTCCGGCAAGGAAGCCCACAACGGCGGGAAGCCATTCCGTTTTGCCGGCGGCGGCTGCCATGTCAATCGCGGGAATCAGAAGCGACCATACGGAAGCAGCCATCATAACTCCGGAAGCAAAGCCTAAAAGCGCTTTCTGAAGGCTTGACCCCATCTGCTTTTTCATTATGAAAACCATTGCCGCGCCGAGCGTTGTTCCGGCAAGCGGAATAGCAAGACCGAGTATTGTAGCAAGTACGGCGTCCATAGTGTTTCCTCACATTCAAATTATGGCTCAGCGCTTTGACGCGTGCTTCTTTATTGCGTCAAAGGTTTCCACGCTTATGTCATGCTCGATTTTGCAGGCGTCCTCGCGCGCGGTTTTCTCGCTTACGCCGATTGAAATCAGGTAGCCGGTGAGCAGCTTGTGCCTTTCGTACATCCGCGAGGCTATCGCCATTCCCTTTTCGGTAAGCGTGATAAGGCTGTCCTTGTCCATTGTAATGTAGCCGTTTTCCCTGAGCCGCTTTGTGGCGTAGCTTACGCTGGGCTTGGTAACCGAAAGCTCCTCGGCAATATCAATCGAGCGGATAATTCCGTGCTTTTCCTTCATCATCAGCATCGCTTCAAGGTAATCCTCGGAGGATTTCTGTATCTTCATGTCATCGCCCCGCTTTCATAGGCATAGGTTAGCACAGCTTAACATACAAATCAAGCGCAAAAGCATTTATGACTGCAGAAGGTTATAAAAGAAGCCGCGACTTATAAAATCGCGGCTTTGTTTGCGGCTGTCTTACTTGCTGTTCTTGACTTCGTTCCAGAGCGCGGTGTAGATGGGAAGCACGTCGTTTACATCGGAGAAGAATTCGCACTTCTCGATAATCTCCTCGGGAGGATTGATGTCGAGATTGTCGATGTAGTCGCTGCCCATCAGCTCGATTGCGCCCTTGTTCGGGCAGGAATACCAGATTTCCTCGCAGTTCATCTTGGCGATGTCGGGGCGGCAGAGGAAATCAATGAACTTGAGCGCGTTCTCGTAGTTTTCCGCGTTCTTGGGAATGACCATTCCGTCAACCCAGATGTTGCTTCCTTCTTCGGGAATGACGTACTCAAGGTCGGGGTTAAGGTCGATTGCGTAGAGCGCGTCGCCGGTCCACATAACGCCGAGCGCCGCCTCTCCCGCCACCATCTTATCCTTGGTTTCGTCAACCTGATACGCCTTTACAAGCCCGTCCTTCTTCTGCTTTACGAGAACCTCCTTGGCAGCCTCAAGCTCCAGAGGATTCTTGGAGTTCATCGAATAGCCGAGGTATTTGAGCGCAACGCCCATGGAATCGCGGATGGAGTCCATCATGAAAATGTTGTTGGGATAGCTTCCGTCAAAGAGCGACGCCCAGCTGGTTATCGGCTCTTTAACCATGGTTGAGTTGTAAAGAATTCCGACGGTTCCCCACATATAGGGGATGGAGTACTTGTTTTCCTTGTCGTAATCGGGATTCAGCAGGTTGTCGGCAATCTGATTGAAGTTGGTAATCTTGCTGAAATCAATTTCCTCAAGCAGTCCCTCGGCTGCAAGGCGCTCGATGCAGTAATCGGAGGGGAATACGACGTCGAACTTGCTTGAATCGGCGCGCACCTGAACCATCATGTCCTCGTTTGTGGTAAAGCGCATATAGTTGACCTTGATTCCGGTCTCCTGCTCGAACATCTGGAGTACATCCTCGCAGATGTAGTCCTCCCAGTTGAATACATTCACTACTCCCGCGTTCTCAGCGGCGGCGGGCAGGGCAAGGGAAGCAAAAACCAATACAAGGGCGAGCAGTACCGAAGTAAGCTTTTTCATCTTGTTTCCTCCTTATTATTGTCCCTGCTGGGCTTTTTCAACCTTTGCGGCGCGGTAATTAACCACAACCAGCAGCAGCAGGAGAACGGCGAACATCAGCGCGCTTAGTGCGTTCAGGGTAGGCTCTATGCCTATGCGGGCTTTTGAGTAAATAAGCGTCGACAGGTTCTGAATCAGCGGGCTTGTGGTAAAGTAGCTGACGGTAAAATCGTCAAGCGACAGGGTAAAGGCGAGCAGGCAGCCCGTTATAACGCCCGGCATAATCTGCGGCAGGATTACGTGCGTAAGCCCGTAGCGCGGCGTTGCGCCCAAATCCAGCGCGGCTTCATAGCTGTGGCTGTTCATCTGCCTGAGCTTTGGCAGAACGGAAAGGATGACATACGGCGTATCGAAGGTTATGTGCGCCAGCAGCATCGTCCAGTAGCCGCGCCCGACCTTTGCGAACATGAAAAGCAGCATGAGCGATATTCCGGTAACGATGTCCGGCATTGTCATCGGAATGTTGGTGATTGTCATCATCATCGCCTGCGGACGCTTTTTCATCGCGTGTATTCCGATTGCGGCAAGCGTTCCCAAAATCGTCGAAATAACGGCGGAAAGCAGCGCTATTGTAAGGGTTACGCTCAGGGCGTTTATAATCGCGCTGTCCGCGAAAAGCTCCGCGTACCAGCGGAAGGAGAAGCCCTCCCACACAGCTCTGCTCTTTCCCGCGTTGAAGGACTGCGCAATCATGACGATAATCGGGATGTAGAGGAAAAGCAGTATAATCACAAGGTAAAAGCGCTTAATAAACTTTCTCACATTAAGCCCCCTCCTTCGCCCTCAGGGTCAGCCTTGCGCAGAATTCCGAGCGAAATCAGAATCAGCACCATCATAATCAGCGAAAGCGCCGAGCCCACGTTCCAGTCGCCCTCCGTGAGGAACTTGCTCTCAATCAAATCGCCGAACATCATTGTGTTGCCTCCACCGAGGATTCGGGGAATGAAGAAGGTGGTAACGGAGGGCATGAACACCATCGTGATTCCCGAAATAACGCCGGGCAGCGACAGCGGAGCGGTTACGCGGATAAAGGTCTGAAAGCTGTTTGCACCCAAATCCTGCGCCGCCTCGTGCAGCTTGTAGTCCATCTTGCCAAGCACGGTGTATATCGGGAAAACCATGAACGGCAGGAAGTTGTACACCATTCCGAGCAGCACGGCGTTATTGTTGTACATTAGCTGCGCCTTTGGCATCCCGAGCGCCGAGAGCAGCTGATTTATAAGCCCTTGGTCCTCAAGAATGCTCATCCATGCGATGGTTCTCAGCAAAAAGTTCATCCACATCGGTACGACGAACAGCACAACTATCGCGGAGGACATTTTAAGCTCCCTGTCCGCCATAATCATCGCAGTGGGGTAGGCGAGAATCAGGCAGATTATCGTGCAGAGCAGAGCCATCCAGAGCGAATAGGTCAGGGTGTCAACATTGACCGTTCCGCGCCTTATGAGCGCCGCAGCCTCAGGCCCGTACTGCATATAAAGCTCGTTTTTGGCATAGTTGCTGTCCCAGAAATGCGCGAAATTCTGGAGGGTAAAGGTTCCCGTGGAGTCCGTGAAGGCGTAGTAGCCGATTAACAGGCAGGGCAGGACGGTGAAGATTATCATCCATAGGGTGTAGGGCGACGCAAACGCCGTCGTACCCCTGTGCAGATTGTCCTTCCCTCTCTTGCTTCTGATAAAAATAATTCCTGCCATTACAAGAATAAAGAAGGCAAGCACAGCCCATATCGCCCAAGAAGGCATTGAGCCAATCTGGTTCATTTCTCCGCCTCCTTTTCGGGAATCGGCGCGGGCTTGTGCATGATGTGGATGTTGAAGGGGATTATGGAAAGCCCGACGCGGCTGCCCTGCGGCTGCATCGCGGTGGAATGCACCTTCCATGTGAACTGCCCGTCGTCAATCATCATTTCGTAATGCACGCCCTTGAACAGCACGGATTTCACCGTTCCGATAAGCTGCCCCGCGTCCTCGCCGACGAGCAGTATGTCCTCGGGACGGATGACAACGTCTACCGGCTCATCCTTTTCAAAGTCGTAGTCAACGCAGACGAAATCATGCCCTGCGAAGTTTACCAGCTCATCCTTTTTCATCACGCCCTCGAGAATGTTGCTCTCTCCGATGAAGTTTGCAACAAAGGCGTTTTTAGGCTCGTCGTAAATCTTTTTCGGGTCGCCAATCTGCTGAATCCGCCCGTCCTTCATAACGACAATCGTGTCGCTCATCGTCAGGGCTTCTTCTTGGTCGTGCGTTACATATATAAAGGTTATTCCGAGGCGCTGCTGCATATTTTTCAGCTCAAGCTGCATTTCTTTGCGCAGCTTCAAATCGAGCGCACCGAGAGGCTCGTCGAGCAGAAGCACTTCCGGCTCGTTAACCAGCGCGCGCGCAATCGCAATACGCTGCTGCTGCCCGCCGGAGAGCGCGTCGACGCCGCGCTTGCCGTAGCCCTTTAGGTTGACAAGCTCAAGCATCGCGTTTACCTTTTCCTCAATCTCCTTCTTGGGCAGCTTTTTGAGCTTCAGCCCGAAGGCGATATTGTCGTAAACGTTAAGGTGGGGGAAAAGCGCGTATTTTTGGAATACGGTGTTGACCCTTCTGCGGTAGGGCGGCGTGTTGGTTATATCCTTGCTCTCAAACAGCACCCTTCCGGTGGAGGGGTACTCAAAGCCGCCGATTATGCGCAGCGTCGTCGTTTTTCCGCAGCCGCTCGGACCTAAAAGCGTCACGAATTCGCGCTTGCGGATGTACAGATTCATGTTCGCAAGAACCGTTGTTCCGTCGTATTCCTTCGAGATGTTCTCAAGGTCTATAAGATGAGTTTCCTCAATCATCGCTGTCTCCTCCGTAATCTTTATCAGAAGCTCGGCGGGGTTGACACCCACAGCACGCGCGCTTGGGTTTTGCCTGCGTTTTTAATGTAATGGGGTAGCGTCGGGCGAAGTGAGAAGCTGTCGCCCATTCGGGCTTTGAAGCGCTTCTGACCGATGATAATGTAGACGGTGCCTTTGAGGACGTACCCGAACTCCTCGCCCTCATGCGGCTCGTCCTCGCTTGTCTGACCGCCTTCCTCCATGACCACGAGGATTGGCTCCATCTTGTTTTTCTGCGCGCTGGGAATGAGCCACGTTATCGAGCCGTTAAGCGTTTCCCCGTCCGTTTTTTCAAACATATCGGTCTGCGTAAAGACTACCTTTTCAGGCTCGGAAGCGGTGAAAAACTCGTGAAGATTGCTTCCCAGACATTCGAGCATATCGGTAAGCGTCGCTATCGACGGCGAGGCGAGATTCCGCTCCACCTGAGAGATGAAGCCCTTGCTAAGCTCGCAGCGGTCAGCCATTTCCTCTTGCGTAAGATTGCGCTGAGTCCTTAGCTGCTTGAGCTTTTCGCCTATGTCCACCTTATCGCCTCCCCGAAATTTCTGATTTTGCGGGTTTAGCACGGCTAAACTTCAATGCGCATTCGGAAGTTTAGGAATTCTAAACTTTGAAGCGCATTTGAGAGTTTAGGAATTCTAAACTCCAAATCGCTTGCTATTAAACCATATGCCGAATGCCGTGTCAATACATTTTGAAAATTTTATCCCGTAATGTTCGGCTTTTCGGCTTTTTTTCGGCAAAACGCAATCCTGAGCCGTCTGCTATGAAAGGAAATCGTTTTACTTTTTTTCATTGCCGTATTGAATTTCGCGGGATTATAGGTTAGAATACTTACATAAAACGTTACACATCAAAATCGGAGGTGCTTATTATGGGTCGTTACAGGAATTTTGAGCTTACAGTTTACTGCCCTGCCGGCGAATTCGTAAAGGCGGACGAAGCGACAATCGAAAAGCGCATAGACTTCTTTGAAAAGTATGCGCCGCTTGACAAGGCTTATCTTGAAATGCATCGCGGCGGCGACAACGTTCCCGCCGAAAGAATGCGCGAAATCAAGGCGCTGTTTGAAAAGCGCGGAATCAAGACCGCGGGCGGCTATACATCGGTCAGCGCGCTCAAAAAATCCGAAAAACCCCGCCTTCTCGGCGTTGTCTGCTATACGGACGCGGAAATGCTTAGCGAACTTCAGACGACGATTGAGGAAACCGCGAGCGTTTTTGACGAAATCATTCTGGACGATTTCTATTTCACAAACTGCACCTGCGAAAGCTGCCGCGCGATCAAGGGCGACCGTCCGTGGGCTGAAACCCGCATGAAGCTGATGGACGAGGTTTCGCAAAAGTATGTAATAGAGCCTGCAAAGCGCGTAAATCCCCGCTGCAAGGTTGTAATCAAGTATCCCAACTGGAATGAAAGCTATCATGAATGCGGCTACGACCCGATTGAGCAGCATAAAATGTTCGACGGAATCTATACGGGAACAGAGGCGCGCCAGCCCGGAGTCGCGCACCAGCATCTTTCCCGCTATATGAGCTATGCGCTTCCGCGCCTTTTGGAAAACCTCGCTCCCGGTAAAAACGGCGGCGGCTGGTTTGACTGGATTGACTGCGGATACTCCATAAACGGCTATCTTGAGCAGATGTATCTTACCGCGTTCTCCCATTGCCGCGAGCTGACGATGTTCTGCATGACGGGAATATACGACACGGTTCTCGTTCCCGCCTTGGGCTTTATGATAAACAAGATTGACGAAATCATGGACGGTGTCGGCGGCTGCGTCGGCCTGCCCGCGTATACTCCACTTCGCGGCGAGGGAGAGGATCATCTGACGGACGATTTGGGAATGTGCGGCTTTGCAATCGAGCCTGTGCCGTATTTCCCGAAGGATGCGCCCGCCCTGCTTCTTACAGAGTCCGCGGCGTATGATGAAAATATCGTTGAAATGCTGAAAGGTTATTGCGCAAAAGGTGGAAAGGCGTACATAACGAGCGGCTTCCTGCGCGCGGCGCATGAAAAGGGATATGACATTTCCGCGCTTACCGCCGCCCGCGTTTCGCCCCGCACAATGACGGCTGAGCGCTACGGCTTGCAGAACTATTCCTGCGGATTCAAGGAGCATATTCCTGCGGGCGCGCCCGTTTCCTTCCCGATTATCGAAATCCGCAATAACGCGGACTGGAACGAGATGGTTGTCGGAAACGGCGCACACAACGCGCCAATCTACATCCGCTCGCTTTACGGCAACGGCGAACTCAGGATTATCGACATCCCTGAGGATTACGCCGATTTGCGCAGGCTGCCCTTCGAGGTTCTTACCGCGTGGCGCAAGGCGGCTTCGGAGTCCCTGCCCGTGTATCTGGAGTGCCCCGCCGAAAATATGCTGTTTATATATGATAACGATTCGTTCATCGTTCTGCGCCATGAGGGACTGCCGAGGGGAATGGCAAGGGCGCATATAAACGGCGCGGCAAAGGCGCTTATCGACAAATCGCTGCGCTATGAGCGCAGAATCGAGCCTCTTTACGCAAGGAACGGGGAGACCGTTTTCGAGCTTATGCTTGAGGCTGGCGACATACACCGCTTCACAATCGAAAAATGATGACGAAATGCGCGAAACAGCCCGCGCGGAACAAAATTTAAGTTTGTATCGTCTGCATACTGTGTGATATAATGAGTCGTTCTGTAATGTCGCTTTTTATGAAAAAATCGGTGTTCAGGGCGGAAAGGTGGCTGAGCGTACACTATGCAGACGAATACCCCGATGCCGCGTCAGAATCGTCGCCGTCAGGTGAAGAGCGGAAAAAAGAAGCGCGGAACAGTGCTGCTGATGCTCGCGCTGGGCGCGGCGCTCACGGTGTTCATACTTATCGGTCTTTCCTTGGGCGGCAAAACAGGGCTTTCCGGCGGAGTTACCGCGGGTCTTGAAGTTGCCGATGAGGAAGTCGATGTTGACGCCGCTTATCAGGGGCTTCGCATAAGCGAGGCTATGAGCAGCAATAAAACCGCTTACGCGGATGAAAACGGCTCCTTCGGAGACTGGATAGAGATTTGGAATGATACGGGTCACGACGTAAGTCTTGCAAACGTCGGCGTTTCCGACCGCTCCACCTCGATTCGTTTCCTTTTTCCCGCAATCACGCTTAGAGCTGACGGGCGAGTCGTCGTTTTCTGCGATGATACCAATGTAACGGACGCTACAAAGGCTTTTCACGCGAAATTCAAAATATCTTCGCTCGGCGAGGATTTGTATCTTTTCGCGCCGTCCGGAAACGTAATAGACCATATGACTGTGCCAATCCTTCCCTCCGATGCGGCTTATGTGCTGAGGGCGGACGGAAGCTACGGCGAAACCGAGCAGTTTACTCCCGGCTATATCAATACCGAGGAAGGCTACGCGGCGTTCCGCGCCGCATATGCGGTTCAAACCGGCGTGCTTGTCATCAACGAGGTTATGGCGGACGGAATGACGCTTCTGGCGGACGAGGACGGGGAGTACAGCGACTGGGTTGAAATATACAACAGCGGCGATGAGGTTATCGACCTCAGCCGTTATGCCCTGAGCGATGATGAAACGAAGCTGCTCAAGTGGCGCTTCCCCGCGGGCGCGATGATAGGCCCCAAGGGCTATTACATCGTGTTCTGCTCCGGAAAGGACAGGGCTGTTGAACAGGGCGGCATTCCGCATACGAATTTCAGAATAAGCGCCGAGAAGGAAACAGTTATCCTTTCCAACGGGCTTGGTCAGATGGTGGACAGGGTAACAATCGACAATCTGGCTACCGACTGCTCATGGGGCAGGAATTCTGCCGGAGAGTGGCAGCTGTACAGGCTCTCAACCCCCGGAATTGCAAACGACGAGAGCGGGCAGTACAGCGCCGATTATACCATCCGCGCGCAGAACCCGACGGGCGTTATTTTCACCGAGGTTATGAGCTGCAACTCCGCTATGCAGCTCTACTCGGCTGACGATACCTACGACTGGGTTGAGCTGACCAACACAAGCTCCAATACCGTTGAGCTTTCCGGCTACGGGCTCAGCGACAATATCAACCGCCCGCGCAAATGGCAGTTCCCTCAGGGAACTACCATTGCGCCGGGCGAGTGCATGATAGTCTTTCTTGCGGGCGGTACCGAAACCTATATCAGCAACCATGTAAACGCAAGCTTTTCGATTTCCAGCGCGGGCGGCGAAACGCTCACGCTTTCCGACCCGACGGGCAAAGTGCTCGACAAAATGTACGTTCCATATATGCCTGCCGATACGTCCTTCGGGCGCACCATCGGCGTAAACGGTTTCCGCTTTTATGACGCTTCCACGCCCGGCACAGCCAACACCAGCGGCTATGTTGGATATTCGGAAGCCCCGACTATCGATGTTTCCGGCGGCTTGTACAAATCCGCCGTTACTGTTACGCTCACTGCCAAGAATAACGCGAGAATTTATTACACAATCGACGGCACGGTACCGTCCCCGATGAACGGAACGCTCTATACGAACCCGCTTCGCTTCAATAATGTAGCGAGTCTGCGCGTGCGCGCCTATGAGGACGGGCTTCAGCCCTCCAAGGTTGTGACGGAAACGTATTTTGTTGCAACCTATCATACCCTGCCCGTTATCTCGATAACCGCCGACCCCGACCTTCTTTTCAACGAGGAGTACGGAATACTCGCGGACGGCAAGAATATCGACAAAACGACGAATATCCCGTGGAAAAATTCCGTTTACCGCAAGCAGAAGGAAGCCGGCGTGCGTGTAGAGGGCAATATCGAAATGTATCTTCCGGACGGAACGGAAATGCTCAGCCAGGGCATGGAGTTCCGCCTGCTGGGTCAGTACAGCCTTGATATGCCGCAAAAGAGCCTGAAGGTTATCGCAAAAGCAAAATACGGCGAAAAATATTTTGACGCAAAGCTTTTTGACGACAGGGAGTTCACCCAGTACAAGTCCTTCGTTCTGCGCAACAGCGGAAACGACAGCCTCTGGACGCGCGTGCAGGACGGCGTGCAGAGCAGGCTTATTGACCAGATTGAGGATACCACGGTAATCCATCAGGCATGGCGTCCCGTAATAGTTTATCTGAACGGCGAGTATTACGGCGAATATAACCTGCGCGAGTGCGTAAGCCGCTATTTTGTGGCTCAGCACGAGGGGCGCTCGCTTGAGGAAGCCGATAATATGACCATCCTTGAGGCAAACTGGAAGGTCAATCACGGCGACAACACCGAGTATAAAGAGATGATTAACGTCATCAAAAAGCTTGACCCGCAGAATAAGCCGGAGGATTTGCAGTACATTCTGGACAGGGTTGACGTTGATAACTATTTCGACTATATAATATTTGAAATGTTCTTCGGAAACACCGACGGCGGTAACATCCGTTACTATAAGCTCGACGGGCCGGGGCAGAAATGGCGCTGGATTCTCTATGACCTTGATTACGGTCTGTGGCATTCCAAGAACGGCGGGCCCGGAGAAATGTTCAATCCCAAGGGCTTCGGCTCGAATAACGATATCAACAACACGATTCTTTTAAAGCTCATGACCAACAGCGAAATGAAGGACAAGTTCTTTACCCGCTGCGGCGAGCTGATGCAGACGGTATTCACCACCGAGAATATGCTTGCTACGCTTGAGCCGATGGTTGAGCAGATTGACCCTGAAATGTATATGCATTGCGAGCGTTGGGCGCCGTTCATCGTAAAGACAATCGCCGCCGACGCGCCGACAAACGCTCAGGGGCTCTACAATTACTGGAAAGAACGCGTGAACCGTCTGCGCAACGTAATGAAGTGGCGTCCTTACATTCATTGGCATATGATGCAGGATTACTTCAAGCTTTCGGATTCGCAGATGCTCAAGTATTTCGGCGAATGCCCGCCGGAAAACAAGTGATAAAGGCTAAGTACGGCAGCGTATATTCGCCGCCTGACGCGCTCAAGCGCCAATATTAAAGGAGGAGTTTACTCATGCTGGAAACCTTGCTCGACGGTCTCTCCGCTTCCTCAATCGCCAATAGCTCAAACCTGACCGATTACTTTGCCACTCAGCTGGCGAGCCTCTCGCCCCTTCAGGTAATAGTCGCGCTCATTGCCGGTCTTGCGGCGGGGCTTATAATAGCGCTTGTGTACCGCGTGACCTATCGCGGCGTGATGTATTCGCCCACGTTCACCACAACGCTGCTTATGATGACGCTCATCACAACTCCGGTTGTAATGGTAATCAAAAGCAATATTTCTCTTTCGCTCGGTATGGTCGGCGCGCTTTCCATCGTCCGTTTCCGCACCGCGGTCAAGGACCCGATGGACACTGCCTATCTTTTCTGGGCGCTGACGATGGGCATTCTGCTCGGAACGGAGCTTTGGATGATTTCGCTCGTCACGGTTATCGGAATTTCGCTCATCCTTCTCGGGCTTTCCTTCTTCAAGTTCCATAATCCCAATGTGTATCTGCTTGTGCTGCACTATGAGGAGGAAGTCGAGTATGCAATCGAGTCCGAGCTGAAGCGCAGCGTAAAGCAGCGCAAGCTCCGCTCAAAGACCGTTACTCGCGCCGGCGCGGAAATGACGATTGAGTGCCGTCTTGAGCAGAACCACGACATCGTGAGCAGAATGCTCAACATCGAGGGCGTTCATGACGCTACTCTCGTAGCCTGCCAGACTGAGGCGGGACTGTAAGCTTAAGGAGGCGGGGCAATGCCTGTCGCTGTACCGCTTCGGCATGAGCTGAAGTATTATATTAACAATATCGAGTATGAGGTGCTTGCGCGAACGCTTGACAGCCTTCTCTCGCGCGACCCGAACGGCGATGAGTACAACGAGTATCATATTCGCTCGCTGTACTTTGACACCGTGCATGACGACGCGCTGTATGATAAGATTAACGGCGTTTCGCACCGCGATAAGTACCGAATCCGAATCTATAATTTTTCCGATAGAATGATACGCCTTGAGTGCAAGAGCAAGTTCGGCTCGCTCATCTCAAAGCGCAGCGTTGCGATTCCGCGCGACCTTTGCGAGCAGCTTATGGCAGGCGACCCGACGGGGCTTGAGCATACGCGTAGCGGTCTGCTGAGGGATATGTACCGCGAAATGAAGGTCAACCTTCTCAAGCCGTCTGTAATCGTCGATTACGTGCGCGAGGCGTACATTCATCCGGCAGAGGAAGTGCGAATCACCTTCGATAAGCAGCTTCGCACGGGGCTTAACTCCAAGGAGCTGTTTGAAAGATGGCTTCCGACGATTCCGGTTCTCAAAAACGGCGAAATCATCATGGAAGTCAAGTATGACAGGGCGCTCCCGCCTTATATAAGGAGCGTTCTGCAAAGCTTCTGCCATAACGCGCAGATAAGCGCCGTATCAAAGTATGTCATATGCAGGCAGTTTGAGGGCAAGGAAGCATGAAAAAGGTTCTCGTTATCGGCTGCGGCGGCGCGGGTAAATCCACGCTGTCGCGGCTTTTGCATGAAAAAACGGGCATTCCGCTCGTTCATCTTGATAAGCTTTACTGGTACGGGGTCTGGCAGCACCTTGACAGGGATGCGTTTATTAAGCGTATTCAGCCGGAGCTTGAAAGGGACAGCTTCATAATGGACGGCAATTTCATCAGCTCGCTTCCTTTGCGCCTAAGGTATGCCGATACCGTTATCATGCTTGATTATTCGCGCGTCGTATGCCTTTTCGGGGCGATAAGGCGCATATGTTGGAATTACGCCAAAACCCGCGAGGATATGGGCGGCGAGTGCGCGGAAAAATTCGATATGGAGTTCCTCGGGTGGATATGGAATTTCAAAAGAAAAACGCGGCCAAAGATAATGACCGCGCTTGAGGAGGCGAATGGCGTTAAGCTTGTCGTGCTAAAAAACCGCGCCGAAGCCCGCCGCTTTCTTGAGTCCGCTCAATAGTTAGGCACGAAAAGTTGGAAGTATTCCCTCGGATGCTTGCAGGCGGGGCAGATTTCCGGCGCCTCCGCACCTATGTGCAGATAGCCGCAATTGCGGCATTGCCAAACGGTTTGCCCGTCCGGACGATGGAATACCAGCCCCTTAGCCAGATTGTCTATAAGCGTGTTATAGCGCTTCTCATGGGCTTCCTCAACGCTTCCGACAGTCAGAAAATCTTTTGCAAGCGTTTTGAAGCCCTCTTTTTCTGCCGTTTCGGAGAACTCCCTGTACATCTTCGTCCATTCCATGTTTTCGCCCGCCGCAGCCTTTTTCAGGTTGTCGGTAACGCTCTGTGCGGACGCGGCAGGCGCAATCTCACTTAGCGCATACAACCACATTCGCGCGTGCTGCATTTCGTTATCGGCGGTTTCCTCGAAGATTGCCGCTATCTGCATATAGCCCGATTTTTTCGCAACCTCGGCGTAAAGGCGGTATTTCATGCTCGCCGCGCTTTCGCCGTTGAACGCCGCCCATAGATTCTTTTGCGTATCGCTTCCATCCAGCTTCATAACATCACCCCGCTTAAAGCTTTCGCCTGAGCGGGGTGTTTTATTCGTATGCAATTATGCTTATCTGCAAAGCGCCGTGTAAATACGGAAATTTGCCGTGCTTCTTACAGCACGAACGGCGTTACGGTCGGCTTCGGCGTAGCTGTCGGAGCTTTTGTAGGCTCTTTAGTCGGCGTAGCCGTCGGAGCTTTGGTCGGCTCTTTAGTCGGCGTAGCTGTCGGAGCTTTTGTAGGCTCTTTGGTCGGCGTAGCTGTCGGAGCTTTTGTAGGCTCTTTAGTCGGCGTAGCTGTCGGAGCTTTGGTTGGCTCTTGCGTCGGTACTGAGGTCGGAGCTTCCGTCGGCGCTTTTGTCGCGGCAGGGGTATATTCTGTCGCCGTCGGCGCGGCTTCAATAGTCCTGACGGGAATAAGCGTATCCATTGGCGCTTCGGTTTCGTTTCGGTTAAGCGCCTCCTGAATAATCGCCTCCGCTTCGCTGGTGGGGGAAGGGGTCTGCGCCGTAAGAAGCGATTTGTAGGGCGGTATCGTTTCGGTTGCGGATATACCTATGATTTCCTTAGCCTTGTCCAGCCACAAGCCCCTGGTAAGGAAAAGCGCCGCAGCAATTATAGCAAGTATCAGCAGAATTATCGGCAGCCTTGAACCTCTGCGGATTTCGTACGGAGTGCTGTCTATATCAACCTCGTCGTCAAAATACTCCGGCTTTTCCACGGCAGGGTAGATTGTGCTTACACCGCCGCGCTTCTGCGTCTGCGCCTTGTATTCCTTTTCAAGCCCCTCGCCCGACAAAAGCGAGAATAAGGTTTTCTTCTGCCTGCCGCATGAGCCGCAGACGGGGCAAGAATTGCTGTTCGGGAAGCCGCAAACGCATATCCAGTGCCTGTCAAAAACCTGCGGAGTGTAGATTGCGTCCTTGCCGCAGAGGGCAACGCGCATATCCTTCTCCGCACCGGATGGGGCAAGGCGCGGGAAAACGCTGACCAGATTTTCAGGCGTGAAACTCCAAACGCTCCCGTCTGTGAACGCCATTGACTTTACGATTAAATCATAGTGATGATAATTGCTGTTCGGAGGCAGCATCGGGCTCATCCTGAACAGATGACCCGCCTCTACATATAACCCCGTTGCGCTAATCGGCAGCTCGCTGATTCGCTCGTTTTCAATGGTCTCCGTGATTATAAGAGCGCCGATGGAGGAAAGCTGCTTATCGGAGGCGTTCAGAAGTGTAAGCTCAAAAAGCCTGCTCGTGTCCGGCAGGACTGTCGCTGATGACTGTATGAGCCTTACGGGGCAGGAAAAGTCAGTATACATACCATCGTTCTCCAATATTCTTACTTGCTGTACCAACAGATTATACCATGTGTGATTTATGCTTGCAATCCCGATTGAAATAAAAACTGCCAATTAAGCGCAAATAAATTTCCTTTGTGCGGCATATATTCAAAACAAACCGCGCTTTGTCTGCCTTGTGTCCGTAATTCATTCGCAAAAAGAAAGAGTGATGATTGATGAAACGCGTTCTGACGCTAATCCTTGTGCTTCTTATTCTGCCCGCCGCCGCTGTTGCCGAACCTCTGGAAAGCGTCCTGCCCGTCGAGGTGAGCGCCAAGAGCGCAATACTTATAGACGCGAAAACGGGAACGGTCATCGCTGAGAAAAACGCCGATGAAAAGCGCGAGGCGGCGAGCATAACAAAGCTTATGACGGCGCTCATATGCCTTGAAGCGGTAAAGAGCGGCGAGCGAAACATGAGCGATATGGTCATGGTGAGCAAATATGCGGCGGGTCAGGAAGGGAGCGAGGCGATTCTCGACGCGGGAAGCGAGTACAGCTTTGAATCGCTTCTGATGAGCATGATAATGGCGAGCGCCAACGACAGCGCGGTTGCGCTTGCCGAGAATATAAGCGGCAGCGAGGGCGCTTTTGCGGATAAAATGAACGCGCGCGCGGCAGCGCTTGGGCTATCAAACACCCGCTATATGAACTGCACGGGGCTTCCGATGGAGGGTCATCTTACAACTGCGCGGGATATTGCCGCGCTTGCCCGCGAGGTCTGCCGCCATGACGAGTACTTCAAATACTCAAGCGTATGGCTCAGCTCGCTTGCGCATCCGGGCGGCAGGGTTACGGATTTGACGAACACAAACCGGCTGGTCAGGTTTTACGATAAGTGCGACGGGCTGAAAACAGGCTCTACTCAGGCGGCAAAATACTGCATAGCCGCTACGGCGCAGGCGGACGGAATGCGCGTTATAGCCGTGTGCCTTTCAAGCGAAAGCGGGCAGAAGCGCTTTAACGAGGCGCGAGCGTTGCTTGAGTATGCGCTTTCCGCCTATCATATGGCTGCGCCAATCAAGAAAAACCAGAAGCTTGATAAGGAAATCAAGGTGAAGCGCGGCAGCAAGGACAGCGTAAAGCTCATGATGGGCGGCGGAGTTTCCCTGCTTGAAAAGAAGGGGCATTCTTCGGAAATCACAATGGAGCTGGAGCTTGAAACGGAAGTAAAAGCGCCCGTCAGCGAAGGACAGGCGCTTGGAATAGCGGCGGTTATAAGGGACGGAGAGGTGATTGCGCGCCTTCCCGTTGTAGCGGCAGAAAGCGTTTCCGTTCCCGATTTTGTTTCATCGCTGGTAAGGCTTCTCGCGGCGTGGTAGGCTACTCCTCCGTAAGCTTTGCGAGCGACAGCTTTATTTGCTCAAATGAGTAGCCGCGGCGCAGCATTGCCTGAGTCGCCTTGCGCTTTTTGAGCATTGTGTCAGGCTCGCGGCAAGTGCCGAGGAATTTTGCGATAGCCAAATCGCAGGCGTTCTGGGTGTCGTTTTCGTCGATTGATGAAAGCGCCGAGTCAATGTTTTCATCGGATATTCCCTTTTGCCGCAGCTCCGATTTAATCCTCTGATTTCCCTTGCGGCGGCGCACCGATTCATGCGCGTACATTACGGCAAACTCCGCGTCCTTTATAAAGCCGTGCTTTGTAAGCGTCTGCATCGTCATTGCAATCGCCTCCGGCGCATAGCCGGATTGCCTTAGCTTCATCGTGATTTCATGCTCTGAGCGCGAGCGAACCTCCAGAAAGCGCACAGCCCGCTCAAGGGCGTGCTTGTATTCGGCTTTGCCCAGCGCCGCCGAGTAAGCCCTTGCGTCAATCGCCTGCCCGACGGTCAGCGGCATACGCTGAAAGATTGAATACGGCACGTTCATTTCGGATTCGTCCGTAAGGCGCACGATATACCGTCTGCCGGACTTTGTGACGGTTTCGACGAATATTTGCTCTAAATCCATCCTGAGTCCTCCATAACGCCGAAAACCGCGTCTATCGCGCTTTCGCACAGCCGCGTCATGCGCCCGTGCCGCCTTTCGTCCGCTCCGTTATCCATTATAACAAAGCCCGCCTTCGCGTCTTTATCAAAGAACATTCCGTTTACAGCGCCGTAGGCTACTCCCTGATGCCCGTATAGCTGCCTCCCTGCGCGCTTTAGTGAGAATATACCAAGCCCGAATGCCGCGTCCTTTGCGTAATCCATTCGGGGCTTGAGCATTTCTTCGTAGCTTTCCCTGCTGAAAAGCTTTTCGTCGATTTGCATCAGCGCTTCTGCAAGCTTTGCAAAATCTGCCGCGGTCGTATATATGTTTCCCGGCGCGAGCGAAAATTTCGCTCTTTCGCCCGTCGGCATTTTACGCCCAATCGGGTCAAAGGAGGCGGAGCGGGACGGCGGAAAAATACGATAGATAGCGGAAAGACGGGAGGAATCAAGCGCGCCCGCGTTATACGAGGCTTCCATTCCGAGCGTGTTGAAAATCTCGCTTTGGATTACGCTTGTATATTCTTTCTGGCATACGCTTGCGATAATTTCGCTCACTACCGCGTAGCCGAGGTTTGAATAGCAAAAAGCGGTGTCGGGCGCTGACTCAGTATAGCTTTCGGGCATCTGCGCGGCTTCGCGCAGGCTCACGCTCCCGCTCAATCCCTTTGAGTATCCTTCTGCGTCGCAGAGGGAGGAGGAGTGGGAGAGCAGCTGCCTTAGGGTTATTTTAGAATCGGGAAACGCCGGATTGCGCAGCTTGTAGCCGAGATAATCCGAAACGTCATCGTCAAGCCCTGTAAGCCCGCGCTCGCAAAGCCTCAGCACGCAAAGCGCCGCAGGCACTTTCGCAAGCGAAGCTGTTCTGAAAATTGTGTCGTCCGTTACCGGAATGTCGGGCTTTCTTTTGACTCCGCAGGCGTATACGCCCTCAACCTGCCCTTCAAGAATGAGGGCTATTTGCGCGCCGACAATGCGCTGAGAAATCATCGCCTGCGTCAGGCGCGTTTTCGCGTCCTCGGAAAGCGCCCTGCCGGAATACGAGCTTGCGAGTCCCTTTTTCGGAAGAACGGACAGCCCTAATGAATACACAAGGTTTCCGATTTTGCTGACCGGCATGGCGCACCTCCTTTATTGTCGTGAGTATATTTGTTTTACTTCCTCGGTTTCCATGTTGTCCTTAGTCATCATGACTAGCGGCGGCTCTATCGAAAGCCCCGATTTTCCGTCCTTGATTAGCTCAAGCATCGCAAGCTTTGACGGCAGCTCAATCTTCGGGTGTATGAAGCGAACGCGCTTTGGCTCAAGATGCTTTGAGGAAAGCGTCTTCATGAATTCTGAAAGCCGAAGGGATGGAACAAGCAAGAACAGCCTTGCCTTAGGGCGCAAAAGATATCCGGCAGCGGCGGCGATATCCTCAATCGTCACGTTCTCCTCCTGCCTTGCGCTCCTTAGAGCCGGAAGCGGGGGAGAAACGCTGTTGCCAAGCTCCTGTCTGTACGGCGGGTTTGAAATTGCGCCGTCAAATGACGCGGATTCATACAGCTCTCTTACGAGCCTAATATCGCCCTTCTTGGCGCAAACCCTTTCCGAAATTCCGTTCAGCTCGATTCCGCGAGCCAGTCTGTCCGCCGCCGATTCGTTTATTTCAAGCGCGGTTATTTTAAGGTCGGGATTATGCGCCGCGAGAAGAAAGGATATAGCGCCGCTGCCCGCGCCCAAGTCAATTACAGAGGCGTTTTTCTTGAAATGCGCAAACGCGCTTAAAAGCACGCTGTCGCTTCCAAAGCAGAACTCGCCCTTTTTCTGGATGATGCGCAGACCGCCCGCCTGCAAATCGTCAATACGCTCGCCGCTTTTAATTTCCATATCGTTACTCAAATTTGAGATACTCGGTCATCGCAAAGCCGATATATTTGCCGTAGGCGATTATGCTCCATGTTTTGCCCTTTGAGTAAACCTTGACGGCTTCACCCTTGGGTATAGAGGCAATCCTGTCGCTCTTTGCGGAGGGCTGGGAGCGCAGGGAGAGATATGAGCCTTCGGTTATTACGCTCGCGCTTCCCTCGCTCGGCTCGTCAATGGTAACTTCGCTGAGGCTTATGAATCCGAAGGTTTTTCCGTCATAGGCGTATGCCCACTTGGCGGTTGAGTAGAGAAGCTTCAGCTCCGCGCCGCCCGAAAGCGTTTTCAGCTTCTTTGCGGACGAAGAATTATCGTCGCGCATTGCCGCGCCGGATGATTTTACCGTCAGCATTGCAGCATAATCAAAGTCGTTCGGGTTGGGCGTCGGGTTCGGCTTATCCGTAGCCTTCTCGGTCGGCTTTGGCGCTTCTGTCGGCTCTTTTGTGGGAATGTCGGTAGGCGCTTCCGTCGGTTCGTCCGTAGCCTTATCCTCAGGCGCAGGCGCTTCTGTCGGCTCGTCCGTAGCCTTGTCATCAGGCGCAGGCGCTTCCGTCGGTTCGTCCGTAGCCTTGTCATCAGGCGCAGGCGCTTCCGTCGGTTCGTCCGTAGCCTTGTCATCAGGCGCAGGCGTTTCTGCCGGTTCGTCCGTAGCCTTATCCTCAGGTACATCCGTAGCCTTATCGTCAATCACAGGCATATCTGTAGCCTTGTCATCCGGAGCAGGGGAGTTTTCCAGCTGCTTCGTCTGGGTTTCGGGCGCGTCGGTAGGCTCTGCTGCCTGCGCCTCGTCCTCGGCTTTCAAAGGAATTGCAGACGAGGATTTGTAAACGAGATAATCTATCGAAACATAGCCCGTCTTGTTCTTGTAGGTGGTCTTTACCCAGTCGCCCGATATCGAAAGCACGGGCAGCTTCGTTCCGTTAGGTATGGAAATCAGAACCTCGCCGTTGCTGTTTGCCGTTTTGCGCAGGTTCAGCTTGCCGGTTTTCAGCGAAACGTAGGCGTAATCCTTGACCTCCGTAAAGTCAAGCTTGATGTAAGTCGCGGATACATAGCCGGATATTTCGCCTGCGGATATCTCGTAATATCCGTTTTCCTTGCCGTAAATCGTTACTATCGTGCCGTAGCTCAGCGACGTTATAACCGTATAGGACGAGCCGGGACCGAAGCGCACGTTCAGCTTCTTCGTCTTGCTCGAGGTTTTTACCATGCCCTTCATCGGCGCGTTTGTCGGCGTTGCGGTGGGCGCTTTGGTAACGGTCGGAGAAGGGGAGGGCGTGACGGTAATAGTAACGGTAGGCGTTACCGTAACAGTAACCGTCGGAGTCACCTTCGGCGTCGGAGTTGGAGTGTTTTTATATACAAGGTAGCGCGAGGCGACATAGCCGGTATAGCCGCCGTACTTGCAGTTTGCCCATTTTCCGTTATCCGAGTAAACGGTAAGCGTAGCATAGTTGGGTACGCTCGTTAATTTAACGTAGGCGGTTGACGGGCCTTTGCGCATATTGAGCGTTCCGGAGGAAAGCACCACAATCGCCTGCCGCTCTGCCTGAGGGGTAGGCGTCGGCTTGGTTGTCGCGGTAACGGTCGGGGTGGGAGAAGGCGTAACGGTAACGGTCGGGGTCGGAGAAGGAGTTACCGTAACCGTGACAGTCGGCGTTACAGTAATGGTAGGAGTTACCGTAACAGTAACCGTCGGAGTCACCTTCGGCGGCGGGGTCGGAGTGTTTGTATATACAAGGTAGCGTGAGGCGACATAGCCGGTATAGCCGCCGTACTTGCAGTTTGCCCATGTTCCGTTATCTGAGTAAACGGTAAGCGTAGCATAGTTGGGCACGCTCGTTAATTTGCCGTAGG
>JAQWCW010000012.1 GCA_028705775.1 Eubacteriales bacterium
CTCCTTAGTCCATGCAAACTAAGGGTAGCGCATCATGGGGGGTGCTGACAATGGCTCTTTTCATTGCCACTCCGGGGTGCTCACTTTTTGGCGCCCTTTTGCTCGTTCTCTATTTTACCGAAAACACTTCCTGTAAGCAGGGCTTTTGTGTTGCATAAAATTTATGCTTCTGCCGATTGCGCCGAAAAGCAGTTGAATTCCAAATAAGCGCTGATTATTGAGAGCTTGAATGGCTCTGACAGCAGCCGCAAAGCCGTTTCAATCGCCTTTTTCGTATATCATCCATTGTATTCCGCGCTCAAAGCGTATTCAAAAAACGGAGCGGGAACGCCGCGCAACCGGTTGCGCCTGTACACGCGGCATGAACGCCCGAACGATTATTCAGGAGGCAGGATAAGACGCGCTCAGTTCCACAACAGGGTAATCCGTCCGTCCCTCGCAGGGGCAATCGTCCCCTTTGCTTTGAGCATTTCGGTCATGAATTCTTCCCACGTTCCCTCGTAGGTTTCAAGCACCTCTGTTATGAATTCATCGCTTACCGTTCCTTGCCAGATTGCGACGGTGTAAAGCTTGCCCGCATCAATCGCAGAGCCGTCCGCAAGCGTTACCGACACATACATCTCGTCCTGCGCAGCCCAAGGCGCGATTGTGCATTTAAGACCGGAGAATGCATAGACGGCGCGTTCCTCGACATTGCCATAGCCGGAAATGTGCGTAAGCGCGTCCAGAAGCTGCTGCCCTGTCATTGATACCTTGATGAGCGCAGCCTTATTGTCAAAGGAGCGCGGTTTGAGCGCTTTGATATCGTCCGCGTTCAGCCCGCCTGAATATATACGCATGATATTGCCGCGATAAACGACATTGTTGGGAATAAGCCCGATATCCGCGCGCGCCTTTTCCCTGTACATATCCGCCATCAGCATGGAGGTGTCAAGAATGCCAAAGTCCTCCGCTACGGTTACAATCGCCTCCGGCGGCTGCACGTTTATTGACTTTAGCGGCGCGGCATCAATATCCGCAATGCATTGCGCGGCGGTCTTTTCGCCGAGAAGCATTGCCTTTGCGTCATTTGTGAAGCTGACTTTGGACAGGGTATTTGGCGAGCTGAAGGAAAGCTGCGAGAAATGCCTTCCGTCGCGAACGGCCTCCGTTATGCCGCCCAAGTAATCAGCGTTATTGAGTGGTATATCCTTAACGTTGCTGAACATAAGGGTATCGTTTATAAATATGTCCTGCCCCTCTGCGGAGGTGTAGAATTCGAGAAAGCGCTGAACTGCGTCCTGCTCCGCCTGCGTATGCTCACGAATTGGCAAGCCGAGAACGGAATTGATATCATCAACAAGGAAGCCTTCATCGCCGACCGTACACGGGAACGGCATATACCGGATATCGTATATATCGGAGCGTGTCGTGCCCACCTGATAATTATACATAGCAATCTGCCCTTCAATGAACTCTTTGCCGCGCGTTGTTGCGCTGTAAGAGAAATGCTCCTCAAGCAGAATCCCGTTGTCGATAAGGGTCTGGAGCATTTCATAATACGGCTCCATATGCCCCGCAAAGGTCTCCTTGCCCTCGCAGAAATCCTCGTACCAGCGGCGGTTATTCAAGCCGCCGAACAGCTCCTCATATGTGAAGGCGGTTGTCACGGCGTTGAAGTTCGTTTCATATTTCGCGTTTGGATTCCAAGGCTGAACCGTCCCGTCGGTATCCTTCCTGATTTGGTTGCACAGGGCGACAAATTCATCAAAGGTCTTTGGAACTTCCCAGCCGTACTGCTGAAACAGCGTATTGTTATACAGCATACAGGTGATTGCGGAGGGTCCCGGCAGCCAGTATACATTATCGTTTACGACAAGGCGTTCCAGCGCCTCTGCCTGATAATGCTGCACAACGGGATTATCGGATAGATTCTGAAAATACTTGAGAGTCTGCTCGGCGCCAAAATATCCGGCGGCTGAAAACAGGATGTCAGGCGCATTGCCGCTCGCAACGTCGTTTGCCATCGGGCGCGCCGTGCCGGTACCCGTCGTCATTGTAATCTCAACAGCCTGAATATCCGGATTGCGCTCGTTGAATGCGGCAAGAAGCTTTCTTATGTAAATATTACCGTTAGTGCCGACAAGCAGGGTCGTCTTTTCCTCGTTTATCGGCGTGTAGGTTAAAATCTCATCGTCCGCTTTTGCATTCATCGTCTGAGCGCGGCACAGCGCGGGGCTGAGCGCAAGAAGCAGGCACAGGGTAAACGCGGCAATTCTTTTCATTTGTATTACTCTCCATTCTGCCTTTTAAGTACCTTTTCGGTTTCAAGAATCAAGTCCTCCGTGCTAATAGGTTTCCCAAGATGACCGTTCATTCCGCAGCTCCGCGCCTTTTCAACATCCTCCGCGAAAACGTTCGCCGTCATGGCGATGATGGGAATGGTTTTCGCCTGCGGATGCGAGCAGCGCCTGATTGCAACGCTCGCCTCATAGCCATCCATGACGGGCATTTGAATGTCCATATAGACGACGTCGTAGCGTCCGTCGTCGGAGCGCTCAAAGCGCTCAACGCCCTCACGCCCGTCAGACGCAACGTCAACCTCCATGCCGAACCTTTGCAGCAGCGTTTTAGCAATAAGCTGATTGACGGCATTATCCTCGCATAAAAGGCACTTAACTCCGGCAAAGGGCATTTCCTCACGCTTTTTTCCGTAAGTGCTTTTGGGCGATATGGTTTCCGTTTCCTCAAAGAACAATTCAACCGTAAACGTGCTGCCCTTTCCTTCTTCGCTTTGGCAATTAATTCTGCCGCCCATTGCTTCAATATAATTGTGGCAGATTGACAAGCCAAGCCCCGTTCCCTCAATACTGCTTACCCGCTTATCGTCAACGCGTACAAAAGCCTCAAAAATGTTCTTTATATTGTCTGCCGGAATGCCGATTCCGTTATCGCTGACGGTAAAGCGGACAGCGGCGATTCCCGCGCGCAGAGAAGGAAGGTCGCAGGCGGTAAAGCAGATTTTGCCTCCCTCGGGCGTGAACTTGACGGCGTTGCCAAGCAGGTTCATCAGCACCTGCGACAGCTTGAGCCTGTCGCCCAGCACATTCCTTGCCCGAAGATTGCCGAAATCGGCCTTGAAGGACTGCCGCTTGTTCTGGCACAAGGGCAGGATTATATCGACAAGCCTGCTCAGCTCCGACTTGATATCGAAGGGCAGCGACTCAATGACAGCCTGCCCGCTCTCTATGCGGCTGACGTCCAAAACATCATTGATTAGCTGCAAAAGATGGTCGGAGGATTCGCTGATTGTGCTCAGATATTTATCGAGCAAAGCGGGGTCGTTTTTGTTTTCCTTGGCGAATTTCGTCATGTTTACGATGGCGTTCATCGGAGTGCGGATATCATGGGACATATTGGACAGGAATCTCGACTTTGCCGCGTTCGCCCGCTCCGCCATTGCAAGCGCGTTCTTGGCAGCCTCCTCGCGCTCGAATTGCTGAGTCACATCCTGAATAATAGTTATGTATTCATCTTCATTGTCAGTCGCGGGATACAGAAATATCTCATAATATCCGCTTGCGGCTTCGCCTGAGCGCGCAATATATCCGCTTGAAAACTTGCTTTTTCCGTCCCATTCCGACAGGGCGCGGTTGATTTCGCGCATAGTCTCCGGCTGGCTGCCGTCCGCATTTGTAAATTGAAAACCGTTTTCCGTCCGCCGCAGGCGTCCGAGCGGCGCGCCGATTATCGCGGCGGCGTTCGCGGAGGTATAGACAGGCTCCTCCTGCCGCGTTGACAAGAGGGAAAATGCGGTTTGCGTGTTCGTTACAAGCTGGTCAAACGTATGCTCGCGGGAGATAATCGCTTTGTCAAACTGCCTTTTGCGGGTTTTATATACGATTATGAACACAGCAACTATAATCACAAGAAGAACGGACAGTATGCTGACGCCGAGAAGTATTATGCCGTTTTTGAACCTGTCCATCGTTTCGTTGACGATAAGCTCTGGAACAATATAAACCAGGCGCATTTCTTCAAGCCTGGTTATGATTGGCGTTATAACCACATAATCGGTAGAATCTGCGCGGGACAGGCGGAAGGTCGTTGAGCCGCGAGAGGAGAAAACGTCCTCAGCCGTCAGCTCAGGATTGGTTAAGCAAACGAATTCGCCCTTCTGAAATTCCGATGTAATATTGAACGTTCGGGCTGCGCCCTCCGTTGTAAGCCGGCTGATAATCTTTCCGGTGTTCTCCGTTAAGTATACGTTTGCCTCGCCGCCAAACGATGAAAACTCCATGCTGTCCAGAAAGGATTGCAGATTTCGCTCAACGGAAAGCGCGGCAATTCTTGAGCCGTTCATGGAAAGCTCTGTTTCGATTGGAATTGTATAGATAATCGTTGACTGGATTATTGATGTGTTCTCTCCATAGCGAATTGCATTGAGAATTGTGCTTGACGCAACATCGTTTGCCAGTTTTTCTCCGTTTGTTCTGACTCCGCTTCCGTCGTCAGTAAAAATAATTATATCGTCAACCTGCCATACATCCCTTGCGCCGGTCAGGAACTCGCTTATATTCGTATCATCATTATCCCTGACGTTGTGGATAAAGGCATTGCGGATTCCGTAAGCAACCTGCCAATCGTTTTCAATCTCGCCTTCAATATAAAGCCTAATCTGATAATTGATTTCCTCCAGATGGCTTGCGCTCTGAACGTCAATATTGCTATAAAACTTGCCAATCAGGTTTATGAACATAACCGCGCCGAAGGAAATAACAAGCAGGAGCGAAACGATGGCAAGCAAGGCAAACCGCCATTGCGGCAGCTTCCCCTTTACGCGTTTTCGCGCAGGCTTCTTCGGCTCTTTATTAGGCGCGTCGTCTTTGGTTTCGCAGGGCGCGCTTGCGTTTTTTCGGCTTTCTTCATCGGTATAATCCGGAAGCAGGTTTTCAAGGCGCGCAAATTCGCGCTTCACGGCGTCAATTTCAGCGCGAGCGCCGTCGTAATTCTTATTTTTGAGGGATTCATAAAGCACGCAGACCGCGTTGCAAAACGGCGTCAGTCCGAGATTTTCGGCAATTCCTTTAAGCTCGCGCGCCGCTTCAAGCGCCTGCTCGTAATTTTCGGACGCGAGTGCCTTTTGCAGCTGAGTTATGCTTGCGCCATGAAGCAGCGACAGGAAACAAGCCTTATACAAATCGGCATTATCTTTGAACCGACTGCGGACGCCGCCGATATCGGCTCCATATTCGCTTAATCTGCCGAACAGTTCCGCTTGCTTCATGCTGTTCTCCACTCTTTGGTTGTCATTTCGCGCTTTTCCGGCTGCGCAGACTGCGCGAAATTCAGAAACTCACCCTGAATATAAAAGACAGAGCCTCGACAGTCGGGGCTCTATCATACATTGAAGCCGATTGCCTTTCCGTTTCAGGCGTTTCAGCTCTGCAAAGCCGGCGCTTGCCGATTCTGCACGAATATATAATTTTGCCATTATACCGCCTCGCCACGCGCAATCCATGCCGTTAGCCATACCTTTGTCTGACATAAAGCGCGCCTTGACGCCGATATTCATTTCCCATACAAACACACACTACATACTATAACACGGAACTCACGAAATAACAATGAAAAACAAGAAAAGTCGAATTCGCAGAAAAAACCCGCTGAAAAATCAGCGGGCAGAATTAAGAAGCGCATATAATAGTATCAACAATTCTTTCGCAACAGCCCTTATAACACCATCTCAGAATCGCCTCTGCTGACGCAGCACACATTTCAGAGCATAATCTTCAACTTTGCAAGCAATAATATAAAGCATACTTATAGTAAATGTTGACAAACTTGAAGATAACAGGTACAATTTGTCGTGAAGGAAGGTGTTGAAATGGCAATTACAAGCAAAGAAGGAATCCTGAAGGTTCTGACCGCCTATAATCCTTGGTGGAAAAACGGCACAGTTAATCCCAGACTTTCCAGAACATATAAGCGCTTTGCATTTTACGAAGCAATGAAGCGCCTTAACATAAGCACTATTCGCCGCACAATCGTTTTGACAGGAACTCGGCGCGTCGGGAAAACGACGATACTGTATCAAATGATTGAAGCACTGCTTTCCGAAGGCTGCTCTCCGCAGAAAATCGTATACATTTCCATGGACCATCCGATGCTTAAGCTCAGCGCTTTTCAGGAGGTGTTGGAATGCTATCACGAAAACATCTATGCAAATCAGGATGTATACTATTTTTTTGACGAAATCCAATATGCGCAGGATTGGGATAAATGGCTGAAAGCCATCTATGATATGAAGCCGGAAACTCATGTGATTGCAACCGGCTCGGCAAGTCCCGCATTGATGAAGGGAAATCAGGAAAGCGGAGCGGGTCGCTGGTCTGTAATTCAAGTTCCGACAATGTCCTTTTACGAGTATTGCGAATTGCTGATGAATGAAAGCAATTCCAAGACGAAGGATGAATCTCAGAAGCTGAATAAGCCGGACTTGCCAATAGACTTTAAGGTATCCACCATGGCGAGTATTTCCCAGCAAGAACGAACACAAATCATGCTGCAGCTCTCAAAGGTTCAAAAGTACTTCAACAGATACTTGCAGGTTGGAGGATTTCCCGAACTCGCGCTTGCAGATAACGATATATTGGCTCAGCAAATTATGCGGGATGACGTTGTTGACAAGGTCCTTAAAAGGGATTTGCCTTCTCTTTATAAAATACGGAACGCTACAGAACTTGAACGCATATTTTTGTACCTTTGCAACGTATCCTCCGAGGTTGTTTCTCTGGACGCAATCGCCAAGGAGCTCAATGGAGTAACACGCCCGACGGTCGAAAACTACATTCAATATCTGGAAAGCGCAAACTTGATTTATCAAAGCTGGCCTGTCGATATGGCAGGAAAAAAGGTTCTCAAAGCACGACCAAAGATTTATATTGCCGATGCTGCCATTCGTAATGCAGTACTGATGGATGATGCCTTGCTGAGCAACCCTGCTGAAATGGGAAAGATTGTTGAGACGGCAGTTTATAAGCACATTGCCGCGTTCTACTACCAAAAAGCAACTTCTGTAGGGTATTATCGCGGCGGGCGAAAAAACAAAGAAATTGATGTTGTTGTCGAATACCCCAACATCAGAAATATCCTTGTTGAAGTAAAATATCGAGAGCAAGCGCCGATTGCTGATGACGACGTCATTTCACAGCTGTGTGCAGACGCTTCTGTCGCAATTGTCGTAACAAAGAATGCAGATGATTTCGGAACCAACAACACGCCGTGCGGAAAGAAGTTAATTCGGATACCGGCTTTTGCGTTTCTGTATCTGCTCGGACACGCAGAGAAATTCGGGTACAACGGAATCGAATAATACAAAACGGCACGGAATGACTTTCTGCCGCTGCGCGAGAACACCCGAAACGATTTCTCATTTCGGGTGTTCTTCTCGTTTATTGCAGACCTATCTTGCATGAATATCAGTACAAAATCGTCATGCACCTTGGCTTTCTGGTTTTCAAAGCCTCGTCTTTTCCGACATTCATCCCAATGGCTTCATCGTGGGGAACAAAAGCACGTCCCTGATTGAAGCGCTGTCGGTGAGGAGCATGACAAGGCGGTCAAGCCCGAAGCCGAGTCCGCCTGTAGGCGGCATTCCGTATTCAAGCGCGTTGACGAAATCCTCGTCGATTTCAGCCTCGGTAAAGCCCTGCGCCCTGCGCGCGATAACCTGCTTTTCAAAGCGCTCGCGCTGGTCGATAGGGTCGTTCAGCTCGCTGAACGCGTTGCCCAGCTCGCCGCCGCAGCAGAAGAACTCGAAGCGCTCGGTGAACATCGGGTCGTCCTTCTTGCGCTTGGCAAGGGGCGAAACCTCAACGGGATAATCGTAAATGAAGTGCGGCTGAACGAGCTTTTCCTCAACGAATTCCTCAAAGAGAGCAACAAGGCAGTCGCCCTTGGTAGCGCCGTTTTCAAAATGCACGTTCTTTTCGGTGAGCACGCCGCGCGCTTCCTCGTCGGTTTTCCATGCAGCCGTGTCGATTCCCGTGAATTTCTTTACAGCCTCTGCCATTGTAAGGCGCGGCCACGGTGCGGTAAGGTCGATTTCCTGATTCTGATACATGACCTTGGTCGAGCCTGTAACCTTCTTGGCGACAAAGTCGTAAAGCTCCTCGACAAGGCACATGATTTCCTTATAGTCCGCGTAAGCCTGATAGGTTTCAACGGAGGTAAACTCAGGATTATGGCGGGTGTCCATACCCTCGTTGCGGAATATTCTTCCTGCTTCGTATACCCTCTCCATTCCGCCGACGATAAGGCGCTTGAGATACAGCTCCGTTTCAATGCGAAGATACATATCAATATCAAGCGTGTTATGGTGCGTCTTGAAGGGGCGGGCGCTCGCGCCGATTTCCAGAGTCTGGAGAATCGGGGTGTCAACCTCAAGGTAGCCGCGTCCGTCAAGGAATTCGCGGATTGCGGCAATAATTTTGCTGCGCTTTACGAATACGTCCTTGACGTCCGGATCGATAATCATATCGACATAGCGCTGACGATACTTCAAATCCTGATTCGTAAGCCCGTGGAATTTTTCAGGCAGCGGCTTCAGGGATTTTGACAGCAGCGTAAGCTCGGTAACATGAACGGAAACTTCGCCGGTTTTCGTTTTGAAAACGAAGCCGCGAGCGCCGATGATATCCCCGATATCGTACTGCTTGAACGCGGCGTAGGCTTCCTCGCCGATACCGTCTCGCGAAACGTAGAGCTGAATCTGACCGGAGCCATCCAGCATATGCGCAAAGCTCGCCTTACCCATTACGCGGCGGCTGACCATTCTGCCGGCAATCGACACGGTTTTCTGGTCGAGCGCCTCAAAATCATCAATGATTTCCTTGGCGTGATGAGTCTGGTCATAGTGGACAATCTCATAAGGGTTCTGCCCCGCATCCTGAAGGCGGGCAAGCTTTTCGCGGCGTATCTGCTCCTGCTCCGTAAGCTCGGGACGAGTAATTTCGGACATAAAAAGCGCTCCTTTGCGATGTATTATATTGGATTAGTGGCGCTCTATCTTGAGCACCTTCAGCTTGAGCGTTCCGTCCGGAACCTCGACCTCGACAATAGCGTTTTTCTTCGCGCCGATGAGCGCTTTGCCGATGGGGCATTCGTTGGAAATCTTCATTTCAAGCGGGTCGGATTCGGTAGCGCCGACGATTTTGTACGTTTCCTGCTCGCCGTCCTCCATATCCTTGACCGTTACGCTCGTGCCGATGTTCACGCGGTCGGTGGTGATATCCTCGTCCGCGATTACCTCGGCGGTGCGAAGGGTATTCTCAATATCCGCAATGCGCGCCTCAAGGCGGCTCTGCTCGTTCTTCGCCTCGTCGTACTCGGCGTTTTCACTAAGGTCGCCAAAGCCGCGGGCGATGGAAATCTGCTCCGCAACCTCGTTGCGCTTAACGGTGGTAAGGTATTCATGCTCCTCCTGCAGCTTTTTATAGCCAGATTCGCTCAAAATCATCTTATTCTTAGTTTCAGCCATCTTCGGACAGCTCCTTTCATAGTAAACCGCATCCACTAGTGGGACGTATTCCGTCCCACTCTTGGCTTGGATATAACTTTTATCATTATACAATCGGGCAGTCGCAAAGTCAACGAGCGATATAACATTTTACAAATTCAGCTGTAGCGCTACAATACATCTTGGACAAATGAAAAAAAGAATGAAGGACGAGGCGAAATCGGTTATAGTTGAGTTGCAGACAACAAAAGCCGAAAGGAGCCTCATCCTTCATGAACAGCATAACACAAGACATGAGGTACAAGCAATCCCTGATGAATTATTCCCTCAAGCACGGTGTGGCGAAAGCAAGCAGAAAGTACAACAAAGCTCGTTCATACATCTACTTTTGGCTGAACCGTTACGATGGAACGTTAGAATCATTGCGACCTAAATCGAAACGCCCGCACTATCACCCAAACCAGCATACAGAAGCCGAGCTAAAACTGCACGGCGTTGCGGCTTCGCTATCAGCTTTTCATGCTCACAACAATATACAAATCATGCCGCCGCTGCCCTCGTTGACGATTTTGCTCAGGGTTTCCTGAAGCTTTTCCTGCGTTTCGGGAGGCATTCTTGTCAGCTTTCCGGAAAGACCCTCGCGCATCATTTCGTGCAGGGGTTTGCCGAAAAAGTCCGTCTGCCAGATTGCCTTTGGGTCCTCCTCGTACTTTTTGAGTAGGTTGGCGACAAATTCCTCGGACTGCTGTTCCGTTCCGACAAGCGGCGAAACCTCCATGTTGATATCAGCCTTGACTATGTGCAGGCTCGGCGCTGTAGCGCGAAGCCTTACCCCGTAGCGGCTGCCTTGGCGAACCATTTCCGGCTCGCTCAGGGTCAGTTCCTCCATAGCGGGAATAACAAGCCCATAGCCGGTTTCCTTAACGCTTTTCATCGCGTCCGCAACATGGTCGTACTCCGCCTTTGCGTGCATAAGCTCCTTCATCAGGGACAGCAGATGCGCGTCGTCGGCAATCGGGAGGGCGCACTCCTCGCTCAGAACCCTGTTGAACGCGCCGTCGCGGGCGTGAAGCTCAAAGGTAACGCCGCCCGTTCCGAGGCTCATTTCCTCGTTAACAAGCCCGTCTGTTGCCTCCGCAGAGGCGAAAACGGATTTTACCATTCCCGCGTCCCGCATTCTGACGCTTTCCGCGCCCAGCCTTTGGGCGTTTTCCAGCGCCTCGCGGATAACGGGATGCTCGTCGTCAAGCGCATAGAACCAATCGGGCAGCTTGATTCGTATTTCGCGCAGCGGAAAGGCGAGAAGAATCGACTGCAATACGCCCTCAATCTCATCCTCCGTAATTTCGGAAAGATTAAGCGGCGTTACCGCAACCCCGTGGTGCGACGCAATTTCCTTTGCCGTCCTTACGGCGCGCTCGGCATTCGGCTCGGCGGAGTTGAGCAGGACGACAAACGGCTTTCCAAGCGCCTTCATCTGCGCGATTATCCTGCCCTCGGCGTCAACAAAGCTGTCGCGCTCAATTTCCCCAAAGCTGCCGTCGGCGGTTATGACGACGCCAATCGTCGCGTGTTCCTTCATAACCTTTTCCGTTCCGACCTTTGCCGCCTGCGTGAACGGTATTTCCTCGTCCGACCATGGCGTATGAACCATTCTGTCGCCGTCCTCGCCCCCATCGAGCGCTCCGTCCACCATAAAACCGACGCTGTCAACGAGCCGCAAACGCACCTTACCGGCTGACGGAAGATTCACCTCAGCCGCGCGGGACGGAATAAAGCTCGGCTGCGTCGTCATGGCAGTTCTGCCGCTCCCCATCTGCGGCAGCTCGTCAACCGCGCGCTTTTTATGCGCGCCTTCATCCATCCTCGGCAGGACGACTTCCTCCATAAAGCGCGTTATAAACGTGCTTTTGCCGGTTCTTACAGGCCCGATAACGCCGATGTATATATCGCCCTCGGTGCGCGTGGCAATATCCTGATAAACGTCATACTCCACACAAAAGCCTCCTTAATAAGCGCCTTTGCAGAAAGAGTATGCAGGGCAGGCAGGATTAAGAACGCTCAGGCGATGAGCGATTCAATAGCGGTTTCCGTCGCCGAGGTTGCCGATGTAAAGGAGCGCGCGACAAAAGAAGTTATGCAGCGCGTTATGCAGGAGGCGCACGGCAGGACAAGCTATGATATCCAGATGAGCGTAGGGCGCTTAATGCCATATGACGGCATGGATTCAAACGCCGTTTCGGAGGTCTTGAGGCAGCGCTGGAGCGGTGGAAACTATTCGTCCCGAATCTGGGGCGGCGCGGGCAATCTTGCCGCGAGCCTTCGGGGCGCAATGCTCGAAAACCTGATGATGGGCAGAACGAGCGATGAAACGTATCGCGAAATGTACAAGCTCAGCCAGTCCGACGAGCTTGCAACGAACCGCCTCATCCGCACGGAAAGCGCCTATGCCGCAAATCAGGCAATCGCTCAGGCATACGAGGACGCGGGCTTTGAGCGCTACGTTTTTGTTTCGGCGCTTGAGGCGCGAACCTGCGCAAAATGCGGCGCTATGGATGGCGAAAGCTTCTCCCTTTCCGAAAAGAAGGTGGGCAAGAATTATCCGCCTGTTCATCCTTGGTGCAGATGTACCACAAAGCCCGATGACGACGATTTGAAGGCGCTCGAAAAGGATTCCTCCCGCTGGGCGCGCGACCCCGAAACGGGCGAGTTCGTCAAGGTCAGAGGCGATATGACGTATAGGGAGTGGAAGGCGGAGCAGGGCAAAGGGCTTTACAGGCGAGCAGGCAACTCTGATATCTATGCCGAATTGCCCGAAAGGATGAGCAAAAAGCACATTCGCGAGGTTGCTAAAGAGTACGGTATAAGCCTTAAAGGAATAAGAATCGTTTTGGATTTTGACCCTGAAAAGCTGAGAGACACGTTCGCAAAAACGGGCAGAGCGGACGGTCAGGATATTAAGCGTATTGATTTTTTCCCTAAAGCGTTTGTTTCAAAAGAGGAGTTGACAAGAACGATAGTGCATGAGAAAATGCATATAGAGCAGTTCCGACAGTATACTGTTGAGTATGTCCAAAACAATTTGTCGCTTTTTGAAAGCGAGGCATACGCAGCGGAAAACGCCTTTATAAAGAAGCTCAAAGAGGAGGGAAGAATATGACCGGTTGGGATTTAGTCGAGTGTGAATACTTTGAGACTCGGAAACCCCCGCGTTGTCCAAAGTGTGGCAGCAGTAACGTAAAAATTGAAACTTACCATGAAACACGCGCAGCTTTTACTTTTGAGTGTCAAGATTGTAAAAGCTTCGACCATTTCTCAACATATTTGAGCTTAGAAGAAATCGAAAGAATGAGGAGAAATGATTAAGCCGCACCCAAAGCGGGCGCGGTTTTTTCATGCCCGAAAACGAGAGGAGAATAACCATGATATTTCAAAGCCTTATCGAAACCGAGCCGATGATGGAATCCGCAGACTACAAAGAGCGGTTCAGAGCCGAATACTTTCAGACGAAAATCCGCTATCAGAAGCTTCACCAAATGCTTGTGAAGCATGGGGCGGGAACGCTTTCATTCGCTCCGCTTTGCTCGCTTGAGCTGCTGACAAAGCAGGCTAAAGCTATGGGCGAATACCTTTACTGCCTTGAGGTCAGGGCGCAGGTTGAGGATATTCCGCTCGATTAGGCGCAAGGCAACCAAACAAAAGTGAGCGAGCCCGCCACGCTTAGGGCGCTTAATGCGCACCGCGAACCACGGCGGGACTTTTCATTTTTCGGCAGCTCTTAGAGAGTATCTAAGAGTTAAACTGAACAATCGGGCATTACGCCGCTTTCTCCATTTCGGGGAAGGCGGCTTTTGCATATAAAAATTGAACGCGGCGGGGCTGCGGCTCTGGACGCGCCCGACAGCCTATATTTCTTTGCTGAAAGCGGCAGGGTGCGTGATTGCTCCCGACTTCTCGCTTTATTCAGATGTACCGTTTGCTCTCAATATTTACAGCCATTATCGCAAGCACTGGTGCGGAGCATACTGGCAGAAAGCCGGAATCATTGTTATTCCTACAATCTGCTGGGCAGGACGGAGCAGCTTTGAATATTGCTTTGACGGCGAGCCGGAAAACAGCATTGTAAGCGTATCAAGCGTAGGGACGCAGAGGGCAAACGACACAAAAGCCGCCTTTATGCTCGGCTATGACGCAATGCTGGAAAGGCTCAAACCGGAATGCATTCTATTCTTCGGAAACGTTCCGAAAGAATGCAGGGGAAACATCATTCCCGTTGAGGCTTTTTACAAAAGCATTGAACGAAGGAGCAAAAAGGTGTAAGATATGGGCGGGAGAGGCGGACATATCGGCAAGCAGAAAAAAGGCACGCCGAGAAATAATCAAGCGCAGAATCGGCAGACGAACAGCATAAAAGCTGCCTTGAAGATGACAAAAGATTCCGGACAAGGATTTCATCACGACATTACAGGGAAGCATATGTCATATCAAGAAATTACTGAGGAAGCAAAAAGCTATAACGAGTATCGGAAGGGCAAAAGATGGACAAGAGCAAACAAAAAAAGATGACGCAGATTCTTCAGAAAACGTTGGGAATGCATATTTATCGAGTTTATCGAGCCGCTGATATGCCATGTATCGTTTTTGCGTCGAAAGATAGCGAGAATGAGGATGGCGATTTTCACATTCACGCTGAATGCCCCGTTCGTGTGAGCTTGCATGGCGTACCGCTTTTGTGTGTCAATGATATGTATCTGCCGGATTCCAATACAACGCAAGAGGAATTTAACAAGTCGGCAGACAAAAAACCTATAAGTATGTATGACGAGCGCGCAAAGAAGCTCGAAAGAGCAAGTGCGGTAATAAAAAGCGCAGAGTGTTCTGAGGACGGAGATTTGTTGTTTGCGTTTGACGATGAAAGCTGTATGACTGTTTTTCCGATTGGCGCAAACGAGGACGAAGAATGGCGAATCATAGACAAAGGCGGCGAACGCCATATAGTTTACCGAGGCAACGGCACTTTGGAGATGATAGCCGTAAATACAGATATGAAACAGAACCGATAAGCAGATTCTATGCTTGTTAAATAGCACCATATTTAACAACTGTATGAATAGCCAATAACCACGCCGCGCGTTATGCAAACATTGCATAGCGCTTTTTGATTGCAGAGAAACAGACGGGAGGTGACAAGAAGTGCCTGCTAACAGGGATGAAAAAGGACGTTTTATCAAGGGCGCAAGCGGGAACAGTACCGGCAGACCGAAAACGCCTGAGGAATTCAAGAGGCTTGCCAAGGAAAAGAGCATCGATACGCTAAAGGCGGTTATTGCCATAATCGAAAAACCGGAGATAAACGAGGCGAAGGATATAATATCGGCAGCGCGGCTTATCATCGAATACGCATACGGGAAGCCACAGCAGGATGTGAGCGCGACCGTTAATACCGGAGGCGACTTTACGCTTGAAATAGTAAGCGACAAAGAAAACGCCACGCCATGACAGAGGCGAGGCGTGTGAAGGAAGGTCAGCGTTTAGCAGAGTCGATTATAAAAGAGGTGAAAGAATTGCCCCGCTTAAAGCTGCATGACGGCTTTATAAACCCGGTGTACTTGCCCTATATTTCCGACACGACGCGCGTTCAGATTTTCTTTGACGGCTCGTCGAGCGGAAAAAGCGTTTTCCTCGCTACGCGGTGCGTCTTGGACGCGCTGCAGGGGCGGAGGTACGCCCCATAAGAACCCGACGATACAAAAAAAGCACCGGAAAGCGCAATGCTTTCCGGCGATTGGATTATGATTTATGCAATGGCGATTAAGCCTTGCCGATGCATCCGAACAGCTCGAACTTCTCCTTGACGGTGTCCTTGATTGCCTGTACGCCGGGAGCGAGAAGCTTGCGGGGGTCGAAGCCCTTGCCGACAAGATCCTTGCCCTCCTCGATATAGGCGCGGACTGCCTTCTGGAAAGACCACTGGCACTCGGTATTAACGTTAATCTTCGCAACGCCGAGGGAGATAGCAGTCTTAATCATATCGGCAGGAATGCCCGTGCCGCCATGCAGAACGAGCGGCATACCCGTAGTGATGGTGTGAATCTGCTTGAGAACGTCAAAGTTAAGCCCCGCCCAGTTGTCGGGATACTTGCCATGAATGTTGCCAATGCCGGCAGCAAGCATGGTTACGCCCAAATCGGCGATACGCTTGCACTCCAGCGGGTCAGCAACTTCGCCGCCGCCGATAACTCCATCCTCTTCGCCGCCGATTGCTCCAACCTCAGCCTCAAGAGAAAGCCCGAGGAAGTCGCAGATGGTTTTGAGTTCCTTAGTCTTGGCGATATTTTCGTCGATGGGGTATTTGCTTCCATCGAACATAACGGAGGAGAAACCGGCGCGGATGCACGCCTTGGCGCCTTCATAGGTGCCGTGGTCGAGATGCAGCGCGACAGGGACGGTGATGCCCATGCAGTCAACGAGCGCCTTGGTCATGTCGGCAACGACCTTAAAGCCGCCCATATACTTGCCCGCGCCTTCGCTGACGCCTAAGATAACGGGCGCGCTCAGCTCCTGCGCGGTGCTGAGGACAGCCTTCGTCCACTCAAGGTTATTGATGTTAATATGGCCTACGGCATAACCATTGTCCGCCGCCTTGCGGAGCATATCCTTTGCGGAAACCAGTCCCATTGAAATCTCCTCCTAACGTAGTTTGCGAATAAATTAACTTTCCATATATCATTATACAACAGATTTTTCATACGCGCAAGGCGCAGAAGCGCTAAGGGCTGCACAATCAGCCGCCGTGTCGTCAATAATTCCGCCGCGGATGTAAGCAATACTTCGGCAAATCAAACGATAAAGCGGCAAAAGAAACGGAGTTTTGCGCCCGCTCTACTAAGCGTAGGTTGAATAAACGGCAGAAAGGCGGTATGCTCCGATTGTGCCAAATAAGAAAGGATGAAGAATTATGGCAGGATATATTTCAGGAGAAACCATCAAAACGCTGCGCGAGCGGGCGGGAATAACGCAGAAAACGCTCGCAAGCACGCTTATGATAACGAATAAAGCCGTATCAAAGTGGGAAACGGGGCGCGGTCTGCCCGATATAACGCTCGTTGAGCCGCTTGCAAGGGCGCTAAAGGTGTCGGTCGCGGAACTGTTTTCGGGAAGCATATGCGAAAACAGGAACAGGGCGGGAAATATGCGGCGCGGCTGGCACTATGTTTGCCCAATCTGCGGCAACTCATTCTACGCGCTCGGTGAAGGCTCGTTCTGCTGCTGCGGAGCGTCGCTTCCCCCGCTTGAGCCGGAGCAGCCCGACGATGAACACGAAATCGAAACCGAGCGAGTCGAAAACGAATACTTCATATCAATGAAGCATCCGAGGGAGAAGGAGCATTACATTTCCTTCATTTCCGTGATAACCGCCGACAGGATAAACACCGTCAAGCTCTAACCTGAGCAGAACGCCGAGGCGCGCTTTTTCATAAGAGGCGCCGCCGACGTATACGCCTACTGCAATAAGCACGGGCTGTTTCTCACCCGCATTACGCCGCAAAGGACGAAATAGGCGGCATTGCGCAATTCCAAAAAACAAACGCGCCGCGGTGGATTGGCTTCCGCTTCGGCGCGTTTTATGTGCATATAATTGGTTATTTCAGCATAGTAGGCAGCTTACCTTAAAAATAACGAGCGCTTCACGCGCGCATACGCCGCGGCGGGCGGCTTTCGGGGCGGGCTTAATCAGTCTTTGCTTTTGACCTTTTCCAGTTCTATCACCCTGCTGTCAAAATCGCCGCAAAGCTCCGGAATCGGAAGCCCCGCATACATAAGAGCGCCGCCGGAATACACCTTGCCGGAAGCGATGTCGCGGTAATCCGCCTTCTCATCCAAGCCTTGCGCGTGAACGGAAAGCACCCTTCCGTTCGGCTCGGCAAGCAGGCGATAAGCGCAGATGATAACGCTCTGCGGCTTTTCATGCTTGTCAGCAAACTGCCACGCAGTCAGATTGTTTTCAAAGGGCGAGGAAAGACGGGTGAATGTTCCGCCGGATATGAGCGAGCGGCGGCGCTTTACAAACGCTGTAAGGCGCTTTGCCTCCGCTTTGTCCTCGTCGGAAAGCTTGCTTACGTCTAGCTCAAAGCCAAAATTGCCCGCAAGCGCAACCTCTCCCCTTGTTTTCATCCTTGTCGCGCGCCCCGTCTGATGGTTCGGGCTTGCGCTTACGTGCGCGCCCATAGCGGAGGGCGGGAAGAAAAAGCTAGTTCCGTACTGGATTTTCAGGCGCTCCATAGGGTCTGTATCGTCGCTCGTCCAAATCTGCGGCATGAACGCAAGCATACCCAAATCAAACCTTCCGCCGCCGCCGGAGCAGCCCTCGAAAAGCACATTCGGGAATTCGTCATTCAGGCGCGCAAAAACGCGATACAGGTTGAGCATATACCTGTGATGCGTTTCAAGCTGCCTTTCGGGCGGAAGCGCGGGGCTGAAGCCCTCCGTCATATTGCGGTTCATATCCCATTTCACATAGGTGATATCGCAGCCGCGCAGGACGGACGCGACGGATTTATACACATACTCGGCAACCTCGTCCCGCGACAAATCGAGAATAAGCTGACTGCGCGCCTCTGTGCGGGGTCTGCCCTCGGCATGAAGGCACCAGTCGGGATGCTCGCGGTAAAGCTCGCTGTTTGGCGAAACCATCTCCGGCTCAAACCAAAGCCCGAATTTCAGCCCCATCGAGGTTACTTCGCTCACAAGATGCTCAAGCCCGTTCGGGAGCTTGCTTTTATCGGCTTTCCAGTCGCCAAGGGAGCAATTATCGCTGTCGCGCTTCCCGAACCAGCCGTCGTCCAGCACGAACATTTCAATTCCAAGCTCCCGCGCCTCGCCCGCGATTTTAAGAATTTTTTCCTCGTTGAAATTGAAATAGGTGGCTTCCCAGTTGTTTATGAGTATCGGGCGCTCGCGCTTTTCCCAAGACGCGCGGACGATGTGGGAAAGCACAAAGCGGTGCATTTCATGGCTGAAACCGTTAAAACCGGAATCGCTGTACAGCATTGCCGCCTCCGGCGCCTGAAATGCTTCGCCGGAAGGGAGAATCCACGAGAAGGTTTCGGGATTCATTCCGATTGACAGGCGGGCAAAGCCGTAATTATCCATTTCCGCGCAGCAAAGGAAATCCCCGCTGTACACAAAGCTCTGACCGTAAACGTTTCCGCAGTCCTCGCTCGCGCCTCTTTCGGCTATCATGACGGAGGGGTTGTTGGAATGGCTGCTCGCGCCGCGCGAGGATTTGAGCAGGGTCTGCTCGCCCGCGCGCATTTCGCGCCTTGTTACACTTCTTTCGCGCGCCCACGCGCCCGGGAAATGCACAAGGTCAAGCTTGCCCGCCGGAAGGGGCATACTCGCGCTCTGTGCGTCCCTGAGCAGAAGCGGCTCGCCGCCCTCGTTTTCATACCTGCGGGAAACGCTAATCACATCCGTATCGGGAAAAATACTGTACGAAAGCACGGCGACAAGCCCCGTTACCGAATCCTCCAGCGTCAGCTCAAGCGTTCTCGACTGCCCGCGCGAGGACGGGAGCGGCGCAAGCTCCGGCTTGCCCTCGTATACTCTGTGCGAGCGGTAGCGCAAATCGGTCACGTTATCGCCGGTTTTAAGGCGCATGGCGCTCACCGACGGCTGGCAATAGCTTCCCGTACCGACCGCGGGCGCGGCAAGCGGCAGATACGCCATCGGAGTATCAAAAGAAGCGCGCGGAGGGTAAGCGTCAAGCAGATATTTGATTTCAGCGTCCTTCAGGCGCTTTCCGTAATACAGCTGCAAAAGCAGCCCGTTCTCTACCGTCATTACAAGGCTTGTGCCGCTTGTTCTCACATGGAACATTCCGGCGGAGCAGGTTACTGGCACGGCGATTCCTCCCCGATATTGTTTTATGAAAGCATATCGCAAAATCCGCCTTTTGTACAGCGGAAGTTAGCGCAGGGCGGGCGGGTAAGTATTCGTATATTCATCAAAATTATTCATTCATCATACGCCTTTTATAAGAGCAAAAGCGCGAAAGCGGAGGGTTAAGCGGACGCGAAAAGGCAAAAACACGAACATTAACCAAATTAGTTTCTGCACTACGGTTGACACGGGCGCTTTATGCGTGTTATGATTAAGGCAGCGCGGATACCCATGCGGTATTGCGCGCGCGGCAGATGGGCAAACTGACAGCGACGTCAAGTTTAAGGAGATGCTTAAAATGCTCAGCAATGCGTTTGAGGGCAGCGGAGAAATCAACGTTCGCCGCTTTATTGTTAAGAACGTTACGCCTTATGAGGGGGACGAAAGCTTTCTTGCGCCGCCCACGGAAAGAACAAAGCGCCTGTGGGACGAGCTTTCCGCGCTTTTAAGGGAAGAACGCGAGCGCGGCGGCGTATACGACATAGACGAAAACACGATTTCAACCATATCCGCGCACGGCGCAGGATATATCGACAGGGATTTGGAGCAGATTGTGGGACTGCAGACCGACGCGCCGCTGAAAAGAGCGATTATGCCCTTCGGCGGAATTCGCATGGTTCGCTCCTCGCTTGAGGCATACGGCAGAAGACTGCCCGCCGACGTCGAAAAGGTTTTCAAATACCGCAAGACGCACAACGAGGGCGTTTTCGACGCATACACGGACGAAATGAAAAAGGCGCGCCATGCGGGAATTATAACCGGTCTGCCCGACGCCTACGGCAGAGGGCGCATAATAGGCGATTACAGGCGCTTGCCGCTTTACGGCGCGGACAGGCTTATCGAGCTGAAGGAAAAGGCGAAAGCCAACCTGATACTCGATTTGATGGACTCCCCCACCATACGTCTGCGCGAGGAAATTTCCGAGCAGATTCGCGCCCTCAAAGAGCTTAAGGAAATGGCGCTTGCATACGGAATCGACATTTCCAAGCCCGCAACCGACACAAAGGAAGCCGTTCAATGGCTGTATTTCGGCTATCTCGGCTCGGTCAAGGAGCAGAACGGCGCGGCGATGTCGCTCGGGCGCACCAGCACCTTCCTCGATATTTACGCGGAGCGCGATTTGAAGAGCGGCAAGTACACCGAAAGCGAAATTCAGGAGTTCATCGACCATTTTGTGATGAAGCTGCGCATTGTCCGCTTCCTGCGCACGCCCGCATACGACGAGCTGTTTTCCGGCGACCCGACTTGGATTACGGAGTCCATAGGCGGAATGGCGCAGGACGGCAGAACGCTTGTAACCAAAATGAGCTTCCGCTTCCTGCACACGCTTACAAACCTAGGCCCTGCGCCCGAGCCGAACATGACGATTCTGTGGTCGCAGCGCCTTCCCGAGGGCTTCAAGCGCTACGCGGCGAGAATGTCCGAGGCGACAAGCTCAATCCAGTACGAAAACGACGACCTTATGCGCGAGAAATTCGGGGACGACTACGGAATCGCCTGCTGCGTTTCGGCAATGCGCATCGGCAAGCAGATGCAGTTCTTCGGCGCGAGAGCGAATCTGGCAAAGGCGCTTCTTTACGCCCTCAACGGCGGAAGGGACGAGAAAAGCGGCGAGCAGATTGGCCCTGAGCTTGCGCCGATAACGGGCGATACGCTTGACTACGACGAGGTTATGCGCAAGTTCGACCAAGTTCAGGAATGGCTTTCAAAGCTGTATATTTCAACGCTCAACGTAATCCACTATATGCACGATAAATACTGCTACGAAAAGCTTGAAATGGCGCTGCATGACGAGCAGATTTTGAGAACGAGCGCCTGCGGAATGGCGGGGCTTTCCGTTGTTACGGACAGCCTTTCGGCAATTCGCTACGCAAAGGTTCACCCGATAAGGGACGAGCGCGGGCTGATTGTCAATTTCAATATCGAGGGCGATTTCCCGAAATTCGGCAATAACGACGACAGGGTTGACGACATTGCCGCCGACCTTGTGCGCAATTTCATGTCCAAGCTTTCGCGCCACCGCACCTACCGCGACTCAAAGCCGACGATGAGCATACTTACAATAACCTCCAACGTTGTCTACGGCAAGAAAACCGGCTCAACTCCCGACGGGCGCAAGCTCGGCGAGCCGTTCGCGCCGGGAGCGAACCCGATGCACGGCCGTGACGCCAACGGCTGCGTTGCGTCAATGCGCTCCGTCAGCAAGCTGCCCTACGACAGCGCGGAGGACGGAATATCCTACACCTTCTCAATCGTTCCCTCTGCCCTCGGCAATACGGAAAGCGAGCGCGACGAGAATCTCGTATCGCTGCTTGACGGATATTTTGCGGACGGCGGACACCATATAAACGTAAACGTAATGAGCCGCGAGGTGCTTATGGACGCAATGGAGCACCCCGAAAAATACCCGCAGCTCACCATCCGCGTAAGCGGCTACGCCGTGAACTTCATCAAGCTCACGCGCGAGCAGCAGCTCGACGTAATCCACCGCACCTTCTTCGACAGATTCTGACGGGCGGGATAACCGATGACAAGCGAAAGCAGCATGGGCTACATTCACAGCTACGAAACCTTCGGGGCTGTGGACGGTCCGGGGATAAGGTTCATAGTATTCATGCAGGGCTGCCGCCTGCGCTGCCGCTACTGCCACAATCCCGACACATGGGAGTTCAAAAAGGGCAGTCCGGTAAGCGCCGCTGAGGTATTGAGCCGAATCCTTGAATACAGAAGCTATATAAAGCGCGGAGGCGTGACCATATCCGGCGGCGAGCCGCTTGAGCAGCACGACTTTGTGCTTGAGCTGCTCAGGCTGCTTCACGAATACGGGCTGCACACGGCAATCGATACGGCGGGAAGCCTTCCGCTCGGAAAAACGCACGACATAATCGAAACGGCGGATATGCTTCTGCTTGATATAAAGGAGCTTGATGCGCGGGACGCAATCGCGCTGACGGGAATGAGCAGCCGCAACACGCTCGACACCCTCGATTACACGCGCGACATAGGGAAGCCCGTATGGATTAGGCACGTCCTCGTTCCGAATGTTACCATGATAAGCGAAAAGCTTGAGCGGCTTGCGGACTACCTCAGGCGCTATCCCAACATTGAGCGGGTGGATTTGCTGCCCTTTCACAAAATGGGCGAGTACAAATGGGAGGGCTGCGGAACGCCCTATACCCTGAAAAACACGAAAGCCCCAAGCGCCGACGAGCTTGAGCGGGCAAAGCAAATCTTCAAAAAAGCGGGACTGCCCGTAAAATAGCGCAGAATGCAACCACGCCGCCGAAAATCATCGGCGGCGTGACTTAGTACTGTAAAAATCGGACGGCTGCTCAGTTATTCCATACATCAAACGGCAGGTTGTCAATATATTCGGAAAGCTCCGCCGCCATTTTGCACGCCTCGGCAGCGCGGATATGCCCCGGCGTTCCAGAGCCGTTCTTCGAGTACATGAAATGCCGAACGCGCCTTGAATTTATGCTTTCAACCGCCTCGCCTATCATATCATCCCACACGGAATCATGGCACATTATGGTGGTTGAGCAGATAAAGAGCGCCTTGGGATAATATGAGCGGAGCTTCAAAACAAGCTCGCGGTAGCGGCTTGTCCAGAGCTTTCTGTGGTTTTCATCCGTATTCGGGTCAATATCGGGCTGCCCCGCGCGCCGCCAGTCGTTCTGCCCTATTGCAACGACGACGATTTGCGGAGTCCAGAGCGAAAAATCCCACTCGGATTCATAAAGCTGCTTTACATAGCCGAGCTTGTTATAGAGGTACTCCATTCCGGGGAAGCCCTCCTGCTCGTTATACCAGCCCGTTCCGTTAAGAAGCGCGATTCCGCCCTGCGAGGTAAGGCGCGCGGACGCGCCGAGCCGCCTTGCGGTTATTGCCGAATATGCCCAGTAAGCGCAGCAGGTTTCGCCGGTATCGCCCATCGGGTCGCCGCTCGCCTCGCAGCCTGTCGCAAGGGAAAGCGCGCCGACGGTAACGGAATCGCCATAAAACTCCATCCTGCGCTTGGGCGCTTCGGGAGGCGCAAGCAGCTCGCCGCCCTCGATTTCAAAGCCCTTGAAGCGCATATAGTGCGGGCTGTCCTGAAGCTTATAAAGGCAAAGCGTATGCTCGCCCTCCGAAAGATTGTCGCAAAGGCAGTAGCGGCGCTCGGCGGTATCGTTGGAAAGCTGAATAACGCGAAGCGGCGCTTTGTCGATTATGACTCCGAAATAGTTATCATTCCATAAATGCATATTCTCGATATAGGCGTATACGGCGCTGCCCGTAAAGCGAATCGCCGCGCTGCTGTAAGCGAAAATAAAGGTGGGCGCGTCCTTTCGGGCAAAGTCAATTCTGCCCTCGTAATAGATTTTGCCAGATTCAGCGGATATTCTCATAGCGCGTGCCTCCCATAAATCAAAGAGTATAGCCTTTTTCCGAAAGCAAAGCCGCGAAGCGCTTATCGGAAAGGATTTCATTGGTTACAAACTCGCCGTTCCAGAAAATGCTGTACGACGTGAACGGGCAGGGAGCGTTTTTGGCTTTCTCGCAATCGTCAAGCTTGTAGGCGGTAAACGGCGCTCCGGCTTTTTGCGCCATATCGCGGATTATCGGAACGTACTTGGCGGTATACGGGCACTGCGCGGTATAGTAGAGCGCAAAGCCGTCGGAGTTTTCCGCGCGAAGGCTTACGCTCTTTCGGAAAACGGGCTTTTCTGCGTCTTCCTCAAAGGGCAGATACATAAGGCGGAAAAACGGCTCGGCGCTGTCGCACACGGTAAAGCCCTTGTGCGCAAAATACGAGGGGTCGGAAAGGAAGGGGCGCTTTTTATCGGACGAAAGGGCGACAAGCCCCTTCTTGCCCTTATCGCGGCTGTCCTTTATACAGCCGTCAAGCAGCTGATTTGAATAGCCCTGTCCCTTGAATTTTCCGGCAGTCCAGAAGCAGTTTATATACATATATCCGTCCGCGTCAACGGGCGCCCACGCTTTTTCGGCGGGAATATACTCGATGAAGCACTTGCCGCGCTCTGCCGACTTTGTGAAAACCAGTCCTTCGTCAAGCCTGTCCCGAAGCCATTGCTTCTTGGCCGCAACCTGCGCGTCCTTTTCGCTTGCTATTGCGCAGCAGATATGCTCTTTTGCAAGATTTTCCTTGGTGATTGTAACAAACTCCATCGTATCTCTCCTTGAATTAAGCTTTACGGCGCAAGGGATTTCTTGATTCCGGCTATGAAGGCGTCCGGATTCAATTCCGCCTTTTCATAATCGCCATCCTCGCTCGCCGCTGCGGTGCATGAGTAAATGTATTGCTGCAAAAGCCCCATATAGCTCGATGAGAGGAGCGTATAAACCGTCTCGGAGGGGACGGAAACGCCAATCGAGCCGTCGGCTTTGCCGATTTTTATGCACTCAGCGACAATCTTCTTCACCTCTGCGTCATAAGTCGGCGCCTTAATCTTCCTGTAAATCGCCGTCCTCAGCACGGTTATATACGCGCGGATGAAGGTTCTTGCGGCGGGCATTGAGCTGCGGTTGGCGTCAGCCTGAAGCCGAAGCAGCAGCAGAATTCTTTCAAGCCCGTTCATGCCGCCGACATCAACGGCGCGAAATTTTGCGGCAAACGCGTCATAGCGCCGCTTCAGGTATCGCGCGGCGGCGGTAAACACCATCATGTCCTTATCGGGAAAATATCGGTTGACAGTTCTTTCCGAAACGCCAGCCCCGCAGGAAATCTGGGAAAGCGAAACCTCTGAGCCGTCGGCGGCTATCTTGCAGGAGATAACTGAATCGAGTATTGCGTCGCGCATTTCTGCGTTTTCCAAGCGCTTCATAAACAGCCTTTCAATGCGCCGCGCAGCCCGAAGCTATAATGGCAGGCATTAATCGAGCGCGCGGGAAATGGAATTTACGATTTTTCACCAAAGCATTCTAGCATTCAATGCCCGAGAATGCAATAGCGCCGAAGCAAAAGCAAGCCTGCCTTCGCTCCGGCGCTGAAAATGCGTGTGCAAACCGCTTACCTGCGTATAGCCGAGCGCCGAAGCGCCGCCGCGAGCAGCGCGCCGCTGAGAAGCATGAGCGCGAAAAGCGGAATAACGGGAGCGCTATCGCCCGTCTGCGGTGTTCTGTGGATTGTGTTTGTAAAGGAGCATTCGCTTCCGCCCTTTGCAATCGTGCCCGACGCGCCGGTTGACGCGGAGATATAGCCCTCGCTCGCGCCCTCCGTTACGGTATAGCCGCAGCCGACGGGAAGCCCGCTGAAGGTAACGCTTTCTGCGTCCGAAAGCTCCACGCTGCCGCCGTTTGCGATGCTGCCTGAAACGGAGCCTGTATACTCAAAAGCGCTCGGCAGATTGTCACCGGTAAAGCTTACCGTGAAGCTGAACTTCTTTTGCTTGTCCGCGCCCTTGCCGGCAACGCTCTTGCTTATTTTAAGAGTGCTTCTTTCTATATTCCTTGTATTGGTGAAAGCGGCGGCGACGACGGAATCCTTGGCGATTGTGCCGGACGAATTCTCGCTTTCGGAGGTATAGCCGCTTGAGGAGTAATCCGTTTCCGTAAAGCGATAGCGGCAGCCGGCGGGAAGCTCCGCAATGGTTATCTTCTCTCCGCCCTTGAGCGTCAGCTTTCCTCCGGAGGCAAGCTTGCCGGTTTTCGAGCCGGAATACGGATACTGAGCGCTAAGCTCCGTTGCGCCGTCAGATGCATAAAGCGAAACGGTGAACTCAAACTCCCTGCCGCTCTCCGCGCCGTCGCCCTCGATAATTTTTTCAATCGACAGGCTGCCCAAATCGGAAACCTCAACGGGCGTTGAATAAAGGAAAGCCCGCGCGCTGAAATACGTCCAGACGTCCAGCATAGCCCAGTTGCCGAAGCCCTCGCCCGTTCTTGCAGGCCCTGTATACTTGATTGCAGGGCTGGTAAGGGAGGGAACTCCGTCAAGGCGCGTCAGCGAGCCGGTAAAGTATGCGTTCGTGTTACTGTCTCGCCCCGCCGCGTCGGTAAACGTTACGGTATCGCCATCCTTAACAAAGTCCGAATTATCGTAGAAAAGAAGGTCGGGCTTGAAGTCGGCGTCCGCAAAGCTCGGAACATTCAGAAGATGAATCTTCGTTCCGTTGCGGTTCTGCTCAGCGTCGCCCATAGGGAAGTGGTACTCGCCGCCCTTCATCTGGAGGGTCGCGCTGTAACTGCCCACGGGAACGATATTGCCCTTTGAGTCCTTGCCGTCCCAATGCACCGTGTTCTTTCCGGCGTCGGAAATGTTGGAGAGGAAAACGTCGTTGCCGTCAGGGCAGGAAATCTTTATCTGATACGACGACGCCTTCGACGTGGTGAAAACGAAATCCCCGCCTGCGCCGGAAGCGGACGCCCTGTTTTCGTTAAACGCAAAACCCGTCGCTACGCTCGGCGGCTGCGGCGATTCAAGACCAAAAAACGCAAGCGCCTCGGCGCAGGGGTAATTAAAGAATATGCGGTAGGTTATATCGCCGTTTTCGTCAAACCCCTCGTCAACCGGCAGCTTGTAATACACATTTCCCAGAAGCGAATCGGCGCTGTTGCTTTTATACATAGACGAATGGAAAAACGAGAGCTTTGTATCTTTATCGACAAGCCCTCTGTTATTTGCAAAAAAAAGGAAACCATACGGGTCAAGCCCGTTGAAATTGGTTTCGTAAATATAACCGTCATAGGTAAGCACATATACGATGGAATTGAGAACATTCCTATTCGGAACATTGTTGCCCAGATTAAGGCTGAGATAATTGGCATAGGCTCTGCCCTCCCGAACCTCGCCCTGCGCGTCAACAACGGTTATATCCCATGCCGCAACGCCGATGCGCTGCTTTGAAGCGTCCCACTCAGAGGCGGCGGTAATGGGAACGCCCGTATTGCTGCCTACGGAATTCGGGTTCGCGTCGGTGTACTCGGAGAAGAACTGAAAAGAATATATTCCCTCGTCAACCGCGGTAAAGCTGAGCGGCGCATAACCGCCGGTTACAACGCCGCCGACTCCGTTCGGGCCTACGCGTTCCTGCGCGGGACCGGAGATGAATCCGACGCCGTTTTCAATAACGTCGAAGTTATAAACTGTATTGTCGGGATAGATAACGCGGATATCAAGAGCGGAAGCGTCCTCCCTGCTGAACTGCGCGTTTGGCTGACTTGAGCCGAAATAAACGGTTTCGCCCGCCTTCACATAAACCTTGATGGTCTGGCGGCGTTTGAGGGAATCAATTCCATTCGAGTAGGCGACGTTTTTAGACCACTCTATATAAGGTCTGTAGCCTCCGTTCGCGGTAAGCTCGGCGCTGCCCTCGGCAAACGCGGAGGAGCCGGAAATGAGAACGAGAAGCATAATAACAGGCAGAAAAAGCGTACAAAGCAGTTTTTTCATCAGCGCCTCCGCAGAGTATAATTCCAATTAAAAATTATACGCTATTTCTGCAAAGATATCAATAATATTGAAACATACGGCAAATAAAAACAATCCGGCGCGGCAGATTCTGCATATACAGGCGCATAAAAGCCGGCGCTTACTGCTTTTCGTGCTTTTCCGAATTCTTCTGCTGCTGCTCGCGGCGGCGGCGCATATCCTCGTCCTCCTCCGGTCCGCTGTGCAGGTAAAGAGGCGCGATTGAAACAGCGCCCTGCGGAAGCATCAGGTGCGCCGTCATCATTTCCCCGCCCTCATTCTGAACAGCCCAAAGCCCCGCGCGGAGCATGGGCATATAGCGCGTAACAATGCTCGTATAGGGCGACTGCTCGCCCTGAACGTAGAGCGAGTGGGGCGCATAGCCAAGCTCCAGAAGCGCGCTCATTCCCTCGTGCATTCCGACGCGCGCAAAGGCGTCCTCAATCGGCTTAACAACGGGCGTAAGCTGCGAATCATTTATTTCATGCCCCGCTATACTCTTGTAATCCCTGCTTATCGCCCTCATGCAGAGGCGGATTAAATCCTGCGGCGCAAGCTTGACCATGTTCTGCATGAACGTTGAAATCGCCTTCGAGCCAACAGCGCGCACAAAGCGGCTCTTTGCAAGAATGCCCATAAGGCTGGCGGAATCAAGCGCGGAGAGCAGGCTCAGCAGCGCGTACATACTTTCTGCGGCGGTTTTCATATCCCTTACCCTAGTGAGCAAATCGTATATTTCGCGCCTTGCGTAGTCCTGCGTATCGCCGGTGCGGAAGTGATAGTTTTTATCCCGAAACTCCTGATTCGGCTGGAACTGCATTGTGATTCCGAGATGCCAACTCGCGCCGACGCGGGGAACATAATCGTCCGTGTTGATGATATGGAAAAGCGGATACTTGAGCGGGTCGGCGCGCAGTCCTTTGGTTGCGACAGTCGGTGAGGCAAAGGCGTAGCCGAGTATATTTTTCGGCAATACGGAGAAGCGCTCAATCAGCTCGTAGGCAAACGCCTGCATAACCGCGCCGCCCTGACTATGCCCCGTAAGCCAAAGAATGAAGCGGCTGTCCTCCTTTGCACACTCGCCGACAACCTGCTGGAGGGTAAGGCTTTCCATGCCCTCCTCTGCGGCGATTCGCGGAAAATCAATCTTTTCGGAGTTGTCGAGAAGCTGGATTGCAAGCTCGCGGAAGCCCTTGTGCAGCCCCTTGTCATCGGCAAATTTAAGATTGCTGACCCAGTCCGCGAAGCTGAGCCCCGTGCCCTTGAAGCCTATTGAAATAACATATTTGTGGCTTGAGCTTCCGCCTGATTCGGGAAGGCTGCGAGCCATTACGACAACCTTGCCGGAGTCAGTGGTGCTCATCTGCTCCTGCGCGCGGCGAATCTGCGTTATCGGGCTTATCGTGTTGTTCTTCTGCTTGGCTCTGTACATATTCCAGACGGACTGGATATACGGAAGCGTTTCGCGCATTGAATGGCTGTCGATGTCCGAATAAACTTCCTTCTCAACCTGAATCGAAACGTCGCCCCAGCCCGCGCGCAGAAAATCCTCGATTTCAAAATCATATGAGCAGGCAGCCATTTCAAGGCTCATCCTGCATAAATCCGGCGAAAACTGAGGGAACTCGCTGCCCTTCAGGCTGCATCTCGGCAGAAGGAACGGACGCAGATTCATAAGGTCGGTCTGCGTAGCCCTCCCGTGAACAACATTCCCGCTATATTCAATAATTTCCCGTTCCATCAAAGCACTCCCTCAATAAAAATACCCTGATAGTTATTGTACAATAAACGGCGAAGGACGGCAAGAAAAATCATCGCGGTGGCGGTAAAATAATTTTATCGCAATTTTATATAATATACTTGACAAGTTATGAATTCGTGATAAAATTTATTTGTGGATGGCAAAGGAGGTGAGCGACATTGGACAAACAGGTTTACAGCCTCGTGCTTATGGACGAAGTAGTCCGCGAGGTTGACAAGGTTGCCTACCACAGCGGTCTGAGCCGTTCGGCGATGATTAACCGAATCCTTGCCGAGTACGTGAGCTGCGAAACGCCGGAAAAGCAGATTGACAACGTGTTTTCGGCGCTTATCGGCTATCTTGACAGAGAAATTCAGGTTATGAGCAAGGGCTCCGAATCGCTGGTGCTGCGCAGCCCGCTCCCCTACAAGTACAACCCCACCGCGCGTTACAGCGTGGCGCTGACCCCGGGCGCAGACGGCTGCGCCGGCATTTTGAAGGTTTCGCTCAAAACGCAGTATCAGCCGCTGATTGCGGCAATGCAGGACTTTTTCGAGCGCTATTGCACTCTTGAGCAGAAATGGCTCGCCGGCAAGCTGCCGCAGGGCGCTGTTCTTGCTCAAATCGAGCAGGGCAGGCTGATTCGGCGGCTTTACCCCGAAAGCCTTTCGGCAACGGACTTGGCAAAGGCGATAAACGCCTATGTCGCGCGCCTTGACAGGCTGCTCAAGAACTATTTCGGCAAGGGCGCGGATTACCCGCTTGAAGCGGATTTTGTAAGAACGCTTTCCGATATTCCGATAATGTAAATCAAGGAGGACGCAAATATGAATGTGAACAAATTTACCCAGAAAATGATAGAATGCGTGCAGAACGCGCAGGCGACCGCCACGCAGAATGAAAACCAGCAGATTGAGCAAATCCACCTGATGTATTCGCTCATATCCGCGCCTGACGGTTTGGTAACGCAGATTCTTGAGAAAATGCAGGTGCCGACTCAGGAGATGAGAAACGAGCTGAAAAGGCGCATTTCCCTGCTGCCCAAGGTGCGCACGAGCGTTCCCGAGGAGGGCAAGGTGTACGTTTCCTCCGACGTTGAAAGGATTTTTCAGACGGCGGAGCAGCTTGAGGAAAAGATGGGCGACAGCTTCCTTTCCGTCGAGCATCTCATGCTTTCCCTGCTTGAAAAGCCGAGCCGCGACCTTTCGGACATTTTCCGCGTATACCGAATCACCCGCTCCGGCTTTGAAAAAGAGCTTATGCAGATAAGGGGAAGCCAGAAGGTGACGAGCGACAACCCCGAGGGCAGCTACGACGTTCTGGAAAAATACGGGCAGGACTTGGTTGAGCTTGCGCGGAAGAACAAGATTGACCCCGTTATCGGGCGCGACGAGGAAATCCGCAACGCAATTAGAATCCTCTGCCGCAAAACGAAAAACAACCCCGTGCTTATCGGCGAGCCGGGCGTCGGCAAGACGGCGATAGTGGAAGGTCTTGCCCTGCGCATAATGCGCGGCGACGTTCCCTCCTCCCTGAAGGACAGAAAGCTTTTCTCCCTTGATATGGGCGCGCTTGTAGCCGGAGCAAAATACCGCGGCGAGTTCGAGGAGCGCTTCAAGGCTGTGCTTTCCGAGGTAAAAAAGAGCGAGGGCAAGATTCTGCTCTTTATAGACGAGCTGCACACGATTGTCGGCGCGGGCAAGTCTGACGGCGCGATGGACGCGGGCAATCTGCTCAAGCCAATGCTTGCGCGCGGCGAGCTGCACTGCATAGGCGCTACGACGCTTGACGAATACCGCCAGTATATCGAAAAAGACCCCGCGCTTGAGCGGCGCTTCCAGCCGGTCATGGTTGACGAGCCGAACGTTGAGGACACAATATCAATCCTGCGCGGTCTCAAGGAGCGCTACGAGGTTTTCCACGGCGTAAAGATTACGGACAGCGCGCTGATTGCCGCCGCAACGCTGTCGCACCGCTATATAACCGACCGCTTCCTGCCCGACAAGGCGATTGACCTTGTGGACGAGGCTTGCGCGCTTATCAGGACGGAAATGGATTCAATGCCGAGCGAGCTTGACGCGGTTCGCCGCAAGATTATGCAGCTCGAAATTGAGGAAACCGCCCTTAAAAAGGAGGACGACGCGCCCTCCCGCGAGCATTTGAAGGATATTCAGAAGGAGCTTTCCGACCAGCGCGACAGGTTCAACGAGATGAAGGCGAGCTGGGAAAGCGAAAAAACCACAATAGGCAAGGTGCAGAAGCTTCGCGAGGAGCTTGAAAGCACGCGCGCCGAAATGGCAAAAGCCGAGCGCGAATACAACCTCAACCATGCCGCCGAGCTGAAATACGGCAAGCTGCCCCAGCTCGAAAAGGAACTCCAGGAAGAAGAAATCAAGGCGGAGAAGGACGACAACACGACGAACCTTCTGCGCGACAGGGTAACTGACGAGGAAATAGCGATGATTGTTTCCCGCTGGACGGGAATCCCCGTTACCAAGCTGATGGAAAGCGAGCGCAAGAAGATTCTGCACCTTGACGAAACGCTCAAAAAGCGCGTAATCGGTCAGGACGAGGCTGTCGAAAAGGTTTCGGAGGCAATTCTCCGCTCACGCGCCGACATACAGAACCCGAACAGACCGCTCGGCTCGTTCATGTTCCTCGGCCCTACGGGCGTTGGCAAAACGGAGCTTGCAAAGGCGCTCGCGCAGGCGCTTTTCGATGATGAAAAGAACATCGTGCGAATCGACATGACGGAGTACATGGAGAAATTCTCGGTAAGCCGCCTTATCGGAGCGCCTCCCGGATACGTTGGCTACGAGGAGGGCGGACAGCTTACCGAGGCTGTGCGGCGCAAGCCATACAGCGTGGTGCTGTTCGACGAGGTTGAAAAGGCGCATCCGGATGTGTTCAACATTCTGCTTCAGGTTCTGGACGACGGGCATATAACCGATTCGCAGGGCAGGAAGGTTGATTTCAAGAACACAATCCTGATTATGACGAGCAACCTCGGCTCTCAGGATTTGCTGGACGGAATGGTGGACGGCGAAATCTGCGCGATTGCCCGCGACAATGTTATGCAGCAGCTCCGCAGGCATTTCAAGCCGGAGTTCCTGAACAGAATCGACGAAATCGTATTCTTCCGTCCTTTGAGCGAAACGGTTATTTCCGGAATCGTCGACTTGCTCATCCGCGACCTCGGCAAGAGGCTTTCGGACAAGCAGCTTATGCTCACGATTACCGACGGCGCAAAGAAATTCATCATCGACAACGGCTACGACGCCGCCTACGGCGCGCGCCCGCTCAAGCGCTATCTCCAGTCCAAGGTGGAAACGATGATAGCGAGAGAGCTTATAGCGAACGACCCGCGCCCCGGCTCTACGCTTACCATTGACGAAAAGGACGGAGCGCTCACGCTGAAAACGGAGCCGCCGGCGCAGCTTAAAACATTTTAAGCGTTTCACCCGCGAATGAAGCGGGTATGTAATACACACTACCAACGGACTTAAAAGGAGGCACAAATCATGGAGCTTAAGGGAAGCAAAACGATGGCTAATCTGGCATACGCGTTCGCAGGCGAAAGTCAGGCGCGCAACAAGTACACCTATTTCGCATCCAAAGCCAAGAAGGACGGCTTTGAGCAGATTGCACGTATCTTCACCGAAACCGCCGACAACGAGAAGGAACACGCGAAGATTTGGTTCAAGCTGATGAACGACGGAATCGGCTCTACCGAGGAAAACCTCGTTATGGCAGCCGCCGGCGAGCATGAGGAATGGACAGATATGTACGCTAACTTTGCCAAGGAAGCAAAAAGCGAGGGCTTTGACAAGATTGCCGCGCTCTTTGAAGCCGTAGGCAAGATTGAGAAGGAGCATGAGGAGCGCTATAAGGAGCTGCTCGGCAACCTCCGCGACAAAAAGGTATTTGAGCGCGAGGATGAAAAGGTATGGGTATGCCTCAACTGCGGTCATATTCACCGCGGCAAGACCGCGCCTGAAAAATGCCCCGTATGCGACCATCCGCAGTCCTATTTCCAGCTCCGCGAAAAAGCGTACTGAGAAAACAAGCGCAGATAAAGCAAAGCGCCCCCTGCCAAACAGACAGGGGGCGCTTCCATTACAGCAAATCACTTCTCGTTATTCAGGATTTCCCTGCACTCAGGAATCGCGGCAAGCTCGGAGGCCTTAAGCGGCGGGTATTCGGGCGACATATCCCGAAGGGTTTCAAGCAGCGCCTCGGTCATCAGATAGCGGGTGTACCACTTGTTATCCGCAGGCAGGCAGTACCACGGCGCGTTTTTGCGCGAGGTTTTGTTTATAAGCTCCTCGTAGAGCGCAAGATAGTCGCCGCGCTTTTCCCTGTCCCGCAAATCGGAGGAAGCAAATTTCCAGTTCTTCTCAGGTCTGTCCATTCTCTCAAGGAAGCGCTCCTTCTGCGTGTCCGCGCTGACGTTCAGGAACACCTTGATAATACGATAGCCGTTTTCGTAAAGATAGCGCTCAAAATCGCAAATCTGCCTTATGCGCTTATCGAAAAAGTCGTCGTCGTCCTTCACGCGGGAAACAACGGGGAAATTCTTTTGCAGCTGCAATATCTTGACGGGCAGCACGTCCTCATAATGGCTGCGGTTGAAAACGCCAATCATACCGCGCGGCGGGAGCGCCTGAAAAACGCGCCAGAGATAATCGTGCGAAAGCTCCGCCTCGCTCGGCGCCTTGAAGGAATGCGCGGCGACGCCCTCGGGATTCATGCAGGAGAAAACGTGCTTTACAAGGGAATCCTTTCCCGCCGCGTCAAGCGCCTGAATCGCGACAATCAAGCCCTCCGTTCCCTGCGCGTAAAGCTTATCCTGCAGGGCGGCAAGTTCCAGATAGTTCTGCTCTGTTTTTGCAATTATGTCCTTTTTGTCGTTTTTCGCTTCCTTATCCGCTCCGAACGGAACATCGTCAATTGAAAATCTGCCTTCGCCGTCAAACCTGAATTTATCAATATTCATAGAATCCTCCAACGAGTGAGCGCCTTTGGCGCAATTAATAATAAAAGAATATCAAATGTGAAAGCATTTGTCAATTTTCGCGGCGCAAAAGCGCCAAATAAACGCGCGCGGCAGGGATTACCGCGAGTTTATCGAAGTAGTTAATAAGAAAGAAATCGAATTCTAAGGAGTGGTTTTGATGCTTAAATACCTGAAAAACTGTATGCTGGGGTATTCCGCGCTCTTTTGCCTGCTCGGCATAGTGCTTATGATATGGCCAATCGGGGCGTTCACCGTAATATGCTACATCATGGGCGCGGTATGTATGCTCTACGGCGCTTACCGCATAGTGCTGTTCTTTGCGGAAAAATCGGTTTACGACGCGCTTCCGTACAGCTTCCTTTTGGGAATGGCGAACGTGCTGCTCGGGCTTTTCCTTGTAGTGAAAACGCCAAGCGCAATCAGCATTTTTTCCGCGATTGTCGGCATCGCAATTCTCGTTTCCGCCCTTATGTATATGCAGATTTCGGTTGAAGCGTTAAGGGCGGGGCTTCCGAACTCAATCATGATGATTATAGGCTCAGCGCTGATGCTCCTGCTCGGCATTCTGACTCTTTTCCATCCGTTCGCCGCCAGCGAGGCGATGGGAATCTTCGCGGGCGCGTCAATGCTCGTGGACGGAATAACGGGGCTTGTGATTGCATGGCGCTCAAAGAAGCTCGCAAAGCTTATCAAAAACGAGCTTGCGACTCCTGTTGACGAAATCTGATTAAAGCGCAAAAGCGCGTCGGAGGAAACAAAATTGGCAGACGCAATACTGATTCGCGGCAAGGAAAGCCGCGTATATTCCGGACATCCGTGGGTATTCCGCAGCGATATAGCCGAGGTTAAGGGCGAGTGCAATCCGGGCGATGTGGTAAACGTGCTTTCTCAGAAGGGCGCTTTCCTTGCAAAAGCCGTTTACAACCCGAAATCTCAGATTGCGCTGAGAATTCTCAGCCGCAAGAACGAAAAGATTGACCGCGAATTCATATTCGGGCGCGTAAAACGGGCTGTTGATTACCGCCGCTCCTTTGCCGATTTGCGCTCCTGCCGAATGATTTTCGCGGAGTCCGACGGGCTTCCCGCCGTTATTGTGGACAGCTTCGGCGGAGTGCTTGTGCTGCAATGCCTTTCGCTCGGAATGGAGCAGTTCAAAAACGATATTGCGGACGCGCTGTGCGAGGAGCTGAAGCCGGACGGAATCTACGAGCGCAACGACGTGCCGGTAAGGGAGCTTGAAGGGCTTGAGCAGAAAACAGGTCTCTTGCGCGGCAGCGTTCCCGACCTTGTTGAAATGAGCGAAAACGGCGTCCGCTTCCTTGTGGACGTAAAGAACGGGCAAAAAACAGGCTTTTTCCTTGACCAGAAGGAAAACCGCGCCGCGATAGCCCCCTTCTGCAAGGGCGCAAAGGTGCTGGACTGCTTTACGCACACAGGCTCCTTTGCCCTGCACGCGGGTCACTTTGGCGCAAGCGAGGTAACGGGCGTTGACATTTCCGAATACGCCGTAAAATGCGCGGAGGAAAACGCGCGCCTGAATGGGCTTTCGGGAACAGTCGGCTTCAAGGCGGCGAACGTTTTCGATTTGCTGCACGAGGAGCTTGCCGAGAAAAAGAGCTACGATATGGTAATCCTCGACCCGCCCGCATTCACAAAAACGCGCTCCGCTGTTGCGGGCGCGACAAGAGGGTACAAGGAAATAAACCTGCGCGGAATGCAGCTGGTGCGCGACGGCGGCTACCTTGTAACCTGCTCGTGCAGCCAGCATATACTTCCCGATATGTTTACCGATATAATCAAGGACGCAATGCGGGACGCAAGGGTATCCTTGAGGCAGGTTGAATACAGGACTCAGGGGCGCGACCACCCGATTCTGCCCGCGAGTCCGGAAACGCAGTACCTGAAATGCGGCATTTATCAGGTTTTCAAATAACTCAGCGCTTTTTTCCGATAACGTCCGGAAGCGCGTAGATTAGAATGCACGCAGAGGGGTACAGCGCGCAAATCAGATAGAGAACGTAAAGCAGGGTAATAAACGGACTTGAAACGCCCTGAAACTTCGGGAATCCATACCATATAAAGTAAGCAGCCTGAAACAGCGAATAAGCGCCGGCAGCGGCGAGAAAGCGCAGATTCAGGCGCTTTTTTTCGCGGTTTTTTTCGCGGTTTTTATACACCTTGAAATGATAAATAAGGTGGCAGATTACGAACAAAACGATAATGACGACGGCAGGAAGCCAATGCTGCCAGCAGGCGCATACTTTTGCCTCAATCGCCGCCCCGCTTTCCGCGCCCGCAGAGACTGCGTTTTCCATAGAAGCCGCGGAGAACATCTGAAGCAGAATCAGCGTGGCGGTGACGGCGGCGCTTACGAGCCACGCGCCGCACTCCCTCAATACCTCCAGCACCTTCCGGCGTTTGCCGACAAGCTCCATTTTCCTGTTTTCCTTTTCAAGAAGCGCCTTAGCGCTTTTCTCTTTTGCCATATGCCCTCCTTATTTCAGAACGACGTTTTCATCGCCGAGCTTCTGCTTGAGCTGCGAAACAAACTGCGCGTCCGCGTCGACCCACATGGTCTTGGGCGCTTGCAGGGTCTGCTTCGTATCGGGGAAATGCAGCACGACGGGCGTAAGCCCCGGATGAAGCGTAATCAGCGTTTTAGCTTCCTCCTGCCGCGCGGAAGGAACGCGTATGTAAAGCTTCTGCGTTTTTTCGGAAACAGCTGGGCGCGGAAGCTCCGCAATCACGGGCGCTTTGCTCATCTCCGCAACGGAGTCAACAAGCAGCTTGATATCCTCTTCCTCGCGGGCTGAAAGCTTACCTGTCATAACAACAATCCTATCCGCCGAAAGCAGTTCGGCATACTTTTCATAAACGCGCGGGAACAGCAGGCACTCGACCTGCCCATACATATCTTCAAGCACGCAAAAGCCCATCAGCGAGCCTTTTTTTGTCGCCTTCGAGCGGACAGATACAATGATTCCGCCCATTGCGACGCTCTCGCCGTCCGCGTTTGCCTTCATAATCTCGTCCTCGGCAAGCTCCATGAGAACCTTTACATTCCACTTGAATCTTTCGAGCTGGTCGCGGTACTCGTCAAGCGGATGACCCGTTATATAAACGCCCGTCATTTCCTTTTCCATTGCGAGCATAGCCCGCTTGGTATGCGGGGGTATATTGGGAAGCGTCTGCTTGAAAACGTCGCTGAGGCGCGCGGACGAGCCGATATCGAAAAGGCTCACCTGCCCGTCGATATTCCGCTTCTGCGCGGCGTTTCTTTCGTCAAGCAGGCTTTCATAAACGGCAAGCAGCTGGCTTCTCTCGCCCTTTAGACAGTCGAACGCGCCCGCCATGATAAGCCCCTCAACGGCGCGCTTGTTGACAGCGCTTGTATCAACCCTTCGGCAAAAATCGAAGATATCCTTGAAATCGCCGTTTTTTTCTCTCTCGGCAACAATCGAGTCAACCGCCTGCTCGCCGACGTTCTTGACAGCGCCCATTGCAAAGCGGATAGCGAGCTTTCCGTTTGCGTCATAGTCGGACGAAAACTTGGTGAAGGAGCGGTTCACGTCCGGCGGGAGCAGGGAAATTCCGGCGCTCCTGATATACTGTATGTAAACGGCAACCTTGCCGCTTGAGCCGATAAAGGAGTTCATCATGCTCGCCATGAACTCAACGGGATAGTAATACTTGAGATAGCCCGTCTGGACGGCGACGAGAGCATATGCGGCAGCATGGCTTTTATTGAACGCGTAGGACGCGAAATCGCTCATCTCGTCGAATATTTCCTCGGCAACTTTTTCGGGCACTCCGCGCCTCACTGCGCCCGGAACGACAATCTCGCCCTTGTCGTTTTTAAGCCCATGCACGAAATACTCGCGCTCCTGCGCCATTACATCCTTTTTCTTTTTCGCCATTGCGCGGCGCATAAGGTCGCTTCTGCCGTAGGAATAGCCTGCCAAATCGCGGACTATCTGCATGACCTGCTCCTGATACACCATGCAGCCGTAGGTCACCTCAAGAATCGGGCGCAGAAGCTCATGCTTGTAGGTAACGGAGGTCGGGTCAAGCTTGCCCGCAACATAGCGCGGTATGGACTGCATAGGCCCGGGGCGGTAGAGCGAAATCGCGGCGATTATATCCTCAAAATTCTGCGGCTTCATGTTGGTCAAAAACTGGCGCATTCCCCCGCTTTCAAGCTGGAAAACTCCGTCCGTTTCCCCTGCCGAAATCATGTCGTATATATTTTTGTCATCAAGCGGAATCTCGTCCACCTTGATATGAATATCCCTTTTTTCAAGCATTGCAAGGGTATCGCGGATAACGGTAAGCGTCCTAAGCCCAAGAAAATCCATCTTGAGCAAGCCGAGCTTTTCAATCATCCCCATCGGGTACTGGGTCGCGATTACCTCGTCGTTGCGCATGAGCGGAACGTATTCCGTTACGGGCTTATGGGTTATAAGCACGCCCGCCGCATGGGTGGAAGTATGGCGCGGCATTCCCTCAAGCTTGAGCGCGGTATCAATAAGCTGCTTGATATGCTCGTCGCCCGTATACATTGCCTTCATCTGCGGGGATAATTCAAGCGCCTTGCTGAGCGTCATTCCCAAATCAACGGGAATCGCCTTTGCAACGGCGTCCGTTTCCTGATATGAGAAATCAAGCGCCCGCCCTACGTCGCGTATGACTCCGCGCGCAGCCATAGTTCCGAACGTGCCTATCTGCGAAACGTGGTCTGCCCCATACTTGCGGGTAACGTAGTCGATAACCTCCTGCCTGCGCTCGTAGCAGAAGTCAACGTCGATATCCGGCATCGAAACGCGCTCGGGGTTAAGAAAGCGCTCGAAAAGCAGATTATACTTGAGCGGGTCAAGCTTTGTGATGTCAAGCGAATAGGCGACAATCGAGCCTGCGCCGCTGCCCCGCCCCGGGCCTACCATTATCCCGTTTTCCTTGGCATAGCGGATAAAATCCCAGACTATCAGAAAGTAATCGACATAGCCCATCTGCGAGATTACCGAAAGCTCGTATTCAAGCCTTTTTTCGGCTTCCTCATCGCCGCTTCCGTAGCGGCTCAAAAGCCCCTCGCGGCACAGGCGTGTAAGCATTTGAAGCGAGGTTTCGCCCGTGTCAATCGGGAAGCTGGGCAGATGAATATGCCCGAAATCGAACTCGACATTGCACCTGTCCGCAATCTCCTGCGTGCGCTCAACCGCATCCCTTGCATACGAGAAAAGCTCGAGCATTTCCCGCTCATCCTTGAGATAAAGCTCGGTTGTTTCCATGCGCATACGGGCGGTATCGCTCAGCGTTTTGCCCGTCTGAATGCACATCAGCACCTCCTGCGCCGCCGCGTCCTCGCGCCTGAGGTAATGAACGTCGTTTGTCGTAACGGTCGGAATTCCCGTTTCCCTCGCAACCTGCAAAAGCAGGGGAAGCACGCGCTTTTCATCCGGAATATGATGGTCCATCAATTCGATAAAGTAATTGCCCTTGCCGAATATATCCTGCATATGGAGGGCGTATTCCTCTGCCGCCTTGATATTTCCGTCAAGGCAGAGCTTCGGCAGCCTTCCCGACAGGCACGCGGAGAGGGCGATAAGCCCCTCGTGATGCTCGGAAAGCAGCTTTTCGTCAACCCTCGGACGGTAATAGTAGCCGCGCACAAACCCTTCCGAATTGAGCTTGATTAGATTCTGATAGCCGGCGTTATTTTCGCACAGCAGAATCAGATGGTTCATTTCGCGGTCGGATTTATCCTCCATATCGCGCGCAGTATACATCTCGCAGCCGATAATCGGATGAATTCCGCGCTTTTTAAGGGCAAGCGAAAAGTCCACAGCACCGTACATTGCGCCGTGGTCGGTTATCGCGCAGGCAGTAAAGCCCTTTTCCTTCAGCGTGTCCGCAAGCTGCTCGATTCGGCAGGCGCCGTCGAGAAGGCTGTACTCGGTATGCAGATGCAGATGAGCAAACAACGGCGCGCCTCCTAAATACTCGTCAGTTCGTTACCTTCGGGTAGCAGGTCATAAGTATTTCGGTTACCTTGTCGTTCTTAATCGTGTAGATAAGCTTGGCGACATAGCCCGAATCCGGCTCATAGGAGTACATAAGCGTATAGTCCCCGTCGCCGTTCTTGGTAAGATAGCCTTCCTTGGCTTGGTCGGAGTTATAGTACAAATCCCTGTCGCCCTTGTAATTCTCAAGCTGCCCGCAGTCGCGGAAAAGGGCGATAACAGAATCCTTATCCATTCCGACTTTGGTATTGCGCGGGCCTACGAGCGACGAGGAATCCGTATAGATATAGTATAGCACGGGGCTGCCCTCGTGATTGATGAAGCGCATTTCGCCGAACGGATACTTGCTGACGGTTACGGGCGTTGAGCCCTGCCCTTCATCGCTTGCGGTTTCGCTGCTCTGCGGCTCGCCGTACTTTTGGTTGACGGTATCCATCGGCGTTTTGTTAATCTGAACGCCGTCAAAATCCTCGTCCTTGCCGTTGCCGAGCATCGCCTTCTGCGAGCCCGCCTTGACCTTATATGTATAGGACTTCGTATTGGAAACCTTCGCGCGCCAGTTGACGCTCAGGCATTTGAGCGTATAATCGCCGCCGGTCAGAATAATCGGAATATCCTCGCTGTAAACGGGGCTTTCGGGCGAAGGATTCCTGCCGGTTATCGTATAGTAGATTACAACGTTCGGGTCGCCCTCGCCGGGCTTTATTCTGACCCTCTGGCGCTGCTGATAAACGCCGCTTGCAAGGGAGCTTGTAGGGACCTTCGGGCTGTCATAGGATATGGTGAAGGTCACGGTAAGCCCGTCGCTGACAAGCTCCCCGTTGACGCACCATGCCTTTACAACCCAGACGCCCTCGTTGATTGTTATGGACTCGCCGCTATACGGCTTTGCGTCCTGAAAGGTAATATCTTCGCCGCTTGAGCCGATATAGTAGTAAATGCTGTACCCCTGCGATGATGAGATATAGAAGGTCTGGTCGTCGTTGAACCGCCCTGCGGTAAGGGTGCAGGTGGGCGTTGCGGGCAGGGTTTTCGAGCGCATTTCCGTGAAAACGGAAAGCCCCGTCTTGCTCGCGCCCTTCTCCATTACGGCTATCGCGTCGTTAACGCGATTGTTGCTCTCGTAGAGCCTTATAAGGTTGCGGTAGCCCTCGTCCGTCGTCGGCGAAAGGGTGTCGATATAGTATAGATACAGGGTTTCGGCGTCCGCGTCCCGCTCCTCGATTTCAAAGCAGGTTGCAAGGTTGAGCACGCTCGGAAGATGGCGCTCGCTCGCGGATAAGGTCTTGCTTTCAAGCTTGTCCTTGTCCGCATAGAACGCCGTCTGGTAAGCGTCAATCGCCTTGCCGATATAGCCCGCATCGAAATACTCGTCGCCAATCGTCCAGTACGCCTGCGGGGAAGCCTCCTGCCCCCTTCTTGCCATTATGACCTGACCCGCGTCCGTCCACCTGAGATACGCGAACGTTCCCAGCGCAAGGAGAATCAGAACCGTTACGATTATAAGGCAGAAATAGGTTATGTTGAAGTGCGAGGTATAGCTTTTGTATGTGCGGATTGAGCTTTTTTTGACATGGCGCATTGCAGTCGTATTGCGCCCGGGAACGCCGCTGTGAACGTTAGGCCGTCCGGCGTCGCCCGAAAAGCGCTCAAGCCTGTCCGCGCTTTGTCTGCGCTGCCGCTTGAGCTGCCCCGCCTTCGGCGTTTCGGCAGTTTCGGCGCCCGCGCCCGACATATACCCGGGCATACTACGCCCCTGACGCAGGGACTCGGAAACGCGCGGCATATCCTTACCGCCCGCGTTCTGCGGCTGCTTCAAAAGCTGACCGCACTCATCGCAGATAACGCTTCCTTCCGGCATATAATTGCCGCAGTTCTTGCAAATCACAGGCAGCACCTCCAACTTCAGCACAAGCAATTAACGGCTTACAAAAGCCTGTCCATCCACAGACTGACGCGTTATTCCATGCTTTTCATCGAAATGTAGTAGGGGTCTTCCGAAAAATCGCGCTCCTCAGGCGGGTCGCCGCCAAGCGCCTCAATCGCGTTCCTGATTTCGATATAGTCAAGATAATTTGTCGCCGCTGCCCGAGCCGTTTCATAGAGCATAGGCAGAGCGCTGTCGTCCCCGAGCTTTGCCAGATAGCCGGCAAAAAGCGCGCGCTGAGCAGTTCTTTCCTTGAAGAAGCCCTTGCAAAGCTCCACGGCCTTTTTGCTGCCGGGGTACTCGCACAGAACGTCCAGAAGCGCAAGCTTGCCCGCGTCGCCCGCTCCGTCAATCTCCTGAAGAATGCTCGTGACAACGCCCTTGCCCATCGTGCGCAGGGACTCAATCATCATATCGGCAGCCTCGTCGCGCTCGCGGCGCTTGAGCTGGCGCTTGATGTAGAGCATTTTCGGCATATCGGATTGCATTTCCTGAAGCATCCCGATTGCGGTGCATTGCAGGTTTTCGGATATTGACTCATCCTCAAGCAGTTTCACAAGGCGCTTTTCGGTAGCGTAGGGCATTTCCGAAATACGCTCCTGAAGCTGCTCGGGAATGGAAATCTTGAGCTTGTCATACTCGCACATCCAATCGACAAGCTGCTTGCCGTCGTCGTACTGCATAAAGAAGCTTCCGGGGGTGAAGCCCTCCAGAAAATCCTGGGGCTGATTTACCCAGCGCATATAAATGGCGGGCATATCCTCCTCCATTGCGTCGTAATTCTTATAGTCCTTTGCGTGCTGTTCAAGATACGCCGTGAGGTACTTTTGAAATTCCTTGTCAAAATCGGGGCACTTCATATGTCATCCTCCTATAACCAGAAAGTATCTTTGTCGTTTACTCTGCCGCAGACCTCGTCCATATCGTCCGAAATCAAATCGAGCAGCGCGTTTGGGGTAACTCTCGGAACGTGCTTGCTGTTGCGCCTGCACATAAGCGCCTCGGCATACATCTGCGGCGTAGCGCCGGAAAGCGGCGGATGCCTTCGTATCGTCGGGCGAAGCACCGTCATTATTTCCCTCAGCGCAAGAGAGCCTCTGCCCCCTTTAGCCGGAAGCATCGAGAGCAGAATCCTGAACGTCTGCGCCTCAAACGGAGAGGCGGCGGGCGCGCTCATGCGCTTTGTCATCTGCGTAAGGCTTACCGCCGTTTTGCTGACGCACAGAAAGGGCGGCTTGACTCCGCTTGTATAGAGACGCAGCATAACGGAATACTTGACGCTCATCGGCACTTCCTCGTCCGCAAGAAGCGGAAGAAGCAGCTTTTTTTCAGCCTCCGCGCCGATTCCCTCAATCATGCTAAGCAGGCTGACGGAAAACTTCGTATCGCGAATGAGAATCCGCGCGTCCTCCGCAAGCGCCGCGTCAGAAAGAAAAGGAGAAGGCGTTTCGGCGCCGCGAAGCGCCTGAAGCACGGGCGGAAGCACTTCGCGCGCAATCAGCTCCGACGGGAGCGTTCTGGTAAACGTGACGGCGACAGGCTCGCGCTTTTGCGCAAGCGAGCGCAGGCGTGAAACAAGCCCGTCGGACGGGAGCAGGCGAAGATAACGGTAAAAGCTGCTTTCCGCGTCCCCGTACATTTCAAGGTTCAGCTGCGCCGCGCCGAGGCGGTAAAGCGCCGTAAGGCTGTAGGGGTTATCCTCCAGCTTTTTTGCGTAAAGCAGCCTTACGATTTCGCTCAATGAAAGCGAGGCGCAGGTTTCGCAGAAAAGCGTTTCCTCATCCGGCTTGAAGCGCCGGTAAAGGGAATTTTCAGCCTCCCCGCCGCTTCTCAGCTCGCCCTCCGCGGCAATGCGCATAACCAAAGCCGACAGCGAAAAACGCCCTCTTGACGCATAAACGCAGGCAAGCACGCAGGACGCGCGGACGTCGCCGCGCTTCAGGCGAAGCGCCGCAAGCGCGCAGGCAGCCGCCTCGTCATGGCGGTCGCCGCCCAAGTGGCACATTGCGAGCATTGACAGGATTTCCGCCCGCCGCTTTCCGTGAACGCTTATCAGCGCCCGCGAAAGCCTCTCGTTCATCCTTGCGTTATCGCCGCGGAAAAACGACGCTCCGCTCTGGCGCATAAGGGTGTTTGCGCGCTTGTTGCTTTCTGTTTCGCCGGTAAAGCGCTCGTCCAAATCAAGCAGCATTTCCTTTGCGCTCTGCGCCTTTGCAGGCTCGGGCTTGCCGGAAAGATAGGCGTAAAGCGCGTCAACGGCACGCTTTTTATCGCCGAGCTTCTGATAGGCGCAGCCAAGCTCATAAACCATTTCGCCGTAATCGGAAACAGGGAAAAGGTTAATGGATTTACGGATTTGGCAGGCGGCAGCCTCATATGCGCCAAGCTTTTCAAGCGCCTTTACAGCCCCGCGCACATAGGAAAACTGCGATGAATCCTTGCGCATAGCGGTATGCCAGAGGTCAAGTGCGGCAAGATAATCGCCGCGCTTTGCGGCTCTGTCCGCCTTGATTGCCCAGAATTCCGCCGGCTGGTCAAACGAAACCACAGCGTTTTCGCTCATCACTTACCCCTTTGACTCCGAATCTTCCTTCTTTACGGCATACTCGCGCAGCTTCTGAAGCTCGGAGGGCGTGAAATGGCAAAGCCGCCTGCAAAAATGGCAGGCCATGTCGATATCCTTGCGCTCGGCAATCATTTCGTCAAGCTCCTTACGGCCAAGCGAAACGAGCGCGCGCTCCATTCTTTCGCGGGTGCAGCCGCAGCGGTAGCCGACCGGCTGAGTTCCCAGAACCTTCGGCTCAAGCCCTCTGAAGGAGTTTTCAAGCAGCTCCTCCAAACTATATTCGGCAAGCTCGCGGCTTATCTGCGAAAAGAGCTGCGAGCGCAGCTCAAGCTGCTCGATAACCCCGTCGGGGCAGCCTGGCAGCGGCTGAACGATTATCCCGCCGCTTTTTATAACGCAGTTTTCGGCAACAAGCACTCCAAGCGCCACAAGGCTCGGCTGCTGCTCGGAAACCGTGAAATACATTGCGAAATCCTCCGCAATCTCGCCCGAAACTAGCTCGCATTGCCCGATATACGGCGTTTTAAGCCCGATATCCTTGACGACAGAAAGCTTTCCCGTTTTTCCGACGGCATCGCTTACAGGCAGTTTGCCGTTTGAGCGCAGAGGCAGCTCGGCAGCGGGGTTATCCATCGCAATCCTGCAATACCCCTCCGCGCCGACGCATTGAATTTTGCCGATTGGCCCGTTGCCCGAAAAGGTGACGGTAACGGAGCTTCCGCTTTCCTTGAGCATTGCGGAAATCATCGACGTTGCAGCCATAATCCTGCCCGAAGCGGCGGCGGCGACGTGCGACATTTCATGAATGCTCATCGCCTCGGCTGCCATATTCGTATTGTCTATGAGCATTACGCGCACCATACTGCCCGAAAGCTCGGCGCGCAGTATTCTGTCAGTATTCTCCGGCATAAAACTCTCCTTAATACGTCATTCCTTCGGCGCTTCGGGCTTCTGCGCCGCTATGTGCATTCTTTCTTCTGTCGGCGACGGCGCGAAAAAATGCTTGTCGCCGTAAACGGCGGTGTTGATGAAGCCGCATTCCTCAAGCCATGCCCTCAGCTCGCCCTCGCTGTGCGCGCGGTGCAGCTGCCGCTCGTCAAACCGCGAGTACAAGCCGCCGTGCGCGGGCGTAAAGAACGAGAGAAGCATACTGCAAAGGCGCGTTTTCTTATCATACCTGTTGAGCCAAAGGTAGGTGAAATCCTCCCTGTCGTCCCCGTAGGCGTTCTGACCGAGTATGTTTTCGTACTTATACTCGGTGCTTACGTCAAACAGCAGAAGCCCGCCTGGGAGAAGCGCTTCATAGGCGCTTTTGAAAAACGCCTTTACATCGCCCGGGCTTGTAAGATAGTTGACCCCGTCGCAGGTCGCCATAACGCACTCCATAGGTCTGTGCATACGAAGCTTCCTCATATCCTGGCAGACGAAAGGAACGCTCGCGCCTTGCTTGCGCGCCTTCTGCGCGGCAATCATGAGCATAGCGCTGCTCATGTCAACGCCGGTCATCGTAAGCCCCATGCGCGACAGCGGAAGGGTCAGCGAGCCTGTTCCGCAGGCGCACTCAACCACGCGGCGGGCGTTGACGCCCTGCCTGAGCATGAGGTTGCGGTAATACGCCGCCCATGCGACATAATCAACATCCGTCATGAGCGAGTCATAAACGGCGGCAAATTCCTCGTACATAGCTAAGCGGTATTTCCTTCTTTCAAAGTTTAGTTTACGGCTTTTGCTTTCTCATCCGCTGGCTCACGATTCCGCCTATCCGTCCGCTTTCGGCAGGCGTAAGCCCTGCCCACCCGACCTCCGCAACGCGCCGGAGCAAATCCTCCTCGCGCGCTACGTCGTACTTTATGCGGAACGAAATTTCAGGCTGTCTCGGTCTTTTATTGCCCATCAGAATCCCTCCCCGAAAAATTTCTTCAGGTTAGGATATGCGCGGATTCAAAAGCGATACATTCCCGCGCTTATTCCTGCTTGTCGGACTCCCTGAAAAGCGGATTACCGTTTTCGTCAAGCCTGATATCGCTCTTGGGAACGGACGCGTCAGCCTCGTCCGGGTCAAGGTCGGGGTCTTCCGTATTGATGCCCTTGTTTACCTCCGCGCCGTCGATACGGGAATTGATGAAGCGGTCAAACACGGCGTTGGTGTAGCTGGCATAAATAAAGCGATGGAAGGAATAGCCGAGAATCACGAAATACAGAAGCACAAAGAGGAAAACATAGCTTGACGGAATTACGAACATCAGCGCGCAGGGAATGCAGCAAAGCAGGCGAAGCCCCACGTTCATCGGCAGGCGGCCGACGGCGAGCAGAAGCCCGTTGCGGATAATCTGCGTGAACTTGAGGTCGTAGGTTACCATCAGCGGGTAGAAATACATACAGCCGAGGCACCACAGGGCGCAGACGATATTTACAAGCACTTGCGGAATGATGTAGAAAAAGCCGTTCGTCGTGGCAAGGTTATAGTAGAAGGTGTTCGCGGTATAAAGCACAATCGGAATAACGGAGGTGATTGCGGAAATACCGAGCGCCTGCTTCCAGTTATCCTTGAGGGCGTCCTTGAAGTCAGACCAGACGAAGGCATGGTCGTCGCGCGCCCAGTTGCGCGTTACATACGAAACTCCTGCGGTGAACGGACCGGTTATCAGTATGCAGGGAATCAGTATGAGGCAGTACATATAGAGGTAATTCATAATGTACTGCACATATTCCGTGTTTGAGGAAAGGTATGTGGTTGTGTCAACCGGCGCTTCGGTATCGGCAGCGGCGCCGTCTGCGGGCGCAGCCTCTCCGGCGGAGGGAGCCGCCTCAACAGTTTCGGTAATCGGCGCGCCGCCTCCGGCAACAGCCGTATCATCCTTGACGGCAAGATTCATGACCGCGACGATGTTCATAGCCGTCCACACAATCAGCGGAATGTAAATCAGCACATACAGGAGATTCAGCCTTACGATTCCGGAGAACCTGACGCGCAGCGTTGTGAAGAACAGCTGCCAGCGGTTGCGCGGCATATCGTCCTTGGTGTAGTCCGCCTTGCCGCTCTTGCCGTACATATAATTGTTTACCATTTTTCCGAACATGGTTTTCCTCTCCTTTATCCATCAGCCGCAGAATCCGCGACAATAGTTACCTTATAGGCAGGGTTTTGATAAACGCCTCAAGCCCGTAAAGAAGCGCGTCCTCCGAAAGAGCAAACCTGTCGGAGTGCAGGGAATACCGCTTTCCGTCCTCACCGATTCCGCAGAAAAAGTAAACGGCGGGAACGCTTCTCTGGAAATAGGAAAAATCCTCGGCAATCGAAAGCTTCTGAGCCGTTACGGCGCCCGTGCGGGCTGCAAAATCCTCCGTAAGCTCTACGGGGTTTACGACGGGCGGGTAAACCGTCTGCACAAGCATTTCGCCCGTTACGCCAAATGCAGCCTCTGTTGATGCAATCGCGCTTCTGACTATGCTTTCAAGCTCCGCCATGACCGCATCCGAAAACGCCCGCATAGTCGCCTCAAGAACGGCGGAGCCCGCAACGATATTGCGCCTTGTTCCTGCCGAAACCTTACCGACTGTTATTACGGCGGACTCCTGCGGCGATATTCTGCGCGAAAGCAGGGTCTGCGCAAGCAGGATAAAATGGGCGGCGGCGGCTGCGCAGTCCTTGCCGAGATGCGGCATTGCGCCATGGCAGGATTCGCCGGTAAAGCGCACGTCAAACTCGGTCGTTCCGGACATTTCCTCGCCCGCTTTTACCGCGATAACGCCTTTGTCATAAAGCGGCGAAACGTGCATTCCGTACATTCTGACGACATCGGGGGCAAGAAGCGCGCCTTCGTCTATCATCCGCTTTGCTCCGCCGACGCTTTCTTCGGCAGGCTGGAACAAAAGCACCACGTCGCCGGAAAGCTGATGCCTGATTTTTGAAACATAATCGGCAAGCGAGAGCAGCACAGCCATATGCCCGTCATGACCGCAGGCGTGCATCATTCCCTCGTGAAGGCTCGGAAACAGCACTCCGCTTTTTTCGTAAACGGCAAGCGCGTCAATATCGGCGCGGTAGCCGACCGCTCCCTCGCTCGGATTTTCGGCGCGGTAAACCGCCTTTATCCCCGTGCCCGCAATTCGGGTAAGCTCGTCGGGGGCGGTAGAGGCAAGGCGCTCCATCAGATACGCCTGCGTTTTGTATTCCTTGAGCCCCTCCTCCGGTATGCTGTGAAGGGCACGCCTGTCACGGGTTACGGTTTCAAGCGCCGATTCCGCGTAAGCGATAAGCTCGCGCATTGCGCCGCCTCCCCTCTAAGTAGATTGCTACGAATATATATCATAGCACAAAAACAAGGCGCGGAAAAGACTTAATCCGCGCCTTGATACCGATGAATGCCCATATTTACCGATTGTTCAAAATTAAAGCTCGCCTTCGGGCAGCTCTGTGAAAAGCAGACAGCCCATATCCCTGAACTCCCTCGCCTTTTCGTCAAGCGTTCCTTCGGAAACCCTGAAGCGTCCGGCAAGGCAGGTCTTGCACAAAAACTCCGTCGCGCCGCGGTTGACGAGCTTTTTCGTCAGCGCAATCTCGACGCTTTTCAGCTCCCTTGAGCATTCGGAGCAGCGGCTCATACCCTGCAGAGGCGGGCGAGAAGCACCTTGCTCTGGTGCTTTTCAAGGCTTACAAACAAATCGTCGCGGCGCTTGCCCAAGTTTTCTCCGGTAACAGCGTCCGTAAGCTCAAAGCCGAAGCCGGAAGCGACGGGAACGCCGCAGTCCGCAAACATAAGCTCCATGTCAATGCGCTGCTCGCTCAAGTTGAACATTCCGAGCGCGAACTCGCCGTCCGAAAGGTGCTTGATGAACATATAGCTTCCGCGGTCGTCCTTAATCATGTGCGGCGGGCGCGCTTCCTCGTCCTGGTCAATGCGCAGAAGGTTCTTGTTGAGCATAAGCGCGCTGCATTTTTCGTCCATCTTGCGGATATCTCCGCCAATCATCAGCGGCGCGGAGAAGAACGTCCAGAGGGCAAACTGCGTTACATAATCGTCATAGGTGCAGGCGTCTCCCAAACCGACGTTGCCCTTTCCGTACATACCGACGGTGAGCATATCCATATCGTTGAAGCACGCGGGCGAGGACATTGAGAAATTCTTGAACTGCGATTTTGCAATCTGCGAGAAGGAGGCGAAATTATCGAAAATATCGCCGGTGGAGCGGTACATATGCGCCCCGACCTCGCGCATCCATTGCCATGATTCGTCCGTTCCCCAGTTGCAGGCGGAGAAAAGAATTTCCCGTCCGCTTGCCTTGAGCGCCATTGCCATCGTGAGATAGCGCATTTTGGGGTCGCCGCTCTGCGGGAAATAGCAGAAATCGTACTTGAGGAAATCAACGCCCCATGAAGCGAAGGTGGCAGCGTCCTGATACTCATGGTCATAGGAGGAAGGATAACCGGCGCAGGTGCGCTGACCGGCGCAGGAATACATTCCGAATTTCAAGCCCTTCTTATGGACATAATCGGAAACAGCCTTCATTCCATGCGGGAACTTTTCGGGGTCCGGAACGAGCATTCCGTTCTCGTCGCGGTCGCGGAGGCTCCAGCAGTCGTCGATTACAAGGTACTCGTAGCCGGCGGCAAGATAGCCCATGTCTACCATCGCGTCAGCCATTTCAAATATAAGCTTCTCGCTGATGTTGTTGGCAAAGGTGTTCCACGAATTCCAGCCCATAGGGGCGCGCGCTGCAAGCATATTATTTCTCCTTATGCGTCGATTCGTTATTTCGTAAGATTCTTGTAGGCGGCAATTTCGACGGAATGGCTTCTTGCGGTTACGGTAATATCGTCCGCAATGTTCTCGATGATGGTCTTTTCAATGCCCTCAAGCTCGTCGCGCTCCTCGGGCTGCCTGCTCTCAACCTCGCTGATATAGCTGCGGTAGGAGAAGCGGTAGCCGCCGCTGAACGCGCCCGCATAAGAGGTTTCGCAGCCGAGCAGCTCCATTCCGTCAGCCGCGATTGCGGCGTCCTCGGAGAAGAAAAGGTTGTCAAGCGCCATTCCAAGGCGGGCAAGGAAGCCGCGCGGCTTGGTGTTGACGCCGCTCTTGGAAATTTCAAGGAATTTCTTTTTGTTTTCCTCGGTCACGAGCGCGTCAATCTGCATATGGATTTCAAACTTCTCATCGGAGGTTTCCATCCAGAGCCTGCTCTCGCTGACGTCCATTATGTGGCTTACCGAGGTTATAATCTCCTCGGCAAGAAGGCACATATTGGAGGAATCGCGGCGGTTCATTCCCGCGTAGAGCGCTATCGCCTCAACCTTATCGAGAATAGTGGAAATGTTTTTGCGGTCAACCAGAATAACATCTGATTTCATTTGTAGTTCTCCCTTCGTTTAAGCGGCGGTGCGCCGCATTACTCGCGTATGCGGTGATTATAGCATGAAAAGCCGTAAGTTGAAACACTTTTTTCGCGCGCGGCATAAAACGGAAGCGCGAAATCCGTCAGCGCGTAAGCTCCTTTTTGGCGTCGACGATAACCGATACCATTTTAAGCGCTCCGTTTTGATTCCTCGCGTCAAAGCGGAGGGAGCGCCCGATTCTGCCATCTGCCTGATTCCAATGCCTGTAATGGAATTCTCCGTCCTCATCGCAGTATTCCAGCAGCTCGACGACAAAGCCCGCCTCCGAAAGCAAAGCGGAAAAGGTTCTGTAATTATATAGAACCTTATGGGTAAAGGCGGGATGATTCGGGTCGCCGTTTCCGCCGACCTTCACGATGTTCTGATACCATTCGTTCCTGAAAAAGCCGTCGGGAACAGCCGCCCTGAGATAACCGCCGGACGCAAGAAAATCAAAGCAGTTTTTAGCCGCTATGCGCGCCTGCGCAGGCGTCAAATGCTCAAAAACGTGTTCGGCAAGCAGCGCGGTTATTTCGCCGCTTTTTGTGTATTTTTCAAAATCCTCGCGCCGGAGCATATCAAGCTCTGACTGCTGAGTTGAGACAAAGCCTTCCTGAACCGTGCTTCCCGCGCCTATTATCAGCTTCATTTGCCTTCCTTCCCGCAGTCGCTTTTCTTATAGGATAAATAATAGGGAACCTGCTTCTTTTCGGCATAATAAGCCTCCGCGCCGATTTCGCCTCCCCCGCAGGAGGGGCAGGTCATGCGCGAAAGCGAGCAGGGCGCGACGGACGAAAGCAGCTCGGCGCGGGACGGAGTTCCCGCCGTATACTGATAGGCGAGGCGCGGAGTTCCGTCCGCAACATGAATGATTCCGCAGTACTTGAAGCCGAATTCGGCAAGCTTTCTGCGCATCACAAGGTTATTTTCATGCGTGTCAATCCTTATATTCCTGACGATTCCGGAGGCAAAGCGAAGCGCCGCCTCAAGCACTCCGTGCGTTTTTCCGTCGCCCGCAATGCGGTGAATAACGCCATACGGCTCGTCGTTCTTCCACGCGCCGTTTTCGATATGAAGATACGTGGAATCCTCGCCCAGAATGAAGGCGAACACGCCGCACACCCCGTTTTCGCCTTCGATAACGAAAAGACGGCGCGCGGGAATATCCTCAATAAGGGTTGCCCTCGGCGGGTGCGTTTCTCCCCACTGCGTCGGGTTTCCGCTTTTTCGCATAAAGGCTCGCGCGCTTTCGTAGATTGCGTCAATCGCGCCCATGTCCTCGGTTTTCGCAAGCCTTATCTTCAGCTCAGCCATAAAGTCACACTTCCGCCCGTCTTTGCTCAGTCAACAAAAAACGCAATTATCGCGCCCGCGATTAGCACGATTCCGGCAATTCTGATTGCGGTAAGGTACCATTTTGCGGGTGCTGCTTCCGCCGAATGCTTCCAGCTTTCGGCGTATTTCCACGCAAGGTCGGGTCTTAAAGCCATAAGCGCGCCGAAAACGGCGAGAAAAACCGCGGCTACATACTTCATAGAGATTCCTCCTAATTCACATTCTGACGCTGATACCCTCGATAGCGAGATAGTTTTTCAAGTCCATAATTTCAAGCTCCCTGAAATGGAAAAGCGTTGCGGCAAGCGCCGCCTCGGCATGACCCTTTGTAAACGCGTCCCTGAAATGCTCCGGCTTTCCCGCGCCGCCCGAAGCGATTACGGGAACGGGAACGGCGTCCGCAATCAGGCGGGTTATGGGAATGTCAAAGCCGCCGCCGACTCCGTCCGTGTCCATGCTCGTAAGCAGGATTTCGCCGCAGCCGCGCTCGACCCCTTCCCTTGCCCATTCAAGCGCGTCGCGCCCCGTATTGAGCCGCCCGCCGTTTTTATATACGTCCCAGCCGGAGCCGTCTGCCCTGCGCTTTACGTCCATCGCAAGCACGATGCACTGCGAGCCGAACCTGAGCGCCGCCTCCGTTATAAAATCCGGCTCTGCAAGTGCGGGCGAGTTGATTGAAACCTTGTCCGCCCCGCAGAGAAGGATGCTCCTGATTGTATCCATATCCCTGATTCCGCCGCCGACAGTAAACGGAATGAACACCTTTTCGGCAACGCGGCTTATAATGTCGTACATCGGCCCGCGTCCCTCGTGGCTCGCGTTTATGTCAAGCAGCACAAGCTCGTCCGCGCCGAGCTTATTATACATAACAGAGCATTCGACGGGGTCGCCGGCGTCCCTCAACCCCAAGAATTTTACGCCTTTTACGACCCGCCCTTCCTTGATGTCAAGGCAGGGAATGATTCTTTTGCAAAGCATCAGGCGTTACCTCCCCTCGCGGCGCGGACGAAATTGGCAAGAATTTTTATGCCTATATCGCCGCTCTTTTCCGGATGGAACTGCGTAGCAAAAACGTTGCCGCGCTGCGCCGCTGCCGTAAACGGCGAAACATAATCGCATACGGCGGCGGTATCCTCCGAAACGCCGCTTATCCGGTAGGAATGCACAAAATAAACGCAGGGGGACAAAAGCCCGTCAAAAAGCTGCCCGCGTATATCGGAAAGCGTGTTCCAGCCCATATGCGGAACCTTCAAATCGGTTTTCGGAAAGTGGGTAACCTCGCCCTTAAGAATATGCAGACCCTCAAATTTGCCGTCCTCATAGCTGCAATCGTAAAGCAGCTGCATTCCGAGGCAGATTCCGAGAATCGGCTTCCCGCTTCCCGCAAGCGAAATAATTTTCTTGTCAAGCCCCGTCGCCCCGAGCCTTTCACGCGCCTGCGAAAACGCGCCGACCCCGGGCAGAACGACCGCCTCGGCTTCGTCAAGGCTGCCTGCCTCAGCGATAACGCGGGCGTCCTCGCCAATCGACTCAAACGCCTTCTGAACCGACCTCAGGTTTCCCATTCCGTAGTCAACAATCGCAATCACAGCTTCAGCCCTCCGAAAACGAATATGGCACTGATAAAATTATAACACAAAGGGCAATCTATGTACAAATACGAGCTTTCGCGGAAAGCCGCCGTTAATTTATTGAATTTGCAGGAAAAGAGACGCGGCATATCGAAACTAAACAAGTACGTTTTTGCGCATTTACGCAAAAGCGCGAATGTATTCTATCGGAGGAACAAAATGTATCGTTACAAAACGCAGGGAACCTGCTCAAGAGAAATAGACCTTGAGATTGAAAACGGGATTATAACAAGCTGCACGATTGTCGGCGGCTGCAAGGGCAACACGACGGGGCTTGCTCGCATGGTTATAGGTCAGAAGGCGAGCGAGGTTCAGGATAAGCTTCGCGGAATACTCTGCCGCGACGGAACGTCCTGCCCCGACCAGCTGTCGCGCGCGATTGAGAGCTATCACAATGAGGAACGGGGAGCAGAAGATTGATAACCATTGACAATTCGGGAGACACGAAGAAATTTGCGGAGCTTGACATAAGCGGCGAGGTGCTCAAAGCTGTCGAGCGCATGGGCTTTACGGAAATGACGCCTGTACAGGCGAGAACAATACCCCTCATGATGGAGGGGCGCGACATTATGGCTATTGCGCCGACCGGCACGGGCAAAACCGTCGCTTTCGGCATACCGATGCTCGAATATGTAAACCTTGGCGACAAGCGCGTTCAGGAAATTGTGCTTTGCCCTACGCGCGAGCTTGCGCAGCAGATAGCGGATGAGATTACCGAGCTTGCGCATTTCATACCGGAAATCAAGATTGCCTGCATTTACGGCGGACAGCCGATTCCCAAGCAGCTCAGCCAGCTGAAGCGCAGCCCGCAGATTCTTATCTGCACGCCGGGCCGTTTGCTCGACCATATGCAGCGCGGAAACATTCATCTGGACGCGGTGCATACGATGGTGCTTGACGAGGCGGACGAAATGCTCAAGATGGGCTTCGTCAAGGATGTTACCTCGATTATTGAAAAAACGCCGTCGGACAGGCAGCTTGTTATGTACTCAGCAACGACGAACCAGGACGTAATGACGATTGCGTGGAAATTCCAGCACGAGCCTGAGGAAATCATCGTGCAGGCGACGGGCGACAACCGCCCCGATATAGCGCAGTTCGTAATTTCCTGCGAGCAGAGGGACAAGTACAACAACTTCCTCTACCTGCTTGACAGCGACGAGTACAAGCGCGTGATGGTTTTCTGCAACACGAAGGATATGACGCGCCGCCTGACCGAAAGGCTTGTTAAGCTCGGCTATTCCGCAGACTGCCTCAACGGCGATATTCCGCAGATTAAGCGCAACCAGACGATGGAAGCTTTCCGCAAGAACAAGTTCCAAATCCTGATTGCGACGGACGTTGCGGCGCGCGGGCTTGACATAGACGATGTCGAGGCTGTTATCAATTATGATTTGCCGCAGGAAAACGAATACTACACGCACAGGATTGGCAGAACCGGCAGAGCCAAGCGGCACGGAGTAAGCTTTTCCTTCGTAACCTTCGTTGAAAGCGTGCGGATGGACGAAATTCTCAAGTACATAAGCGCTAAGCCTATCAACCTCCGCTTTGACGAGAACGGCGTGCTTTCCTACGCTGAGGACGGAAAACCCTTCTTTGAAAAGATTTAACGGAAATTAAACGGCTTTCTTATTCGTTATCTGTATGTCTGAAAGCGAAGGGAGGCGCGGCATTGAAATATATACGCCGTTTCGTATGGTATCTCGCCTCGCGGCTGGCTCTGTGCTGCTGCCTTATCGGCGTTATGACCGTGGTTTTCTACTATGCGATGAATTTTGCGAATATGTATGTGGTTATCGGCGACGGAATGGCGATGCGCGCCAAAATCGTAATGGGCGTTACGGACGAGGTAACGGAGCTGCCGAAGTTTTTCCAGCAATCCTGCCTTGAAAGGGACGAAACCCTCCTTCGCGCGATTAACGGGGAAAACACCTACTCGCAGTACGACATTACGGGAATCGACCATCGCGTGAGCCTTTCATGGATGTGGTGCTGGCCGTGGGACACCTCGGCGCGCGTTGATTTCACGGAATCCGTTCCGGGAATAGACGGGCGAATAAAGAGCGAGTACAAGCAGGCGGCTACGGAGGCAGGAAAGCAGAGCGGGACGGATTTAACCTACCCGCCGAAATGGACAACGACCACCTACCGCGCGCAGATGGTGCGCGAGAACGGCAGATGGTATGTAAAAAGCTTATCAATACTATCTCAGCAGTAACGGCGGTAAAAAATGCAAGAAACGACAAACCAAAGAAACATACCGCTTATCCTTGCGCCACTCGCAGGCGTTACGGACGCCGCGTTCCGCTCCGTGTGCTTTGAGCACGGGGCGGATTTTGCCGTAACCGAAATGGTTTCCGCGCAGGGACTTTTGCACTGCAAAAAGGACAATTCCGCAATGGTTTCCCTGCTCAAAAAATACGATATGGAAAACGGACGGCTCGCAATCCAGATTTTCGGGCGCGAGCCGCTTTATATGGCTGAGGCTGCCGCGCGCCTTTCCGAAACGGAAGGCTACTGCGCAATCGACATCAATATGGGCTGCCCCGCGCCGAAGGTAACAAGCGGCGGGAACGGCTCGGCGCTGATGAAAAAGCCGCTTCTGTGCGCAGATATTTTCCGCTCGGTTGTCGCCGCAACGCTGCTGCCCGTAACAGCAAAAATACGGCTCGGCTGGGACGATACGTCCAAAAACGCCCTCGAAATATGCCGGATTGCGCGCGAGGAGGGCGTCAGCGCCGTTACAATACACGGAAGAACGCGGACGCAGATGTATTCAGGGCGTGCAGACTGGGCGGCGATTGGCAGAATCAAGGCGGCGGTAAAGCTGCCGATAATCGCAAACGGCGACGTATTCGAGCCTGAGGACGCTGTCGAAATACAGAAAACGACAGGCGCGGACGGGGTAATGATAGCGCGCGGCGCGCTCGGCAACCCTTTTTTATTTGAGCAGATTAAATCGCTAATCGGGAGCGGCTCATATGAGATTCCCGATATTTCAAAACGCATAGGCGTATGCCTTACGCACTACGAGAGAAACATTGAAGAAAACGGAAGCGACATCGCGATTAAGGAAATGCGCAAGCACGTCGCGTGGTATTTGAGCGGGTTCTACGGCTCGGCGCAGCTCAAGCATAGCGTTAACCAAATGCAGGACTATGAAACGGTGCGCTCGGCGCTTCTCGCATATGAAAAGCAGCTTCGCGACATCGGGAAAACGCTCCCGACGCCCAGAACCAGACAGAGCATAAGCGAAAGGGCGGCGGAATAACAAACGGCGCGGAAAGCGGTCAATGCCGCAGTCCGCGCCGATGCTATATACGCAAATCCAAATCAGATAAGCGGCGTATCCGCCGTACCTCGCTTCGTTTACGCGCCGCTTACTTCTCCCCGTACCCCAGCGTTCGCAAATCGCTGACGCTGTTGCGCCAGTTCGGGCGAACCTTAATCCACAGCTTCAGATTAACGCGCGAATCAAGCAGCTGCTCGATTTCCATACGCGATTCCTCACCGATTGTTCTGAGCATAGCGCCCTTTTTGCCGATGATTATCGCCTTATGCGCGTCGCGCTCGCAGTATACGTCCGCGTTAATCTCGGTCATGACAGTGCCGTCCGCGCGCTCATACTTTTCAATGCCCATAATTTCAACGCCGATTCCGTGCGGAACCTCGTCGCGCAGATGCGAAAGCGCCTTTTCACGGATAAGCTCCGCGCAGATGAGCCTTTCGGGCTGGTCGGTAAGCATATCATCCGGAAAATACTTTGGCCCCACCGGCAGATATGAGCGGATAACCGTTTTAAGCTCCTCAAGCCCGTCGCCGGTTTTGGCGCTGAGGGGAACGATTTCGTCCGCGCCAAAGCCCTGAAGCTCGCTAATCACGGAAAGCAGCTTGTCCTTCTTGAGAAGGTCAATCTTGTTGAGCGCGATAATCTTCTTAATTCCGCGCTTGTTTTCGTTTTCAAGGATTTCCCTGTCCTTGGCTGTAATCAGATTTGCGTCCAGCACAATCAGAAGCTCGTCGATTCCGTCCATCGCCTCGCGAACGGACTTCATCATGGTTTCGCCGAGCTTTGTGCGCGGAGTGTGCATTCCCGGGGTGTCGAGGAACACCGTCTGCCAGTCCTCGCCGCCCACAACGCCCATAATCCTGTTGCGCGTAGTCTGCGGCTTATCCGAAACTATCGCAATCTTTTCCCCTACAAGCGCGTTGATAAGCGTGCTTTTGCCTACGTTCGGTCTGCCGATAATGGCTATGAAGCCGCTGTGAAATTCCTTTTCGCTCATTAATCCTTATCCCCCATAAGCGACGCCTTGCCAAAGCCGTGAGGCAGAAGCTGCGTCAGCTTTTCCGTTAATACAACTCCGTCGGCTCCCGCCACAGTGACGATAAGCCCCGAAGAAAACTCGTTAAGCACCTGCCGGCAAGCCCCGCAGGGCCACGGCGAATCACCGGAAGAAACAATCGCAATCCTTGTGAACTCGCGCTCCCCTGCCGCTATCGCCGCAAACGCCGCGCAGCGCTCGGCGCAGATTGTAAGCCCGAAGCTCGCGTTCTCAATATTGCAGCCGGTAAAAATATGCCCCGTGCTTGTCATCAGCGCCGCGCCGACGGAATAGCCCGAATACGGCGCATAGGCATTCCTGACAACCTCGCGCGCCGCGCTGAGCAGCCGTTCATCGTCCGACGAATAATCGCGCGTCATTCCCGCGTCGGAAAGAGCCTTTTCTTCCATTTCCCTCATCCTCGCTTTTTCGGCGGGCTGCATATGGTCATAGCCCATCAGATGAAACAATCCGTGAACAAGAAGATAGCACATCTCGCGCTCAAAGCTATGCCCGTATTCGAGCGCCTGCTCCCTCGCCCTTTCGGACGAAATCACAATATCGCCCAGAACGCACGCGCCCGCGTCCGCGTCATACTCGGCTCTGAGCCGCTTTGCGGAATCCCTCGCGGTATGCCCCTGCCTATAGTTTACCGTAGGAAAGCTGAGAACATCCGTCGCCTTGTCAATCTTTCTTTCGGAAGAATTGATTTTGCGGATGGTTTCGTCGTCCGTGATAATCACGGAGGCGAAAAGGCTTTCGCCCAAAGCCTCGGCTCTTTCCGCCGCGTCCGCGGCAAGCTGAAGCTTTACGGGCAGCTCGTCGGGAATACCGTCGGTGCATACGCGCATCTCAAGCTTCATTCCCGCTTCGCCCCTTCCGGCTCCTCATGCGCCTTTGTATCGGCAGCCGTCTCGGCGACCTTTTGCTCGGCGGGTTTCTTGTCTTGCGTATTTGCGCCTTCATCGCTTGCGGCGGCTTTTGCTTCCGCTTTCGGCTCGCCCTGCTTGCTTTGGCTGACGGGCGCTGAAATTTCGCCGCCCGTATGCTCCTCGCGCTTTGCTTCCGGCTTCTGCGCCTGCGCGGAAGCGGCGCTTTCCTTTGCTTCGGGCGCTTGAGCCGCTTCCTCTTTGATTTCGGGCTTCGGCTTTACAGGCGCGGAAGGAACAACATGAGCGACTTCCGTCTTTATTTCGGCTTTAGCATCTGCCTTTACTTCGGGCTTTGCTTCGGCTTTTGCTTCCGCCTTTACTTCGGGCTTTGCTTCGGGCTTCTGCTCCCTTATCTGCCTTGGCGGCTGCGGCGCGTTCGCGTCTATCGGCTGCGGAGGCTCGCCGTCATGCTGGCGTTTAAGGAGCGCCTCCTGCGTCTGCACTCCGCTTTCGTCCGTATCCTTGCGGGTAAGCGCAATTTTTTCCTCGTTCTTTTCCCTTATCTGCTTGATTGAAACGGACGGATACTCGATTCTTTCATGGAAAACGCCGTTCATAACGGTTGCGAACGCCTCACAAATTTTGTCCATTTCAGCAAAGGTAAGGGGCGACATTGAAAGCTGACCGTCCTCAAGCTTGCTTCTGACAAGCTGGATAATGAAATCCTCAATCGCTTCGGGCGTCGGGTTCTTCATCGTTCTTACAGCCGCCTCGATTGTGTCGGCAAGCATGACGATTGCGGCTTCCTTGGTCGTCGGCTTTTCGCCGTCATAACGGAAATCCTTGATATTAATCTGCGCGTCGGGGTTATCCTTGACGGCGCGGTAATAGAAATACATGACGGGGGTATCGCCGTGATGCTGCGCGATTATCTGCTGCACCTCAAAGGGCAGGCGCGCCTTTTGGGCAAGCTGAACGCCATCGCGGGTATGCGAGGTAACGATTGCCGCAGAAACGTAGGGGTCAGTCTTTTCATGCGGATTTTCGCCCATCTGGTTTTCCTTGAAATAGTTCGGACGCTTGAGCTTGCCTATATCGTGATAATACGCTCCGACGCGCGCAAGCAGAGGATTCGCTCCGACGCTTTCGGCGGCAGCCTCGGCAAGATTTCCGACGACGATGCTGTGATGATACGTGCCGGGAGTTTCGATGAGCAAGCGCCTCAAAAGCGGCTGATTGGGATTTGCAAGCTCCAGTAGCTTTGCGGTGGTTGCGAGATTGAAAACAACCTCAAAAATAGGCTGGAAGCTGACGGCAAGCAGCGCGGACAGGATTCCGCCGCCGAGCGCCCACAGCGCGCTGTCCACCATTGCGCTCATATCGCTGTTGGTCAGGAAGGCAATGGCGAAAATCACTACGGCATTGGAAACGGAAATCAGTATACCCGTAAGCAGAACCCTTGTGCGCTGGGATTTTTTATGGAGCATAAGCGCGCATATCGGCCCGCTTACAAGCACCATATACATCATATAAACCATCTGCGCGGCGTAGGCGCTGTCGCCGCCCATGCTGAGCGCGGCAACGACGAGTGCGATAATCGTATTGGCTGTAATTGCCACAGACGAGCTTACCATGCCCGTCAAAAGAAGCACGGCGAGAGCAACCGGCGCAAAATACGGCTGCTCAAGCGAAATTGCGACAACGGACAAGCCCTCGGTAAGCACGAGCGAGAGCATAAGAAGCGACATTTTGCGCTTGTCGGTGAGCATATCCCTGTCGAAAAGCAGGATGAGCATATACAAAACGGCGGAAAGAAGCACATAGATAATGAGCGCTCCCATATAGACGTTCATATCAATCCTGTTATCGGCAAGCAGCCCAAGGCTTCTTAAGATTTCAAGCTGAGTGGACTTTACGCGCGTTCCGCTTTCGACGATATTCTCGCCCTGCTTGTATATGACATCCTCAACCGCGTCATAGGCAATCTGCCGCGCCGCCTGCGTAGCCTCGTTGTCGATAACCATATTGGGAAGAATGCAGGCGCGAAGGAGCGAGCGGGCGACGTTCTGATACATATTCATGTCTATTCTGTTCATCGAAAGGTTCAGAATAGACGAAATGGACTGCTCCTCCTGCCCCTCGCTTATAGTGGCGGCAAGGGTGTTCTTTATCACGGAGGTGAAAAGCTTACGCTCCAAATCCAGCTCGTCAAGGTTTGAGCGGAGCAGGGTTGTAAGCTGATACGGAGCGAGCTTCAAATCGGGCATAAGGGACTCGGCGTAGGCGATATCCGTATCGGCGAACACAAGCTCGTCCTTACCCGCGCATTCGCTTTCCGAAAGAAGCAAATCGGAGTAATTGACTACCGCCTTCATTTCGTCCATAACAAGGTTCAGCTTTGCCAGAACCTCGGCTTCGACGCCGTCAATCGGATGATAGCTCGGCTGAACCGCGGCGGCGGCTGCCTGCCTGCGCTGAACAGTGGTTATTTCGTCAACGACATCGCGCGTTGCCGTAATCGTTTTCGGCGCTATGCTTCCGACGACAAGGTTATACCTTTCGGGGGTGGAAGCGAGCATATAGATGCAAGCCATGAGAAGCATTCCCACGGCGAGTATCAGCGTGCCGGTAAGCTCCTTGCGGCGGCGGATTCTTTCCGGCCCCGCAAGCTCGCTCTTTGCGCGCTTATTCTTGAACAGGCTTTTTCTGGTTTTCCAAAGTTTCATTGGTCAGCCTCCCCCGTTTGCGGCTTTTGCGCCTGCAGCGGACGGTTTGCATAGGCGCGCACAATACGCTGGACAAGCTCGTTGCGCACAACGTCGCCCTCCTTTAGCATTGAAACGGCTATGCCCTCAACGCCCGAAAGCACCTCGACCGCGTCTGCAAGTCCGCTCTTTTTGAACATCGGCAAATCAACTTGCGTAAGGTCGCCCGTTACGACGGCGCGCGAGCCTGCGCCAAAGCGCGTAAGGAACATTTTCATCTGCTCAGGAGTCGTATTCTGCGCTTCGTCCAGTATGACGAAGCACTCCGAAAGCGTTCTGCCGCGCATATACGCAAGCGGAGCGATTTCAACCGTTCCGCGCTCAAACAGCTTCTGATACGAATCCACGCCCATCATGTCGTAAAGCGCGTCATAAAGCGGGCGAAGATAAGGGTCAACCTTCTGCGTCAAATCGCCGGGCAGAAAGCCCAGCTTCTCGCCCGCCTCAACGGCAGGCCGCGTAAGAACAATTCTTTCAACCTCGCGGTTCTTGAGCGCCATAACAGCCATAGCTATCGCAAGATAGGTTTTCCCCGTGCCTGCGGGGCCTACCGCAAATGTGAGCTGATTGCGACGCATCATGTCCACATAATTCCTTTGCCCGAGGGTTTTTGCCTTAATCGGTTTGCCGCGATAGGTAACCGCGACAACGTCCGAAAGCAGCTCGTCCATGTCCTCAAGCCTGCCGGAACGCCTGAGCTCAAGCGCGTAGCGAATCCTCGTTCTGTCCGTTTCCTCGCCCGACGCGGACAGCTCCATCAGCTTTTCAAGCACGTCGCGGGCAATCAGAACGTCGTTTTCGCTTCCGGAAATCTCAACCCTGTCCGCGCGAAGCGCGATAGCCGTTCCCGTTTCCTGCTCGATGAGCGCAATATTGCGGTCGCCCGCTCCGAAAAGCGCGGAGTACGCCTCCATTGATGAAATCTTCGGCACGAGGTCAAGCTTTACCAAATATATCTTCCTCCGGTTTCACAGAAATAATATATGAAAGACATTGCATCAATCCGTGCCGGAGCGTTCGGCGGCAATATCCTTCCGCAGCTCAAGCGTCATACTGACCAAAGTGTTTTCATCGTCTATGATACTATAAACTGCCCATTTGTCAACTATTTCACCGTTTGCAAGCCCTTCATCACACATAAGGGAAAAGAGGGTCTGCTCTGCCTCCGCAAGCCGCTTTTCCATATCCGCGGGCGCTTTTTTCGTCACAACCTCGCGCCTTGTTTCGCGTGATACCACAAGCGGCAGAAACGCCCCGCCGACCTCGATTTCGCTTCTGACGATGTCAAACTCGGCAAATCCGCTTTCCTCTCCGAACGCGAGCACGGGAAAGCCGAAAAGCGATATTTCGGTAATTTCCGTTTCATTCCCCGTGCCTTCGCTCAGTATATCAAAGTTCGGCACGACAATCGACTTTTCAGCCCATACCCTTGCCGCAGCGCTCGCCGCCGCCTTTACCGGCACGGTTTTGCCTCCCGAATTCCGCTCCTGACCCAGAACGAGCGTTTCGCCCTTCACCACAACGTCGCCCGCCTCTTTGAGCGGCGTTCCGGCGGTAACGACAAGCGAGAGCAAAACCCCGCTTTCGGAGGCTACGATATCGTGCCAGCCGCAGATGTCGGAAACGGGCGGCGCCTCGACTCCGCGCGTCAGCTTAACCTCCAGCCAAAGCCCGTTTACGCGTGTTTCAATCCACGCTATCTTCGGAAAGCGCAGAATCAGCTTTTCCCTTATATCATTGGGCGAAACCGCCGATTTTGCGCAGCCGGACGAAAAGCCGTATTCCTCAAGCGCTTCAAGCACGGCGGGAGAATATGCGCCCGCGCCCGAAACGGAAACGAACCAGCAGCGCGAGCAGAAAACGCCCGAAAGCGCGGCGGCGACAAAAAGCCCGATAAGCAGAAAACGCCAGCGGGAAAGGAAGATAAGAGCGCGCCTTACGGGGCTTTCCGATACGATTTCAGCCTTGTATCCGCTTTCGCGCGCCGCCTGAAGGAAAAGCTCCTTTGCGCTTTCACGAACAGCTACGACGGCGGTATGCCTTTTCGGAAGCGAAACCTCGCCGATAACAGCGCCCCTTTCGCGCATTGCGAGAATCAGCTTTTCGATGTACAGCCCCTCAACCGCGATTCTTAAAAACAACGGCTTATCCATCGCTGCGCTCCTCGGCGGAGTAGCCAACCGACAGAACGCGCCCGCAGATAAGCGCGTCCTCCGTCGCATAATCCTTGATGGCAAGCTCAAAGCCGGAAACGGCAAGCTCGCCGCGCTTGGTTCTCAGAACTATTCTCTCCCGCGAAAAGAAGGTTATGCCGCGATGTCCCTCTATAAGCACTTCCTCGCGGCCGCTTAACGTCACCCTTGGCTGACCGCCGAGAATCTCGGCGGCGTCCCGCTTAACGCCGCTTAAAAAACGCATATGCCCTCCCGCTGCGCGAAAAAGCCCGCGCGCGGTTAAGCCTATGCGTTTTAAGCGATATGTATTCCGCTTTACTCCTCGCCGTCCGGGGCGATTGCGCCGCTTGACACCTGCGAGAGCCGCCTTTGAAGCTGTTTTGTGCGGCTTGAGGCGGATTCAATCTCCGAGCTTGCCTGCTGAAGGCGAAGCTGCGTTTTTTCAAGCAGCTGCGCGAACGCGGCGAATTCCTCGCGCACGGTCATGAGCAGCTTGAAAACCTCCTGCGAGCGCTCCGCAATCGCTATCGACTGGAAGCCTGTCTGGAGGCTTGAAAGAAGCGCGCAAAGCGTACTCGGTCCCGAAGGAAGCACCCGATAGCGCTTTTGCAGCTCGATAAAGGTTTCCTCCTTGGAAACGAGCGCAGCGTACAGGCTTTCCGTCGGCACGAACATGACGGCGTAATCGACGGTGAACGGCGGCTTTATATATTTTTCGCTGATTTGCTTTGCCTGAAGCATAATCGCCCTGCTGAGCGCCTTTTCAGCCTCGGCGGCAGCGGCGGAATCGCCGTTCTCAAGCGCGTTTTGCCAGCGGCGGCTGTCCTCAAGAGGGAATTTGCTGTCAACCGCAAGATAAACGGGCTTTGCGCCGCCGCGCGGAGAGGGCAGCTTCAGGGCGAACTCGACCCTCTGCCCCGAAGCGGGAACAACCTCGCAGTTGCGCTCAAACTGCGTCGGCGCGAGCATTTCGGTAAGCAGCGCTTCAAGCTGCATTTCGCCCCATACTCCTCGCGTTTTGACGTTCGTGAGCGTTTTCCTTATGTCGGCAACCCCGTGAGCAAGCTCCTGCATTTCGCCAAGCCCGCGCCCTACCTCGGCAAGCCTTTTTGAAACCGCGTTGAAGCTCTCCGTAAGCTGCTTTTCAAGCACGTTTTGCAGCCTGTCGTCAACCGTCCGGCGCATTTCGGTGAGCTGCCGCTCGTTCTCAAGCCTTATTCTTTCAAGCCTTTCCTCCTGAATCGCGCTGACCTGAAGAATGCGCTGGGAAAGCGCGTCCATCTGCGCCTGCTCGGTTCTCAGGCTCTCGTTTACGGCGCTGTAAAGCCCGCCCTCCATATGATAAAGGCGGGCGTTGATTTCATCCTCGCGCAGAGCCGCTTCCCCGCTTGTTCTCTCCATGCGGGCAATGCGCGCAAGAAGCAGCAGAACGGCGGCGACAAGAATAAGAGAAAGAAAGATAAGCAGCACTACCGGAGCAGACCATTCACTCATCATTCTGCTCCTTGTCGGCAAGCGTTTTATGATAAAGCTCCTGCATTCTTATATCAGTCTGATTGATAACGTCGGCGCAGGCGGTAAGCTCCCTCACCACTTCCTCCGAAACGGGCCCCTTGCTCTTATAGTGTATGTCATGCTCAAGCGTCGCCCAAAAATCCATTGCGACCGTGCGAATCTGGATTTCAACCGGCACATAGCGCTTTTTATCCGAAAAGAAAACGGGAACGGTAACTATAAGGTGAAGGCTGTGATAGCCGTTCGGCTTGGGATTCTGAATATAATCGCGCTGCCTTACAAGGTGAATGTCGTCCTGCTGGCAGAGCATCGAGGCTATGGTATAAATATCCTCAATATAGGAGCAGATGACGCGAACGCCCGCCAAATCGAAAAGATTGTCCTGCGCCGTCTGAACGTCCACGGCAAGATTCTTGCGCCGCAGCTTTTCGGCAACCGAATACGGCGATTTAACCCTGCACTGAATCGAGTGGATAGGGTTTCGGCTGTGCAGCGCCTGAAACTCGTCGTTCAGGATATCAAGCTTTGTTGCGACTTCCTTCGTAGCGCTTTCGTACATAAGCGCTACGCGCAGGTAATCCTTCGCAAGCTGAGCCAGCTCGCGCTGCTCCGGCGTCATGGACGTATCAAGCTCGTCAAGCTTTATCGGAATCCTCTGGATTATCATTGATTTCCGTCTCCTCCAAAGCGGGGTCGAATTGCTCCAGAGTGACCCCCGCTTCCTTGAAAATTTCAAGCGTGAATTTATCCGGATACCCCTTTTCATAAACTACGCGGCTGATGCCCGCGTTAACAATCATTTTCGCGCATACGCTGCACGGCTGATGCGTGCAGTAAAGCGTAGCGCCGTCGATGGAAACGCCGAGGCGCGCGGCTTGAATAATCGCGTTCTGCTCGGCATGAACGGCATAGCAGACCTCAGCGCGCGTTCCGCTCTCTATTCCGAGCTGCCGCCTGAGGCACACGCCCTTTTCGCGGCAGGTTTTAAGCCCCGCCGGAGCGCCGTTGTAGCCGGTCGTCATAATGCGCTTATTTTTGACTATTACCGAGCCGATTTCCCTTCCGGCGGCATAGCAGCTCGTCCATGTTGACACAAGCCGCGCCATTTCCATGAATCTTTTATCCCATTTATCCATCATAAGTACGCTCCTTATCAACAAAAACGAACGCTTTTTCTCATAAAAGTATATCTGAATCGAAAGTGCTTGTCAATCATATTGATGGCGCGCGCCCGCATATCCTCATCGGGGTGCTGTGAATGAAAAAGAAATACGGCTTCTTGAAATCGGCGCTTATTCTGACGGCTGCCAACGCCGCCGTGCGCGGAATCGGCTTCCTGCTGCGGCTTATGCTCAGCCGCTCGCTCGGCGCGCGTCTTATCGGCTATCTTGAGATGACGAGCGTTGTTCAGATGTTTCTGATAACCTTCACAACGGCGGGGCTTCCGCTTGCCGTATCGAGAATGGTTGCGCGCGAAAGCACGAGCAAAGGCAAGCTAGAGGTTCTGCTTTCGGGCAAGCAGGCGGTTGCGCGCCTGTCGCTTATCCTGCTCCCCCTCTATCTTGCCCTGATACCGCTCCTTGCAAGGCTGATGGGCTTAAAGACGCTAATCTATCCCCTTGCCGCCTACGCCCCCTGTATGCTGGTGCTTGGCTTTTCGGGCATTTACAACGGCTACTGCTACGGGCTTGGGCGCGAGGAGCTGCCCGCCCTTAACGAGATTGCAGAGCAGGCAATCCGCTTCGTCTGCGCCGCCGCGCTGCTTTACACCCTGTCGGGCGCGCGCGAGGGAATACTGATGATAATACCCGCAATGGCAATGCTTGCGGGCGAGAGCGGCGGGCTTATTCTTATGCGCTTTCTTCTGCGCAGGGAAATAAAATGCGGCAAGGCGGAAAAATACGCGAGTCGCCTTGCGGAGCTGACTTCGCTTTCAATGCCCGCAACCGGCGCGCGGCTGACGGGAACGCTGCTTCGGCTTGCTTCTACTCTCCTGACGCCCCTGCTTCTCGTAAGAATCGGCGAAACGGCGTCGGAAGCGGCGGAAATGGTCGGACTTCTGCACGGAATGGCAATGCCCGTCGTATTCCTGCCCGGAATCGCAACGGGAGCGATAGCGATGCTTGTGCTGCCAAGGGCGGCAAAAAGAACAGGCAGCGCCGCGCGCGATTATTCCTCGCGCGTGCTTGCTCCCTGCGCCGCTTTAGGGCTTCTATGCGCGCTTATCGTATACTTTTCAGCGCCGTTCATTGCTGTTTCGCTCTATAATCAGCCGCTGCTTTCGGGAATGCTGCGTCTGCTGGCTCCCTGCGTGCTTTTCGGCGCGCTGCTTCAGGTTTCGGGCGGGCTGCTTGCGGGAATGGGCAGGCAGCGGGAAAGCCTTGTATCGGCAATCGTATCGTCCGCGCTGTCCCTTGCCGGTATGTTTGTGTTCATGTACCTGATGAGGCTTGGAATAAACGGGGCAATCTACGCGATGTGGGTCGGCGAGGGCGTTCAGCTTTTTATGCAGCTGCGCGCGCTTTCCGTCAGCCCGCGTTCTTCTCAAGAAGGCGCATAACGTGGCGTCTTGCCGCGCCTGCGGCGCGCTCCTGCTCCTCCATAGACGGAATCGCGTCCCCCATAAGCTCGACAAACTGGCTCACCTTGAGCCCGAGCGCCTCCTGCATATCCTGGTCGCTTCCGCGCGGGGAAACAAGATAGTAGCACAGCAGGCTGTCCTGCTGCCCAATTCTGTGCGCCCTGTCCTCCGCCTGCGAATGAACGGCGGGCGACCAGTCCAGTTCGCCGAACACGACGGCGGAGGCGCGCTGAAGGTTAAGCCCGCTTGCGGCGCGAAGGGAAATGCAGCACAAATCGGTTGCGCCCGACATGAAGGAAAGCACAGCCTGCTCCTTCTGCGCGGGCGTTTCGCGCCCCGTTATAAACACGGGCTTTTGCTCGGCAAGCTCCTGCTTGTACAAATCCATTACCGCGTGATGATGCGCAAAAAGCAGAACCTTTTCGCCGTTTTCGATTAGATTTTTTACAAAGGCGCTCACGAAATCAGCCTTGGCTATTCCGGTTGCCTGCCGCTCCTGCTGGGAAATCTGGTCCTCAAGAAGCGCCCTTTCGGACGCGGTCAGCTCGCTTGTGCGGTAAACCGACAGCTTTTCATAAACGCCCTGCATGAGCGCCTGAAAAAGCTTGTCGTTGACGTCAATCTCCTGAACAAGCCTGCGTTTGGGCGGCAGCTGCGAAAGCACGTCCGCTTTGACGCGCCGAAGCATCATTCCCTCGGAGCGCAGGAACTCGCCCAATGTGTCGGGATGAACGACAATCCTGTTACCGTAGCCGTAGCACCATTCGCGCGTAAAGCTCTCCCAGTCGCCGAGAAAATGGAAATCAAGAATATTTATTACATTCCATATTTCGCCGCCCACGTTATATATGGGCGTTCCCGAAAGCCCTACAACCTTGCCCGCGCTTTCGGATATAAGGCTTGCCGCGCTGTACTTTTCCGTTCCGGCGCGCCGCAGTTCCTGAACCTCGTCAAAGATGACGGCGGGGAACTCCATCTCCGGCAGCTCTTCCTTCCAGCCGCGCAGAATCAGATAATGCGAAAGATATATGTCCGCCTTCGGCAGCGGATAGGGCTTCAAGCCCTTGATTATATGCACCTGCGGCTCTCTGCCGTCAATTCGCAGAAAGCGCTTTATTTCGGAAAGCCAGTTGAGTATAAGGTGCGGCGGCGCGATGATGAGCGCCGGAAGCGTCCTTTGCGCGGCGAGCATTGCAAGCGCCTCGACCGTTTTGCCAAGCCCCATCTCGTCCGCAAGAAGGCAGCGCTCGGAGCTTAAAAGCCAAGCAAGCCCCTCCTCCTGAAACGGGCGGAGCGAGCCGATAAAGCTGCCCTGCGGGGGAACTGCGCGCTCCGGACGGCAGCGAAGCCTTTCGCGCGATACATAATACTCCTGCGCGCCGAGCAAAAGCTCGTCAAAGCGCTTCCTGTCCGCCTTTTTGATTTCAAGCGGATAGCGGGACATGAACCAGCAAAGGTCCTGCACAACCCTTCTGTGCGCCGTAAAGCGCGCCTCGCCCCGCCTTGCGCCTGCGCTTGACGGAAAAAGGCGCTTTGCCATTTCCACCATATGGCTCTCGCCGCGCACCGTGAAGCATTTGCGCTTCCTGTTGAACGAAAGCGTGCCGAAATATCGGCGCGGCTTGTCGTCCTCTGCATATTCCTCCTTACGGAGATAAACAGGAAGCAGATTCCGCTCCTCATCCGTCATGGAAGGCTCACCCCCCAAAGGCGATTAAGGCTTATGGTTTTAAGCGTTTTGCCGCCGCATTGCGTAGGAAGGAACACGCTTTTTTCAACGAGGCATAAAAGCTCCGTAACCATAGGGCTTTCGGCATATCGGGAAAGCTGAGCGTAAAGCGCGCGCGCGTTCGGCTTGCCCTTTTTTATTTCAACGCCGACGCCGCCGACCAAAAAATCAATACGCCTTCCGCGCCCCAAAGAAACCTCGTGCTGCGCGGGAAGATTATGAGAGGAAAAAGCGTTCATTATAATGGAATGCAGCTCGTCCTCGCTCGGCGCTGCCGGAACGCGAACGGACAATACGGCGTTTTCAACCTCCCGAAGCGTTGCCATAATGCTTTTCATCTCTCCTTTGCGGCTTATGCGTATCGGCATAAGAATAGCATTAACAGCGCATTTTGACAAGCGCGGAGCTGCGGCGGGCGCTTTTGCATACGCCTCTGCGCTTTACGCGTAAAAGCGGATATGGTATAATGAAAGCTGAAATTTCTAGGAGGGCAAAGATGCGCAGACATATCGTCAGCCTGATTATTATTGCGGCGCTGCTTACGCTGTTTTCCTCCGCATATGCGGAGGATGGTATACATTTCGTTTCCGTTCCGGAGGTAATAACGCCGGGCAAGGCGAACCCGATTGAGTTCTTTATGCCCGAGGACGCGATGACGCGAATCTTCCTTGAAAAGGACGGCGCGGAGTTTGCGGAAATAAAGGCGAACGCAATTTCACCGGAGGGCGGCAACACAATCCTCTGGCGCGGCTTTGACGCAAGCGGGAACATCGTTCCCGTCGGCAGCTATACGCTCGTGCTTCTGTCCTCGCAGGGGCGCGTTGAAACCCCCGTAACGATTAAGGAGGAAGGCCCGCGCATCCTTTCCTGCGATATTACCGATTACGTTGTCAACTACGGCGACACTTTTTCCGTGACCTTCACGATAAACCGCGCGGGAACAGCAAAGCTGACGCTTGACGCAAACGGCGAAAAATACGAGCTTGCAAGCGCGCATTTTGATACGGGCGAATGCGTTTTGGACTGGGACGGAACGAATCCGGAGGGGCTTGAAAACGGCGAATACACGCTCATTCTGGATTTCACGGACGATAACGGCGAAAGCGCGACTCCGCAAAATCTGGGAATAGAGTACGACTCTACGCACGTTGAGCTTATCGACCTCAGCGCATACACGCAGGGGCAGCTGAACGGTCATACCGCCTGCGAGCATGAAAACTGCTACTGGCAGATGACCTACGATATAACGGACGAGGCGGCGGTATGGGCGATTCTGACCGCGCCGATGACCGTGCTTGACGTAAAGCAGAAGGAATATGTATACCCGCTCGACGCGCCGGACGGAAAGCGTCAAAACTACGGAAAGCGCTCCGGTTATATTTACGGTCAGTCCGCGGGCGTTCACGTTCTCGAAACGCTCGACAACGGCTGGTCGCTCATAGAGGCGTATGACGAATACGACACGCTGATTCGCGGGTATGTAAAATCAGACCTGCTGATAACCAAAGTGCCCGACCAGGAATACGGAATGGTTATCGACAAGCTGACTCAGCGCCTGTACATATTCAAAGACGGGCATCTTTTCACAACCCTGCTCTGCTCAACGGGGCTTAACAATGCAACTCAGCCCTTCAATGAAACGGCGAGCGGCGAGTTCATGCTTGTCAGCCCGACGGGCGGTTTCAAGAGCGGCAATATGTTCTGCGACATGGCAATCCGCTTCAACGGCGGCGACCTTATACACGAAGTTCCGTACATTCTCGCCTCGGACGGCGTTACCAAGGATTATTCCGCCTTTGAGTCAAAGCTCGGCTCAAAGGCGAGCCACGGCTGCGTCCGAATCCAGCGCAAGGCGAACGAGGACGGCTATAACATGAGATGGATATGGAACAACCGCAAAATGGGCGTCAAGGTGCTTGTGTGGGACGACTCCAACCGCACAGAGGAGCTGCCGGACGACAGCCTCCCGCTGTTCTATAACCCAGACGGCGGCAAGTATTACCACCTTGACCAGAGATGTTCATCCATCCGCGACCGTTATCTTCCGCTCAAGGGCGAGTTCACCTACGGCGAGCTTGACGACAGCAGCTATAAAAAGCTCACGCCCTGCCCCTACTGCAACCCGCCTGAGCGCAAGGACGACATAATCGCCAAGAATCAGGCAATGGCGGAAAACGCAGAAAAGGCGCGGCTTGAAGCCGAGCAGCAAGATTAGCAGGGATGCAGGGTTTGAAACCGAGCGGTTGGAAAGCTTAGGATAACGCGCGATAGGTTCAGCATATCCATGCGGAACCGAAATTTCAGAAATATTAACGGGCTTGAGGATGGTAAGCATCTCAAGCCCGTTTTATTGTGACGTTCGGTGGAAAGAAAGAATATACATATCTTGAAAACAATCGTGAACAATAATAGATAGTTTTCGAGCAGAACTGCTCGCTCAAAACGCTTCGGATGCTAGGAGACAAGGGCGGCAAGGGGATGAGCGTACACGGTAGTACGTGATTCCCTTTGCCGACCCGCAGTCGACACCGCAGACGGAGTGTTTTCAGCGAGCAGGACTGCTTGCTCGAAACGCTTCGGACACTAGGAGACAAGGGCGGCAAGGGGATGAGCGTACACGGTAGTACGTGATTCCCTTTGCCGACCCGCAGTCGACACCGCAGACGGAGTGTTTTCAGCGAGCAGGCTCAGTCAATAAGTGCAGCAAGATCTTCCTTTTCCACATACCCAACGCTCTTATGCTTAACCTCGCCGCCCTTGAAGAACAGGACAGTCGGAACGCTGGTTATCCTAAAGCGCTCGGCAAGCTCCGGCGAACGGTCGATGTCAACCTTGCAGAGCTTGATTTCGGAATGCTCCTCGCTCAGCTCGTCAAGCACGGGCGAAAGCATACGGCAGGGCCCGCACCATGTAGCAAAAAAATCGACGACCGTTGTTTTATCGCTTTTCAGAACCTCGTTTTCAAAGTTTGTATCGTTTACGTTAACAGCCATTTGTCATACCTCCGTTTACTTTTTCGTCAAAGGCGAGAATCATAAGCTTCGCTTTGCTTATAGCTATTATACCATCGCATGGCAGGTTTGAAACCGGATATCGGAACCAAACGAAAATAATGCGGCTCAGCCGGCAAATTTAATCCTTCGCGGTTTCAACCTCAACCGTATTGAGCGTGAAGTAGAAGGTCGCGCCCTTCCCTGCCTCGCTTTCCGCGCCGAAAACGCTGTCGTGCATTGTGAGCACGGTTTTGACGATTGACAGCCCGAGCCCGCTGCCGACAGTCGGGCGCGAATGCGTTTTATCGCCGCAATAATACCTGTCCCAGATGTATTTCATATCCTCCGGCTTGATTCCCGCGCCGTTATCGCAAACGCTTATGCGCACAGCTCCCGCATTTTCCTCCTGAAGCACCCTTACAACCTTATGCTTGCCGGAATAAGTGATGGCATTGCTTATAAGATTATAAACAACTCGCGTCAGCTGCATTTCGTCCCCGTAAACATAAACGTCACGCTCGGGATTGAATTCAAGCGTCAAGTCCTCATCCGGAAGCATTTTTGAAAAGCGCTCGATGACATCGGAAATAACGCCGGTAAGGTTGAAGGTTTCCTTGCTGAGAGGCTTGAGCCCGCTGCGAAGCTGGCTGTAATCGAGAAGCGAGGTCACAAGGCTAGAAAGCCGCCTGCTTTCGTCAATTATTACCTGAACGTTTTCAGCGGTGTTTTCGCCGGGAATATCGCGCATAACCTCGCTGTAACCCGTTATCATCGTGAGCGGCGTCCGCAAGTCATGAGAAATATTGGAGATAAGCTCCTCCTGAAGCTTGCCGAGCTTGCCAAGCTCCCCTGCGGCATACTTGAGCGTATCGTTAAGCTCCTTGATTTCGCGGTAGCCCGTTTCGTCAAACGCGCCGCTGTAATCCCCGTCCGCAAGCTTTTTTGCGTCCGCGCAGGTATTGATGATTGGGCGCGAGATGGTGCGCGAAACCCATATGGACAGCGCCGCGGCAAAGGCGACAAGAATTACGCTGATGAAAAGAAGCTGGACGCGCAGAGTCTGCACAGTGGCGTTTACGGGCGTTATCTGCGCGTTGAGAATTATATACATTTTCTGCCCGCCGGTCATTACGGCGTCCTGAGCGTAAATCATGGAGCGCTGGTTGACATAGGGGCGAATGGGAGTAAAGCCGGTAAAGCGCTTATCGCTCGGCTGAGAAGGCTCGCTCGGCTCGACTTTCGGCGCGGCGGGAATCTCCTGCGCTTCCGTTTCTTCGGACTTTGAGGCTTCGCGCCCTCGCACATCATCGCGCTTTGTATAGGAATAAGAGCCGTGTTCGTCGATATAATCGGTTATGCGTTTAAGCCCCGAATCGCTCATGCGATGAATCGAGCAAAGCGGGCTTCCGTCATGGCTGTAAATCCTGTTTCCGTTTTCGTCAAGCACAAGCACGCAGAGCAAATCATCGGCGGAAATACTCTCAATAAGCTCCTCCAGCGCAGGGTCGTTGATATTGCTTTCGATTGCGTCCGCATAGCCACGAAGCGTTTTCGTCTTTATCGCCTGATAGAAATAATCAAGCCCGCCTATCTGGAATATCCAGAGAAGCGAGAGCATTATGAATACAAACAGCCCGAGATAGCCGAATATCTTGTATCTTATGGGCAGAGCATCAAAGCGCCGCTGCTTTTTTAATTTCTTTTCACGCTTCAAAGCGGTATCCAACTCCCCTTAGCGTCACAATAAGCCTGCTTGCGCTACCCAAAGAGCGGCGCAGAAGCTTTATATGCGTGTCGAGCGTTCTGTCGTCCCCGAAAAAATCATAGCCCCATACCTCGCGTATGAGCCTGTCGCGCGAAAGGGCGATATTCCTGTTCCGCACGAGATAAAAGAGCAAATCGTATTCCTTGGGTGACAGCTGAACCGTTTCGCCGCCGACCCTTACAATCCGCGCCGAAAAATCAATCGCAAGCTCGTCCTTTTCAAAAACCTCGCGGATTTCCGCCTTATCCTTATCGCCGCGCTTTGAGCGCGCGACAATCGCGCCGAGCCTCAGCATCAGCTCGCGCGGGGAAAACGGCTTTACTACATAATCGTCAACTCCGATTTCAAAGCCGTGTATTCTGTCGTATTCCTCGCCCCGCGCGGAGAGCATAAGCATCGGAACGTCCTTATGCCTGCGAATCTCATGCGCCGCCGAGAAGCCGTCCATTCCGGGCATCATAACGTCCATTACGATTATATCGTAATCGTTGTTCTTAGCCATCGTGACAGCCTGCATTCCGTCCGAAGCCTCGTCCACTGTATGCCCTTCAAACAGCGCGTATTTCTTTATCAATTCGCGTATGCGCGCTTCATCGTCAACTACAAGAATCTTCATTGCGGGCGTCTCCTTTCCGGCGGAGTCCTTTATATCGTTCATCAGCCGCATTATATCATCAAATCTCCTTTTCTAGCAAACAAAGGGATATAAAAACCACGGAGCTGCTGACCCCGTGGCTTTGGAAAGAGAATGAAAAAGGAAAGAAAGATTCAGAATCGGGCATAAGAAACGGCAAATAACCGCCTCCGACCCATTTCATCATCGCATCGCCTCCTTTGTTCACAAAAGGAGTATAACCGCCGAATGTGAATAACGCCTGAACATGAGCTGAATAATTCTAAAACAATGAATCATCATAATAGGGAAAGCCAATCCTATCCGCCGGAGGCAGAATAAATGAAAAACGACAGCCTTAGCCCGATTCTCAGGGAAAGCGAAGCAATGATAGACAAGGCGTGCCACAGGAGCGTAAACCCCGATATAAAGAAGCGGCAAATAAGCTGCGCCGGAGTATCAATGACGCTCTACTACATCGAGGGGCTTGTATCGGGGAGCAAGATTGAGCTGCATATGCTTACCCCGCTGATGAAGCTGAAGGAGCTGCCGAAGGAAAGCAGAGCGGAACTGCTCGCAAAAAGCGTGCTTTCCGTTTCCGAATGCGAGGTTACCGAGAGCCTGGCGGCGGTTCTTGACGCGGTATTTTACGGCGGCGCTGCCCTGATTATCGACGGGGACAGCTATGCCGCGGTAGCCGACGCGAAGAATTTTGCAAAGCGCGGGATAGGCAAGCCTGTGGCGGAGCAGGTGGTAATCGGCCCGCACGAGGCATTCAACGAGGCGCTGAGGGACAACCTGACAATCCTGCGCCGAATTCTCAGAACGGAAAACTTCATCAGCGAAAGCGCGGAGGTCGGCACGAGGATAAAAACGCAGGCGGCGATACTCTACCTGAGCGGCATAGCGGACGAAAAGGCGATAACCGAAACGAGACGGCGCATAAGCGGAATTGCGCTTGACCACGTGGAGGGAATAGGCGTGCTGATGCAGCTGATAGAGGACGAGCCGAACGCGCTTCTGCCGCAATTCGTGATAACGGAGCGCCCCGACAGGATAGCCTCGTTCATGCTCGAAGGGCAAATCTGCATTCTGCTGGACGGCTCGGCGCAGGCGCTCTGCCTGCCGAGCAATCTTTTCACCTTTCTTCACGCGCCGGACGATTCCTACATCCGCTGGCAGTACGGAACGTTCAACAGAATCGTCCGCTTTGTGGGCGTGTGCGTAAGCATTCTCCTTCCGGCGATAAGCGTAAGCGCGATTCGCTATCAGCCGGGGCTTCTGCCGCCTCCGCTTCTCACATCCGTTATGGAGGCGCAGAGCAAGGCACCGCTGCCCGTCGGGGAGGAAATAGCCGCGATGCTGCTTTTCTTTTACCTTATAAACGAAGCGGGAATGCGCGTTCCGGGAATCATGGGTTCGTCGCTCGGTCTGGTTTCCTCGCTCGTTTTAGGCTCTGCGGCGGTGGACGCGGAGCTGGTTTCGCCGCTGCTTATAATAATCGTAGCGGTATCGGGGCTTGGGCTTTACGCCGCGCCGAATTACGGGCTTGGAATGGGGCTACGGCTATGGCAGTTCATACTGCTCATTTTTGCCTCGTGCTTCGGGCTGACGGGGCTTGCGATAGGCGGAAGCCTTGCGCTGATGAGCGCCTGCGCACTGCGTTCGCTCGGCGCGCCATATCTTGCGCCGCTTCTGCCCAAAAGACCGCGCAATCCCGACCTTATGCTCCGCCTGCCCGTCTGGAGGCAGCGGCTGAGGGGCATAACCGCCTCGCCGTACTCCCTGCGGCGCTCGTCGGGCAGAATGCGAGCGTGGGAGGAGGACGATGATGAGGACTGAAACGCCGGTTGAAAGCGCGAAAAGCAGGCTGAACGAAAGGCAGCGCGCTGCAATGGCTATTGACGGAAGGGCGGCGACAGCGGGCGTTTTCTGCCTGCTCTTTTCGATATGCGGCATCAGCGGGCTGACGCAGACGGGCAGCCTGCTTGCGGCGGCGCTTATGCCGATAATCTACGTCTGCGCCCGCGCCGCTTCAAAGAGAATAAAGGAAAACATCTTTTCATGCACGGTTTCAGCCGCCGCCCGCATCGTATCGCTCGCCGCGCTTGCACGCGCGTTTGCGGAAATAACGGGCGTGTGCTTCTATCCCGTTTTCAGCGCCGAAATAACCGCGCCGATAATATGCCTGCTTGCGGCATGGACGAGCGTTATATGGGGGCGCGGAGCGGGAATGGCGTGCGGGTTTGCGCTCGTAATCTACATCGTAATGCTCGCGGCTGCCTTCATAGAATGCGCGCCGCGCTTTGATTTCGGCGTTGTTGCGGCGGCAGGATTCCCAAAAGTTCCGCCGCTTTCAGGCACCGCTCTGCTGCTCAGCTCAGCGCCCGCATTCGGCTTACGCAAAGGCGCTCCGCGCGCGGGCAGGGCGCTTTTCGGCTGGGGGCTTTTCATTATAGTCAACCTTGCCGCAGCCGCCCTGCTTCCGCTGAGCGGTTTTATGGGCGCCGCCGTTTTTTCAGGCGCAGGCGACGGCATAGCGCGCGCGGCAATGCCCTGCGCCCTCGGCGCGCTTATTTTCTGCTCGGCAGGCTCGTTTGCGCATTCCGCCGCTCTCAGCGCGCACCGGCTACTTAAAAAGCTGCCGAAAATATGGGCTGCCGCGGCAGTCGGAATCCTTTCGGCGGCAATATCCATATTCAAGGAGGCGATTATCGTATGCGCCGCGATTCTGGGCGCGCTTCTGCTTATGTCGGCTCTGATTTCAGCGCTGACTCCGGCAAGCATAAGCGCGGAAAACAGACAATGAAAAGGCTTTCATCGCTGATTATTCTGCTTGCGCTTCTCTCCGGCTGCGCTCCCGCGCTTGAGGAGAGCCTGCCCGCGTTAATGCTCGGCGTTGAGGAAAAGGACGGAAAGATTTCCGTCTGCGCCCGAATGCCCAAGGCGAACGGCGAAACGGGCGAAAAAGGATATGTAACGATTGAGTCAAGCGGCGCAAGCGCGAAGGAAGCCTTGCAAAAGCTTAGAAGCGAGAACGCATATTCCTTTCATCTTTCGGGGCTGAGGGCGCTGATTATATCGGACAGCCTTTCGCCCGACTCGCTTCGCGAAACGCTGGACGCGCTCTGGGCGGACGGAATCCGAGGCAGAGCGGCGGTCATCGGCGCAAGCGAAGCTGTAAAGGATTTGATTGACGCGGTTAACGCCGAGGTCGGTATGCGCCTGAGCAGATACCTTGACGAAAAATTCGAGCGCGCGACGGCGACAGGCGCGCTTCCCGACAGCACTGTATTCACGCTTGAGCGCGCGCTGGAGGTTTACGGGCAAAGAAACATCGCCGCCCGCTGCGCAAAGGGCGGCAGCGAAACGGCGATGGATGAGCTTATGCTGTTTTCATCCGAGGATGAGGAATAATCAGTCAACCGTATGAATATCCCCAAGCGGCCAGATAACGCAAAGCACATGACCGATAATCTGGTCGCGCGAGAGCGGCCCGATTATATGGCTGTCATTGCTGTCGCCGCGGTTATCGCCGAGAACGAAATACTGCTTCTCGCCCAGCGTTACAGGCTCAAGGGTATAATGCGGAACGGAGCCGATATAGTCCTCCTGATACGCCGTAAAGTCCGCGTCCTCCGCGCCCTTTACATAGAGAATTCCGTCCTGAACCTTGACCGTATCGCCGGGAAGCCCCACAATTCTTTTGACAAAGCGAGTGTTGCCCCTGTTCGGATAATGAACGATAACGATATCGAAGCGCTGCGGAGAGCCGACGATATAGTCAATCTTTGAGCAGTAAACAATCTGATTGTTGAAAAGGGTATCGTTCATGCTGTTTCCGTCAACGCGGATAGGCTCGAATATGAACGCGCGAACCAGCAGGGCTATCAGAACAGCCGCGCCGAGGCAAAACACCCAGCTCAATATTTCCTTGCCCAACGGTTTATTCTCCTTTACGCCCTTAGCTTCGCCCTCTGAGGGTGTTTCCTGCGCCTGCTCAGCCGAAACGGGCGCTGCGTCCGCCTTTGCGCTTTCGTCAATCGTCGAATCCGTCTTGATTTCGCTCATATTATCATCCTCGTTTCTCATGGCTCGTTTGTTTCTTTGCCCATCGTAATAATTTTCTTACGGCGTTTCAGAAATTCCTGCCTGTCCATCATCACAATGCGCCCGCAGCCATTGCATTTAATCTTCACGTCAGCTCCGCGGCGGATTACCGTCCATTCGTCGCTTCCGCACGGATGCGGCTTGCGAGTCTTTATCACGTCGCCGAGGCGAATTTCAGTATCCTCCATTGCCGCACCCCCTTATATAACAATACGGATTATTATAACGCGAATCGCCGAAATGCGCAACATACAGTTTCTGCATTGAAAGGGAATGTTGAGTTTTTTTGCGCGTTGGTCTATAATTTGTTACAGCGCATAAGCGCGAAAAAACGTCTGAAGCGGGGCAATTATGAACAGCGATTCTCCGATAGGAATGTTCGACAGCGGGATGGGCGGAATCAGCGTGCTGAAAACCGCGCTGCGCCTTATGCCCGCTGAAAATTTTGTATACTTCGGGGACACGGCAAACGCGCCGTACGGCGACAAAAGCGAGAGCGAAATCCTGAAGCTGTCGCTAAGCGCGGTTGACAAGCTATTGAAATACGATATAAAGGCGCTCGTTATCGCCTGCAATACGGCAACCGCCGCGTCCGCAAACGCTCTGCGCCGGCGCCTTTCGATTCCGGTTATAGGCATGGAGCCTGCGCTCAAGCCCGCAAGCTCAATTCGGCACGGCGGCAAGGTAATCGTACTTGCGACGAAAGCCACGCTTTCCCTCGAAAAATTCCACATTCTTATGGAAAAGTACGGCGCGGACGCGTATCCCCTGCCCGCTCCGGAGCTTGTGCATTTTGTGGAGAGCGGCGTTTTCGATTCGCCGAAGCTTGATAGTTATCTTTCCGAGCTTTTTTCCCCGTATAAAAACGACCAGATTGACGCAGTCGTTTTGGGCTGCACGCACTACCCGTTCCTCAAAAGCGCAATTCAGAGGGCGGCAGGCAGCGGCGCAGTGCTTGTCGACGGCAACGAGGGGACAATCAAAAGGCTGATAAGCGTGCTTGAAGAAAAAAGCCTTACGCGTAAAAACGGCAAAGGCTCGGTTGCGCTTTTATCCTCAAAAACAGGCGGCGACACAATCGCGCGCATGGAAAAGCTGCTTTACTTTTAGGAAAAACAGCGGGCATACATTTACATATACAGGGCAATTATGCGAGCGTTGCAAAACGCTCTTTTCTTTTTGCGATTAATCTGCTATAATTGCATACAGATAGTTTTGAACGTCACGCGGATAAAAGGGCAATTTGCGGTTTCCGTATAATTTCCCAATCATGCGTCATACGCGCCGCGTAGGATGCCGGAGTCATTAAACGAAAATAACCGTAATTTCGGCTTGAACCGGCATACCAAAAACTGAAAATGGAGGGACGGAATATGGCAGATTATAAGGCAACAACTATCCGTAACATCGCCCTGATGGGACACGGCGGCGAGGGTAAGACCACGCTAACGGAGGCTATGCTCTTCGCCGCAGGAGTTATCGACCGGCAGGGCCGCGTGGAAGACGGAAACACCGTATCGGATTACGACCCCGAAGAAATCCGCCGCGGCATTTCCATAAACGCCTCCGTAATACCGATTGATTACAACGGACTTATGTTCAACGTTATCGACATTCCGGGATATTTCGACTTCATCGGCGAAATAATGGGCCCGCTCCGCGTTGTCGAAAGCGCAATATTCGTAGTCAGCGCCGTCGGCGGAACAGCCGTAGGCACGGAAAAGGCTATGCAGCGCGCGATAAAGCACGATGTCAGCAAATTCTTCTGCATTAACCAGATGGACAGGGAACACGCGGATTTTTACAAGGTTCTTCAGCAGCTGCGCGACCTTTACGGAACGGGCGTATGCCCCGTGCTGCTGCCAATCGGCGACGCCGCAAGCTTTTCTGGCGTTGTCAACGTGCTTGAAAACAAGGCCTATACCGGCGTAGGGAAGAACCGCAAGGAAATTCCCGTTCCCGCCGATATGGGAGAAAAAATAAAGGAAGCATATGACGCCATCATGGAGGCCGCCGCGGGCGCGGAGGACGAGCTGATGGAGAAATATTTTGAAGCCGGCGAGCTTGAGCATGACGAAATTCTGCGCGGCTTCCGCATCGGCGTTCTGAACGGCTCGGTAATTCCCGCCGCCGCCTGCTCCGCGCTTACCGGAATCGGCGTCGGCTCGCTGATGGACGTTATGCACGCTTATCTGCCCTCCCCCGTCGGTGAGGAGCATTTCGGCAAGAATCCGCTCACGGGCGAGGATGAAAAGCGCCTTTGCGAAAACGACCAGCCCTTCTCCGCATTCGTATTCAAAACGCTCGCCGACCCGTTTGTCGGCAAGCTCAGCCTTTTCAAGGTTCGCTCCGGCATAATCAAGTCCGACAGCACGATAATGAACGCAAACACGGGCAAAACCTTCAAGGTCAGCGGTCTTTACGTTCTGCGCGGCAAGAAGCAGATAAGCGTTCCCCAGCTTCAGGCGGGCGATATTGGCGCGCTTTCCAAGCTCAGCGACACGCTTACCAGCCACACCCTCTGCGACCCGCAGTCGCCAATCCAGTACGACCCCATCGGTTTCCCTGCCCCCGCTATTTCAAAGGCGGTTTACGCAAAGAAGCAGGGCGAGGAGGACAAGGTTTTCTCCGGACTCAACAAGCTCTGCGAGGAAGACCCGTCCATCAGCATCATGAAGAACGTTCAGACCACGGAAACGCTGCTTTCCGGTCAGGGCGAAATGCACCTCGACGTTATTCAGAACAAGCTGCTCAACAAATACGGAGCGGCGTGCCTGCTGCAAGACCCGAAGATTCCTTACAGGGAAACGATTCGCAAGGCAATCAAGGTTCAGGGACGGCACAAGAAGCAGACGGGCGGTCACGGTCAGTACGGCGACGTATGGATTGAGTTCTCCCCCGTTGACCAGAGCGTTGACTTCGAGTTTGAGGACGCGGTAGTCGGCGGCGTTGTTCCGCGCAACTTCATTCCCTCAGTTGAAAAGGGTCTGCGCGAAAACATCGTCAAGGGCGTTCTTGCAGGCTATCCGATGGTCGGTCTGCACGCAAAGCTCTACGACGGCTCGTATCACCCCGTCGATTCCTCCGAAATGGCGTTCAAGACGGCGGCGCGCATTGCATATAAGAAGGGCTGCATGGACGCAAGCCCCGTGCTGCTTGAGCCGATTATGAGCGTAAAGGTCGAAGTTCCCGACGAGTACATGGGCGACATAATGGGCGATATCAACAAGCGCCGCGGCCGTATTATCGGCATGAATCAGGAGGAGGGAATGCAGCACGTGCTTGCCGAAGTTCCCCAGTCCGAAATGATGAAGTACGCGACCGATTTGCGCTCACTTACTCAGGCGCGCGGAACGTTCACAATGGAGTTCGCCCGCTATGAGGACGTGCCCGCGAACGTAGCGCAGAAGATTATCGACAGCGCCGTCAAGGACGATTCGGACGACGACGAATAACAATCAAAAAGCAATATAAGCAAAGCGAGCGGCGTTTCGGAAAACCGAAGCGCCGCCCTTTTATTATAAAGGTTATGCGTAAGAAGCATCAGGCGCAGGTAAATATCAGCGGTATTTCCTGTCGTACAGAAGCGCGGCAATCAGCACCACAAGGCAGGAGCCTGCGTTATGCACAAGCGCGCCCGTCGTAGGGTTCAGAAGCTGCATTACCGACAGGGCGACGGCGACAAAGTTTATGCACATCGAAAGCGTTATGCTCAGCTTTATAGTCGAAACCGCCGCGTTTGAAAGCCATTTCAGATAAGGTATCTTTGCCAAATCGTCGCTGATTAGCGCAATATCAGCCGCTTCAACGGCTATATCGCTGCCGATTCCGCCCATTGCAACGCCGACGCTTGCGATTTTAAGCGCGGGGGCGTCGTTGACTCCGTCGCCAATCATACATACCTTTTCGCCGCCGTTTTGAATTTCCTCAATCATTTTTACCTTTTCCGCAGGCAGCAGTTCGGCGCAAACCTCCGATATTCCGACCTTGCCTGCAAAATAGTCAGCTGTTTTCCTGTTATCGCCTGTCAGCAGAACGGCTTTGGTATTCATCTTTTTAAGACCCTCGACCATCAGCGCGGCGTCCTGCCTCAGCGTATCGGAAAGCGCGATAACGCCTATGCATTCGCCGTCTGCGGCGGCAATAACGGACGCCTTGCCCTCCTCGCGAAGCGCGCTAAGCGCCTTTTGCGCAGGCTCGGTAATCGCAACGCCCTGCTCGCGCAGGAATTTTTCGCTTCCGCACAGCAGGCTTTTGCCCGAAACCACTGCGCAGATGCCCTTTCCCGCCTCCATTTTGAAGCTTTCAGGCTCCGAAAGAGCGGCACCCTGCTCCCTGCCGCGCGCGGTTATTGCCTTGCCGAGCGGATGCTCGCTGCGCGATTCGGCGGAGGCGACGAGCGCAAGAAGCGAGTCCTTGTCACAGCAAGCCGAGAGCGGAACAATATCGCTCACCTCAAGGCTTCCGCATGTCAGCGTTCCCGTTTTATCAAAGGCGATTGTGCTGACCTTACCCATCTTTTCAAGGGCTTCGCCGGACTTGATGATAACCCCGTGCTTTGTCGCCTGACCGATTGCAGCCATAATCGCCGTAGGCGTTGCAAGCACGAGCGCGCAGGGGCAGAACACGACAAGCACGGTTACGGCGGTAACGATATTTTGTGTAGCAAAGCCCGCGATAACCGCAACCGTCATTGCCGCCGGAACGAGCCAGCTCGCCCATTTATCCGCTATGCGCTGAGTGGGCGCTTTTTTGTTTTCCGCGTCCTCAACCATATGAATAAGCTTTTGCAAAGAGCTGTCCTCGCCGACCTTTGTCGCCTTCATGTCGATTGCGCCAAAGCGGTTGATTGTGCCGGCAAAAGCCTCGTCCCCTACGCTTTTGTCAACGGGCAGGGATTCGCCCGTCATAACCGACTGGTCAACGGAGGTTTCGCCGGCAAGAATAACGCCGTCAACCGGAATTGTTTCGCCGGGAAGCACTCGTATTACATCGCCCATTCTGATTTCCTCGGCGGCAATCATTTCTTCCATGCCGTCCGTAATTCGCCGTCCCTGCGCCGGAGCAAGCTCAAGCAGCTTGCGCAGACCTTTTTTTGCCCTATTTGTCGTCATTTCCTCAAGCAGTGCGCCGATTGCCATTATGAAAGCGACCTCGCCCGCCGCGAACAAATCCCCGATTGCGATTGCCGCAAGCATGGCGATGGTGATAAGCAGAGCGGACGAAATCTTGCTGATTCCACGGTTATGGATAATCCGCCATACCGAAAGATAGAGCAGCGGAAAACCGCTGATGACGACGCTCGCCCATGCCGCGTCAACCGGAAGCAAAACGCCGATTTTAGGCAAAACAAAGCTGCAAACAAGGAATATGCCGGAAACAATCGTCATCCTCCAGCCTGCAAGAAAGTCGTTTATCTTCTTAATCATAATGCGTCCTCCGCCGCCTTGCATTTTGCTCTGCAAGGCAGTACAATGTATTTGATACGGAACACTTTGTTCCCGAATTCATTATATGAATCTATTGAATTAATACAACGGATAATAAAGCGCGGTTGTTCGATACGGAACAAATGCGGCGAATTGTTCGGACAGGAGGAACGATGGACAGACGGCAGCAGAAAACGCGGGACGCAATTTTCAGCGCGTTCAGCGAGCTACTTTCCCAAAACAGCTTCAACAAAATAACCGTTCAGCAGATTATCGACGCGGCAAACGTCGGGCGCACGACCTTCTACGCGCATTTTGAAACGAAGGACGATTTGCTTCGCGAAATGTGCATTGAAATATTCGACCATGTATTTTCAAGCGCGCTTCAAGCGAAGAACACGCATGATTTTTCGCTCTCGGCAGAAAAGCCAAGCGCGCTGATTACGCATATCCTCTACCATTTGCGGGACAACAGGAAGAACATACTCGGAATTCTGAGCTGCGAAAGCGTCGAGCTGTTCCTCGGGTATTTCAGGCAGTATCTAGATAAGTCGCTTGCCCTGAAGCTTGCTGACAGCTGCGCGCTTTCGGGCGTTCCGCAGGACTTTCTTATAAACCACATTTCCGGCAGCTTTGTCAACATGGTCAGATGGTGGACGGAAAACGGGCTTGCAAAAACGCCGGAGGAGCTTGCGGAATATTTTCTTGCGGTAATACCGCCGATTGCGTGATGACCGATGCGCAAATATGCAAAACAAAACAGCCCCGCATTAAGCGGAGCTGTTTTGCGAAAGGATTTACTCGAAATCGGCTTCCTTAATCTTTGCAGCCTTGCCCTGCAAGCCGCGCAGATAATAAAGCTTCGCACGGCGAACCTTACCGCGGCGAATCACTTCAATGTGATCCACGCGGGGGGAATGCATCGGGAACGTGCGCTCAACACCGATGCCGTAAGAAACGCGGCGAACGGTGAATGTTTCGCGCACACTGCCATTGCGCTTTGCCATTACAGTGCCTTCAAAGGCCTGCAGGCGCTCGCGGCTTCCTTCGACAACCTTCACCCAAACGCGGATAGTATCACCGACGTTGAACGAAGGAAGATCGGTACGGAGCTGTGCTGCTTCGATAGAACGGATAATCTCATTCATTGTGCATTGCCTCCTTCCCTCATAGACGTTCGTAACACAGGCATGATAAATCATGCGGCAGAGGAGCGTCCGTGTCATACCGCAATATAATAACAGAAAGCTTGAAAAAGCGCAAGCGTTTTGACGAAATAATCGTCGTCGGAAAGACAAAAAGACGGTGCATGAGGAAAACGCGGGAAAGGCAGCGATGAAAATCAGCGCCCGTCCCCCGCGTCGCTCGCCCTGCGGCGCTTGCCCGCTTTTTCGCGGTAAAGCAGCTGGTCGCTCTGGCGCACGATGTCCTCAACGGTCGAAAGCTCCGCTATCGGCTGAATACAGATTCCCATAGACGCGTCAATCGTATACGGCTTGTTCGACTGCTCATTGACGGCGGCAATCGCCTTGCGGAAATTCGCCTTGTACTTTTCAATATCATCTTTTCCGTCGGAGGTCATAATCGCAATGAACTCGTCGCCGCCGCTTCTGGAAACAACGCCGTCAGCGCCGAACACGCGGCGTATGCAGCAGCCAATCTGACTTATTGCAAAATCGCCCTCCGCATGGCCGTAATGGTCGTTTATCCGCTTGAGGAAATCCAAATCGCAGCTTGCGGCGACAATGTGGGTTTTGTCGTCGGAGCGCTCGCTCAGAATCTTTCTTGCGAAGGCTTCAAAGCCCCTACGGTTGAGCAGCCCCGTAAGCGGGTCGGTAACGCTCATCTGCTCGTTTTTGAGCAGCGCCCTTTCAAGCCGCATACGGTTCACAAGGTCGCTTATCGCGTTGCTGACCATTATCGTCCACATCTGATAGTCAAAATCGTAGGTATAATTATCCTCAAACCTGATTGCGGTATAGCCGAAGCAATCCTGCTTGTTATGAAGAAGCACAAAATAGAAGCTGCAAGGCTCGTCCGAATAGGCGAAGGCGGGCAGAAGCTCCCCCTTGTCGATAAAGAACGCCTTTTCCTCATAGTCCTGCTCAGGCATCGGCTGACCGTCCCTGACGGCAATTTTGAGCCGCATATACTTGAGCGGCTCCTTCGCATAGCGCGTCTGCACAACATCAGCGTCCGGCTCGGCGCACATCATCAGATAGAAATCCTTGTAGTGCGGGTAGTGCGAAAGCGCCTCGATTATCTGCTCGCGCAGGGTCATAAAATCGGGGCAGCCGGTAACGTTGATGGAAAAATACGCCTGCCACATGAAGGTGCAGAACTGCCTGTCGCTCTGCTCGAACATCAGCTTGCGCATATCGCGAATTTCGTTTTCAGCCCGCGCCATGCAGCCGCAGCTCTCTCGCCTTTTGATTATAGTGGAAATATACTCCGTTTTTTCGGGATGACCGTCCTTCAGATGAGAATCGATTATTTCAATAGTTTTCTGCGCCATCAGCGCATAATCGACCTCGACTGTCGTTATTGACGGCGTATAGCTCCGCGCGTCCGGAACATCGTCATAGCCGGTGATTATTACATCCTCCGGAATGCGGATTCCCCTTGCGACAAGCACGTTTGCAAGCGAAATCGCCATATAATCGTTCGCGCATACAATCGCGTCAGGAATATTATCGGGGTTTGAATAGAAATGATTTGCCGCATCCTCGCCGCTGCGCTTCCAGAAATCCCCGTGGAACACCGTGTTGTCAAGAATCGGCATCCCGTATTTTGCCATCATTGCCTTGAAGCATTCAAAGCGGCTTCCGGCGTCCCTGTTGCCAAGCGTTCCGCCCATATAGCAGATATGCCTGCACTTATGGTCCTCAATCACATGGCGGATAATCCCCTCCAGAGCGTGCCGCTCGTCCACAAGAACCTGATAGCAGCCCTCCTGCCTGTACCTTACGGAAACGACGGGAACATCCTTGCGGAGGCGGGTTTTGAGCAAATCAAGCAGCTTGAGATAATGCGCCTTCATATGAAAGGTATCGGACAGAAGCACAACTGCGTCAAGCTGCTCGATTGGCGCAACCGTAAAAAGCCCCTGCTCAAGGGTATCATAATCGCTGTTGCTCTGATGATTGCTGAACGTGTTGAAAAAGAGCAGGTTATAGCCATGCGCCCTTGAATGCTCGCTGAGGCTTGCCGCCACCTTATGCTGGAACGACGTGTCAAAATAATTTACGAATACGCCGATTATTTTTCTTGTCATGAGCAATTGCGATACCTTCCTTTTCTATTTGAAACAAAGTAAAAGCGAAAATGTACAAAAGACAGCGCACTATCGGAGCAAA
>JAQWCW010000033.1 GCA_028705775.1 Eubacteriales bacterium
GTATACGTTTTTGATGGCGAAAACGCCCGTGTTGAGCCCCGTTCCGTCGCTGGAGCCGATCACGTCATCGTCGTCAACAGCGGTCGCGTCGATCTTGCGGTAGGTGATATTGAGCGCCGCCGTGCCCAGCGCGCCGCTCGTCAGCTCCGCAATCGTGATCGTCTTGCGCGCGATGTCATAGGCGATAGCGTAGTCCGTTCCCTTCACCTTTGTAACGGGCGTTTGCGCGGTCGTCGCAACGGTCACGCTGTCGAGGATAATATCCTCCGCGCCCGTGATCTCGATGCGTCCGTTGGAAGGGGTCTTGCTCGCGGTTTCGTCCTCGGCCTCCTTGTGAACGGCGGGGTCGAGTACGTTGATGAAAACGATGGGTCCGACGCCTTTAAGCTCGAAGTAAACGTGCATCGCCTCGCAGAGCGTGTACTTAGCCCAATCGTCGGAGTAGCCCAGCAGCTTGCGCGCTTCCGCGATGTTCTGAACAAGGATGGGCTTGTTCACGTTAGCGCCTCCGCCCTCCACGTTATGCACGGGCGCTGTGCCGATGTAGACGGGGGCGCTCACACTCTTGGCGGCGACCTTTGTTCCGATGGCCTGCACCGTGCCGTATGCGCCATGCAGATAATCAGCCATGATGTTGTTCCTCCTTCTCGGTTATTTCAGAATGTTGTTGATGCTCGAATTAGCGCCATCGTTAGCGTAGCAGTTAAATTCACAGTTGACGAACCCGTAATAGATCGGGCGTTTGTCCACCACATAGGATTGATCTGTGTACAGCGAGTAGCAGATGCTTTCCTCGTCAATAAACAGATCGCTCTTGGGTATAAACTGATCCCTCAACAGCTTTTCAATGGCGTCATCCATCCAGTTGAGCAGCGTAAAAACGCCCTGCTCCGTTCCTTCCTCGATTTTCGTCATGTCGTAGCCGCCGCCGTTCTCTACGCTGTCTACGAAGCCGGGAAGCCTTACGCCGGGTTCATACACGGAGAATAACATACTGACCGCAAGCGACTGTCCAAGCTCCTTCGGGCGGTGGACATTGTTGTATCGGTCAAAACGCTTTTCCTCCATGAACTTACCCTTTGACATATTCGGCATGATTAAGATGCTCGGACAAGTGCTAACAGGGTCGTTCTCCTGCCTCTCCGTCTGGTCGGGGCGCGTAGGGTACCACGCGATATAGCATCGCGGTTCTTGGGTCGTGATTTGGGCGATGTTTTTGCTTTGAGGGCATGTTTTCATCGCCCGCCCTTGACATAGGTTTATATACGTCCATTGCTTTAGCGCCCGCAAGCGTTCGCTCGTTCTCATAACGCCACCGCCTTTGGGTCGTTCGCCATGAGCAGGATCGTATACATTCCCATGTCCTCTTGAACTTGCAGTATCTTCATTTCGACGTTGTCAAAGAAGCCGTGCTCGTTCGGCATCGCGCGCCCCGGAAAATCCTCTACTCTCGCGTAGATAACAATTTCAGTCGTGTTGTTATCCCATGATATATCCACGACGTTGTTGTTCTTTCGCTTGAGCGCCGTTTCTGCGTCTGTAACGCATCGGAAGCGTATGCCCTTCCATGTGTGCCACTCGCCGAAGTGCTCAAGGTTGATAAAAACGCGGCTTCGGTCGCTTGCGATCCGCTCGTTCAAGGACATTACCGCTCACCGGCAGGCTTGGCCGCCGCTTCCTTCTTGACGGGGCCGCTCTTGCTCTCCTTATCGGCATACACAGCTTTGCCCTGCTCGATGAGGCGCGCTCCGTAACTGTCGTTCACGGTCACGGTTTCGCCCGTTTTCAAGAGTTTTACCTTCACCTTGCTTTACCTCCGTTTCTTTTCGGCTTGTTGGCCGCTTTCTTGGCTTCGCTCGCAGGCGGTTCGGGGCTTTCGGGCGCGTCTACGATGCCGTCCGCAATGTCGATTTCGGGAGGTGGCTCTGTGGCGTCCTCGTCCTCGTCCTCGCCGTCCCCGTTGTCCTCGGATTGCTCCTGCCCGTCGTCCTCGCCGCCCTCTCCGTCGTCGTGCTGCTCGCTCTTGGGGGGCGCAGGCGGCTCGGCTTTTTCGGGCAAAGAAACGCTCGGCGCGTCGATAGCCGTCAACGCGCCGAGCTTGGTAAGGCGTTCCGCCTCGTTGGTCGGGATCGCCTCGTCAACGATTTCACCCGGCGAGTACAGGCGACCGTTGATTTTGGTGTAGTGGTTTGCTTTATACCTCATGTGTTTTTCCTTTCCGTGCCTGCGTTACAGCACGCTCGCTACGCACCAGGCATCCACGTTGAAGGGAATGATCGTCGGGCGCGAGGTCAGGCGGTTTTTAACGGAATTGCTGTCGATGCTGCCGTACCGAAGCGGCACTTCCGACTTGATGTAGGTTTTCGGCATGGCGTCCGCGCCGTTGCTTTCCACCTGCGTAACGGGACCATACGGGCATTTGAGAATACCCTTCGCGCCCGCGATGAGCTTGCCGCTCGGCATAACGGGCTTCGTCGTGCCGTCGTCGTCGATGAACTTGCCCGAAAGCGAGTACATTTCCACGCCGTCGCTGTTAAAGCCGATGAAGCGGACGCCCTGCCCGACATACCGCGCGTTGATCTCGCCCATGTTGACGTTGCGGTAGTCGAACTGCTTGATGTAGTTGCTGTTGGCGATCATCGCGTCCGCCACGTCGGGGGCCATCACGATAATGTCAACAAAGCCCGATCCCTCGTAGACGAGATCAAAGATCGTCCGCATGTCTGCGTCGATGGTCGCGCTCGCTTGGTTCCACGCGGTAGCGGGGGTAAAGTTGTTGGTGAATTGGTAATCCGCCGAAAGCAGGGTCGCAAGGTCGCGGCCTTCGCTCGTGTAGCGGAATACGTTGAGCTTTCCGAGCAGGAGAACCATACGCGCCATCCACTCGCGGCGGCGCTGGATAGCGAGCCTCATTTCCGTAAGGTCTTTCGCCTGCATCTTTTTCGCGCGCTGTTCGGGCGTCATCGCGCCAAACACGTTCTCGCCGAAAGAGCGGCTTTTGAGGTCGTTGTTCGTGATGATGCGCTCCGGCGCGATGGTGCAAAACTCGATTTCGCGGGTTTCGTAGCCGCCGCGCGTCATCAGCACGCCGCCCGTGCCGGGATGAACGATGGGAGCCATTTGGCGCGTACCCTTGCGGAAGTCGTAGATCGCCTTGTCGTCCTCGACGGGTCCCATGTCCCGCACGAACGTATCGTACAGGAACGAGTATTCGCGCGGCATGAGCTCGATAGCCGCAAGCTGCGCCCTGGTGGAGTAAATATCAAGAGGCATAGTTTCGTATCTCCTTTCTGTTGGTTACGCCCAGATCGCGTAGAGCGTGAGGCTGGCGTTGGCGGTGTAGCTCGCTGCGGCGGCGTAATCCGTACCCGTACCGTCCGCATTGGTGTTCCACTTGCTGAAGCTCTTGCCGCTGGGCGCGGTGAAATTCGCGTTCCCCGTGCTGCTCCCGACGCTCTTGATGGTGTGCGTCGCCCCGCTGTCCTCGTACACAACAATGTCGGCCTCCGGGGTCTCGGCGTTGTTGTTGGCCTTGTAGGTGATGGCGCTGCGCTCGTTGTCGAACGTACTTGTGTTCTCCATGCGGTCGAGCATGATGCCTTGGTTTCGCAGTACCAGCGCGTGCGCGGCGGTTACGGTTCCGTCGCTCTTGAGCGTGACCTTTCCCGCGACCAAGCGCCCGGCGCGGTACGCGCGCGCGTCCTCGGCAATCGTCATGCTCGCGTCGGTATTCACTTCCTCGTCCAAGACGGCAAGGTTATTCGTGATTACCACGTCGCCGGTAGCCGCGGGCGCGTACATACCGCTCGATTTGCGGTACATGATCGTGCCGCGCTTGACCGTGCCGTTGCCCGGTTCGCAGGGGATGGCGATAAGGTCCGCGCCCTGCGGATCGGCGAGAAGATAGGTCGGGTTGTTCGTTCCGATAACGTTATACATGATTGATCTCCTTTCTTACGCTTAATACATGCCGCCGTCCAAGCTCTTGCGCTCGGCTTTGGCATACTCGGCGACTTCCTTTGCGTTCTGCGCGATCTCGTCGTCCGGTTTCTTGGTGCTGTCCTCGCTCGCGCCGCCGGGGATTTCCGCCGCCTGTGCGGTTTCCGCCTTACGGTCGGCGAGGAACTGCGTCGATTTCTCGCGCTGCGCCTTTACGATGGCCTTGTGGAAGTCCATAGCGCTCGTGCCGTTTTTCTTGGCTTCCTCCGCCATAGCTTCATAGCCGACGGGCGTAAGGTCGTCAATCTCGGTCATGCGCGCGCGTTCCGCTTCCGCTCCAGCCTGCATCAAAGCGCTGCATACGGCGGGGTTTCCCGCTTCGAGCTGTTCCCTCGTGATCTCGTTGATTTCGGACATGGTAGACATTTCCTCCTTGTTTTGTATTTCAGGCGCAACCCCGGCGGCAACTGTCGGTTTTGCGTTACTGACATCGGTAGTGGTCGGTTCGGCTGACGGCTTGGGTTCGCCGCCCTCGTTCATGGTCGCCTCGTCGGGCGTTTCATCGCGCACGGCAAGGTTTTCGGGTACATTGTTGTACATGCTTTTCATCACGCCCATGATGCGCGGCGTCGCGCAGGCCACGGCCTCGCCGATGCCGCTTCCCTCGTCCTCGGAAATGAGCTCGTCGCAAAAGCCGTACTGAACCGCCTCGTCTGCCGTAAACCATTTTTCGGTGTCCATCCATTCTTTTAACTGCTCGTCCGTTTGTCCCGTTTTTTTAGCGTAGAACTCGCGGGACGTTGCTTCCTCGGAGCGCATTTTCTTAGCCGCGCGCTCAAAATCGCGCGCCTCTCCGCTTCCCCAAGCACGCGGGTTGTGGATCATATACTCGCTTCCGGGCATGATGGACACATGAGCGCCGGGAATGGTGGCGATCAGCGTAGCGGCGCTGGCGCAAAGACCTTCGATGCGGATATTGATCTCGTCAAACTCCGCTCCGATCAGTATTCCGCGCATGGCGACCGCCTCGTTGTAGTAACCTCCGGGGCATTTGACGCGCAGGAGCAGCTTGCGCGCTCCGTTGTTGATTACGTCCTTGATGGCTTTATCAAAGTCTGCGGCGCTCTTGTCCTGCTTGTTCCATTTCCACGCCTCCGGCATATCGTGAGAAATTTCGCCGTAGAGCATGATTTCCGCTTCGCTACGGTCGGCGTACAAGATCGGCTCTGTAAACCGCAGCTTAAAAAACTCCCTACTTGGCATTGTCCTTATCTCCCTTCTCGTCGCCCTCGTCGTCCTCGTCGTCCTCGTCGGTCTTGTTGTAATCATCGAAGCGCGTGCCGCCCAGCGCCTCGATTTCTTTCTTGCGCTGACGAATGTTCGCGTTCCAGTCATTGCCGTTGTACTCGCTCGCTTCTTGCTCTTGCGTGGAGATATTGAGCGCTACGCGCATACCCGCGGCTTCCGCCTCTTTCTTGGGGTCTACATGCCCCATGCTCGCGCCCATCCACACGCAGCCGCACCACGCCTGCCGAATGGCTGGATCGTCAAAAAAGCCGGGTGCTTCGATGCGCCCGGTCGCCACAGCCTCGGATAGCCATTGCTCGTATGTCGGTTGGTTGAACATGGAGTTGAATTTTGTGCGGTATACGCGCACCGTTCGCCAAAAGTCGAGCAGCGCGCCGCGCGCCGCCGTGTAATTGCTCTCGTATTTCTTAATCAGCACTTCCTTGGGAATTTCCATGCTCGCGCCGATGATCGTAATCATCGTGGAAACAAATGCGTCAAACGCGCTGTTGTTTCGCAGGGGATTAACGGGGTTGACGTGCTTTCCGGGCGGTAGGTCATAGATAGCGCCGGGAGCGAGTTCTAGTTTTAGCTCGTCATCCGTAACCTTCTCGTCCTCGTTTACGGCGTCCTCCATGCCCGCCTTTCCGTCATCCTCGTCGCTTTCCAAAAAAGCTGTCAGCATCGAAGCTACGATATTCGCCGCGAGCTCGGAGCCGATATAGCGGTCTAGCTGCTTGATCTGCTCTATCTGTGCCGCTACAAACGGTATTCCGCGCCTCTGTTCGGGTCGCTCGTGCGTCATCAGGTGCAGGATATTCGGATAGCCTGTTTTGCTTCCAACGGCGTCTACGGGCTTCCATTCGAGCGTCGTCATGGTGTTGTCCATAAGAGGGTGCCGGTTGGTGATGTGATAGCGCAATACCTCGCCGTCGCGCCCGATCTCCACGCCGTCAATGATGCGTCCGCCGCCGTCCGTGTCCTTGCTCTCGCTCTCCCCGCCTATGCTGTCGGGCGTTGATACCCTGTCCGCTTCAATGAGGCGTAGAGTGGTTTGGTAAGGCGTTCGTTTGTTGGCTTTCATGCCGAACAGAACGAACACGTCGCCGCTCATGAGCACGCTGCGAAACGCCAACTCCTGTAATGCGTAGAAGTTTTGCTGCCGCGAGGCGTCGCACATCGGGTTCTCGGCCCATAGCCGAAACTCGCGTAAAGCGTTGCGCTCCCATTCGTCGCAAGCCTCGTCGCTCATGCCGAGCGCTTCACCGTCGATTTTGGGCTTCGGCATGATGCCCCAGCCCACAACGTTTGTCGTCATGGTCGCGGGTCCGCTTCTCGCAAGCCCGCCCCCGGTGTAAAGGTCGCGCGAGCGCGTGCGCAACGTCGCGCCGTGCAAATCTACGTCGTCCTCCGCGCTGCCGCCTCCGACGATCCAGCCGACCAAACTGTTGAGCGTCGTGCTGGCTCCGTGGTTTCCGTAGCCCGTGGACGCCATGCGCGATTGTTCGGGCTTCTTGTCCGTCGTTTGGCGCGTCCGCCTCTCGTAAACCTCCGTGCCTATTTTGGGAGCGACAAGATAGATCGCTCTTTCGAGCAAATTAGGCTCTGTGCTTTTCATATCGCCGCCTCCTTATAGGTCGCGTGGCACGACGCGCACGACGCGCTTTGTTCGCACCTTGCCCGATAGCGCTTCAACGAGGTTGCCGAAATAGTTGATCCGCGCGGCGATGTCCGGCAAATCAATCGCGGTAAACTCGCGCGTGCCGATCTTATATTCTTTGGCCGTGCCGCTCGCAAGCGCCCGCTCGCACTCCTTCCACAGCGCAAGCATTTCCCGCGCTTCGTTGATCGTGTATGCGTCCGTCGCTGCCATCGAAATGCTCCTTCCTAAACCGTAATGCCCTTCGAGATCACGCGCTTTGCTTTCTTTGCTTCGGCTCTTTCGCGCGTGATGGGCTTCGGCTTGTCCTCCAAGCCCAGTAAGGCTTGTTCGTACTTATCAAAGTTCCAGTTGAAATAACGGAACGCCGCGCGAGCGTAGTTGCGAATATCCAACGGCTCGTTGCGCTCGTAGACCTTTTCCCATGTGATCGTGGTTTGTCCGCCCCTTCGGTGGAAAACCATCTGCTCGGAGATAAGCCCCCGGAAATACTCCATGTCGTACCCGCTTCGGTAATCGACGGGGTAGTGCATATATTTGGGTCCCGCCTGCTCAATCGTCGTAGCGTGCATGATCGCTTCCTTGCCGCTGTCAACGCCGATAATGAAGCGGTGTGCCTCTCGCTTTCCCTCCTTGCTTTTCATCATGCGAACGTATTGCTTGCTCTCGCCGCCCTCGCCCTTGATGGCGAATACCCGGCGATGCTCGCGCTTCGCGCACTCGTCGTATACCTCTTGCGTAAAGTGTCCGCCGCTGTCAATGAAGGTAGCGAGAACGCGCATTGCTTTCCCGTTTTTCATTTTCCATTCACGATCAAGCAGCGCGTCGATTTCCTCCCAAACGCCCGGACTGTCGGGGCGGCCGAGTATCGTTCCGTGATTGATGCCCCAGCTTTCCTCGTCGCGGCTCCATCCGACGATCTCGTACTCTAGGCGGTTGTCTTGGGTGTCTACGCCCATCGTCAGCACAAGCGCGCCCGTTGGCACTTCGGCGTTGTAGTGTTCGCGGCGTTGGTGCAGCTTTTCGGGTCTGCCGCTCCTGTCGCGCATTTCAAAGGTTTCGCCAAGCACGGTATTGTAAAAGACTTTCAGCAGTTCCGCGTCGTTCTTGGCTTTGAGGAATGAATGAACAATGTCCTTCCAGTCAGACCACGGCGAAAGAAAAGCGTTCAGCCGGAAGGAGCGAACGCCTGTTGCGATTGCTTCGGGGTTGTTCTTGATCCATTTCGCGGGGCAACGCTTTAGCTCGTACTCCCCTACGTCCTGCTTGCAGGACGGGCAGCGCCAGCATACGTTGAGGACCCGATAACCCTTTTCGCCGTTCTCGTCATACTCCGTTTTTTCAAACTGGATGTCCGAGAAGCGGATGTAATGGTATTCGTGGCAATGCGGACACTCTACATGCCATTCCTCCTGTGTTCCGGCTAGATACTCGCTTTCGATCTTGCTCTTGCCTTTGATTGTGGGCGTGGACGTGAAAACGACCTTTCGATTGTGCCGGAACGTTTCCGTGCGGCGCTGCGCGAGTTCGAGCGGATCGCCCTCCGTTCCTGCGCTTCGAGGGAAGCGGTCAATCTCGTCCATAAACTCATACCTCACGGGGCGTCCGGCAAGTTCTGTCGGGCTGTTCGCCCCCGTGAACGTCACGCTTCCGCCCGGAAATGTTTTCATGCCGATTGTGTTTCCGGCGTCGCGGCTTTTCGCCTCGTAGACCTTCGATTTCAGCACCGGGCAAGCCCTTATCATCGTTGCTACACGGCGCTTGGAAAAGTCCTCCGCGAAATTGTCCGTTGGCTGCACAAACAGCATAGGCCCAGGGTCTACGTCGATTGCGCGCCCCATCATGTTAAGCTCTAGCTCGGTTTTTCCGACCTGCGCGCTCGCCATGATAACGATTTTCCATATGCCGGGTTGTGTAAAAGCGTCCATCGGCTCGCGCTGATAAGGCGCTCTGTCGGTTCTCCACCTACCCGGCTCGCTACTCGTTTCGGAAACGAGTATGCGGTTTTCATCGGCCCATTCGGTTACGCTCTGTTTTTTGGGAGGCTTAAAGGCTTGATATGTGGCGCGCACAAGCTCTGATAGTGTCACGCCTGCTACCTCCCTTCACGAATGGAGCGCTGCTATTCCTCACTTTCCTCGTTTTCGTCCGCGCTCGCGGCATAGCTGGGTACTGGCGTTTCGGCAATGGCTGTCAGCACTTCATGTATGGCGCGTTCGATAACGCCCGCGATGATCTCGATATTTTCCATCATCACAAGCTGCGGCGCGAGCGTGCTAGGCAGGCGTACCATGTTCTGCATCACCGTATGAGCTACGTCGCCCCACAGCCTGCGAACATCCGTCATATCGACAAGCACGCCCTCCATTTTGGCAACTTCGAGCTCGGTTTTTCTTGTTTTCACCTTCTCGTGGATTGCCTTAACCTCGTCAAGCGAATTACTGTCGCCCGTTTCCTTGTCCACGTTATACTTGACCCATCGGCGAACGAACATGGCGAGGTCGTATTTGCCGTCGTTCCCGCGAACAAAGAGCTTGTCATCGTCCGGCAAGCTCTTGTCGATCTCGTGCAATCTGCGGTATGTATAGCCCGCAATGTTCGCAAGCTCGTTTTTCGTCATGTAAGGCGTGACGATCTCTCCGCGCGCCTCTATGTCGCTTTCTTTCCTCGCGCACATTATGAGCCTCCGACCAGTCGCGCGTATTCATGTTCGATGCGCGCGGAAATCGTGTTGAGTATATCGGTCTGTACGCTGTCGCGGCTGCGGTTCATCGGCATTTGCGGCACGCCAAGACCGGCTACGCGCACGATTGGCAGGCGTTCCTTACCCTTGCGCGTCATAACGATTTTACCGTTAAAGAACGGCGGTTGCCCGCCCTGATGCGACATGACGGCGGGAAGCGTGCTGCTTTGCCCTTTGACGATTTTCGCGTGGATGGAGTATTTCCCGCTTTTACGTCTGCGTCCTCTCGGTCCCGACGCGGAGAAGCGCGAGCCTAAAACGCCCCTCGTGCCGTCAATGGGGATCGTGCAGCCAACGCTTGCGCCGCCGATCCCTCCAAAGCTCATTTTGGGCTTGCCAATATTGCTTGCGATCCAAGAGGGCTTCGCCTCGTATTCCTTCGGCACTTCGCGCTTGATGATGGTTTTGACATGCTCGCCCGTTCGCTTGAACACGCGGTACATCAGCAATTCAAACTGATGCTGCGTCATAACCATGCGTAGCTTCTGCGTTACGCGGTCAACGTCGCTTGTGTCGATATAGATGTAAACGCTCGATCTCGGCGTTCCCGCCATAGCGCGAACCCTCCCTTCTCCGCACGCAAAAAGGGCGGCGTTTCCGCTGCCCCTATCTGCTGACCCATTGTTATTATAGCCGGACAAACCCGGACAAAGTTGGACAAAACCCTACACATCAGAAATATTTTTTTAGCGCGCGTTCGATTTTCTTTCTCGCTCCTTCGTCGGATATGCCGTACTCCATGCCGAGCTTGATAAGGCTCCATTCCTGGATGAAGCGCCGCATAAACAGAACACGGTCGTTTTCTGACGAAAGCCGCTCAAGCCATAGATCGACAGCCTCGCATTTTGCAATAAGCTCCGCGATCTTATTCTCCGCTTTGGCGGCGCGGCGCTGGTCGTAACCCTGTATGGTTATGTTGTGCTCCGTGTAAGGGAAATCGGGGCACGATCCGCGCACGCTATCCGTAATCAACAATTCACCGCTCTCTAGCTGCTGCTTTAGACAGCGGATTTCAACCTTACGCGCCGTATAGCGCATCAGATCGTCCGCCGTCACCGCCGCGCCCTGCGTCGTCTTGCTCGTCATGTAGATGCCTCCTTACCTCAAAAGCGAAAACGCTCGCGTTTTTGTTACCCTTCCTGCTTTTTACGCCCCTCCGATATTTCCCTCGCCGCCATATATGCCGCTTTGATGCAAGCCTCTTTGTTCTTCTTACACCGCTTGCCGCAAAATTTCCGTCTACGGCACTCGCCGCAATTTCCCGTGTCCTTCCACGCTTCTTTGCTCATATATGAAACCTCGCCTTTCGTCTGTGGAGTTGGTTTTGAATATCCTTTATTTGAGGCGTCTTAGGTCTAGCCATTCCGCACCGCCTCCCCTGCGCCTTGCAGCACATACGCCGCGCAAGGCAGCGCGATACCGTTGCCCCACATTTTGTATTCCGCGCTGTCGGTATGCAGCCCGTTATACCACTTGATGAGCGCGTCGCGGGTCTTGCAAGGCGTATAGCGTTTGCCCGTAGCCTCCGCGTGCGTCCGGCGCACGCATTCCCAAAACGCCGCTTCATCGTCGCTCATATCGGCTTTTGGGTTCGGCGTTCCCCAACCGTCCGGGAAGCCCTGCAAGCGCTGGCACTCGATTGGCGTAAGTCTGCGAACAATGAAGCGGCGCGGCGGCTTTCCACCTCCGACCACTAAATCCGTTGCGTCCTTAAAATCCCTTGCTTTTACGCTGCTCGCCGGTGCTCCCGCCTCGTTGTACGCGCCAAATGCCTGCATCGGATAGATTTGCGGCTCTGTTTCAAGGGCGACATACGTTTGCTGCTTTGCGCCCGGATGGGCGGAAACAGCGCCCGTTTTCCCGTTAAGGTCGCGTACCTCGTCGCGCTGGTTTTGAGCAAACGTTACTACGTTAGTATAATCTCCAATCCGCGCTTCGTGATCTCCCGTTATGACAGAGGCGACTTGCCCGTTTCCGTTTCCTCGCGCGTCGTAAACAATCGGATTGATATAGTTGAGGCTCGTTCCTCCGCCGCTCTTGGCTTGAAGCGTCGCGCTCAATTCCTCGTTGGCCGCCATATTGCGGCAGTCGATGGCGACGACGTTTTGCCCTCTGTCCACGCACGGGCTCGCGTCTGCCTCTGCCGTTAGTGTCCTCGCCACGCGGGGAAACACCGTTTCGCCGTTGTCCATCACAACCACGTTTCCGCCTTGATTTTTGCCTGGGTTTTGGTCGCTCGTGTCGATGCACTTAGCAACCTCCGCCTCGTGAAACCCGCTGTGAGGATTATTGCTTTTCATGCTGTTACTGGAAAGCGGGTCGATGGCGTATACGATGCTCGGCGCTTGATTAAGGCCGCTCGGACAGCCCTTTAGCGTTGGGCTGCAATCCTCCATTGCGGCAATGCTTCTCGCTTTGGCTCCCTGCCCCGCCATAAAAGCCACGGCTGGGCGGTCTATCGTATTCAACGTATAGCATACCCCTTCATGCCATCCGCGCCCGTTGCATCCCGCCGTATCTGCGCGGTCGATCCCGTTTCCCTGTAATGCGTATGCTATATCGCCTAATGGTCGTTTGTAGCATACGGTCATATCGGCATTTGTCGCAAGAGTAAAGGCTTTATCTCCCCACAATGCACCCTTGCCTCCGCCCGGTTTGCCAGCGCGCTCCTTCAAGATCACGCAATCGCAACCGCTTCCTCCAGCGCTTGCCGCAGGATGCTCGGCAGCTCCTTCCCGCGCCTCTCCGCCCGCCGCAGTATGCCTTGACACGCTTTCGCGCTCAAATAGTATTTCAGCGGCGCGTTCGCCTCCAAAATCTGCGACAAGATAGATCCTCTTGCGACGCTGGGGTACTCCCCAAAATTGCGCGTCGAGGACGCGCCACGCCAAGCTATACCCCCCCCCGCAATAAATCCGGCTGATTTCCATTTGTCAGGTCGAGGTATTGATACTCCCTTTTGGACGATGCCGCAGAGTGTTTCAAGGACGCATCGGAAGTCCTCGCCTTTGTTGCTCGTGAAGGCTCCGGGTACGTTTTCCCAAATAGCGAAAGTTGGATGCCGTCCATTTGTGCTTTCCCTCATTTCTCGTATCACTCTTGCGGCTTCGTAAAACAGTCCGCTTCTCGTTGTGTCGTCTGCGCCGTGCTCCTTGTGCTTCATGCCCTCGCGCCTGCCCGCAACGCTCATGTCCTGGCACGGGCTACCAAACGTTATGATGTCAACGGGCGGTATCTCGCCGCCGTTTATCTCCGTGACGCTTCCTAAATGGCGCATCATCGGGAAGCGCGAGCTCGTCACGGCAATGGGGTAAGGCTCGATTTCCGACGCCCACACGGGCGTTATCCCGTTCAAGACCCCGGCGAGCGGAAAACCGCCCGACCCATCAAATAGGCTTCCAAGCGTCGCGTAATTCATGGCGCTACCTCGCGCATGGGTTTCCGATCCCACGGAGATGCCATATCCCACGGGTATTCCTGTCGGAAGTCGTCGCCCATGAGTTTACGCAGGCTTTCTTTCATAAACACGGGTATTCCCCACTCTTTGCAGTACAGCGCGATGTCGTCGATCCAGCGCTTTTCGGGTACGACCTTGCCCTTCCGCGCTCCTGTTTCTGCCCCGATGATAACCCATCCGACGAGCGGCGCTTCCTCCATGTTGTCAAAAGGCGCAAGGATAGGCTCGATGCTCACAAACGAGCGTCTACCCATCGCATATGGCGCGCCCTCGGTCGCCATCGTACTGCCGAACCACCAGTTATCATGCGGAACAAGCATTCCGGCGTCTTTCAGCTTGGAATACCGTATCGGGTTTTTGGTGAGGAAAAGATACCGATGCTGCGGCGCTGCTTCGCAGGCCTTGAACACTTTTGCGATCCATTCGTCCGGCACCCACTCGCCGAATAGGTCTGCCATCGAGCAGACGAATATGTTGCGCGGGCGCTGCCAGCGAGCGGGTATATCGAGGCGGTAGCGATGGAACGTCGGAGCAAAATCAAACGGGTACGGGGCTTTTTTGCCCCGTAGGTGCATTGGTTTATCAAGCGCAATAAGCTCCGAACCATATCGTGGCAGACGATAGCAATAAGCATATCCTGTGTCCTGACCTGCGTATCGGTGTGCCATCTGCCGCGCATAGCAGTATTCGCACCCGTGCAGACAGCCCGTGACAGGGTTCCAACTCGCATCGGCCCAGTCGATTTTTGTCTTATCGCCCATAGCATAAGCCCTCTCTTTCGCGTTTTGTATTGGCGTGCTCGTCATAATACGCTTGCGCCTGTTCTTGGGTGATCTCCTGCAAGTTCATAGCGTCGTACTTACGCATCATGTCATAAAGGTAATCGTTGTCATATTTTCCCTTTTGCCATGACGATATAAGGCTAATAAGCTCTCTCTTGTCCATGTTCCGCCTCATTGATCGCCCTGCGAACGCACACATCGGTTATCGTTGCGTCAAGAACGTTTTGGCAATGAAACGGGCTTACTTTGCATTGTGCCTGCTCCGCGCATTGGAAGCATACCGTTCCCCTAATCCAAGCCTCAACGTCTATTCCGCTACACTCCTTCTGCTTGGTGTCTTGCCCGTATGCGATAGATAGCGCATCACATCGAACGTGCGCGTGAAGCGCCAAGACCCTCCCGTTTTTGCTCCAACAGGTGCGTATATACTCCTGTCCCGGTGTAATATTGCATCCGCAAAACCGGCATATATGCGTCCTTATCGCCTTACGCTGCCGTCTGTCCATAAAATCAAGCATTGCGGCTCCTTCCTCCGCCGTCAAAACGGCAGATCGTCATCGTCCAGTTCGTTGAAAGCATGGGCTTCGTCGTCGTTAGGCTTGCGCTCGATTTCCGTTTTCGGGTTTGCGCCGATAAAATCCACGCTATCGGCAATAATTTCTGTCACATAACGCTTTCCGCTCCCGTCCTTCGCGTCGTAGCTTCGCGTCTGTATGCTGCCGGAAACGGCGCATTTACGCCCTTTAGACAAATACTGTCCGCACGTTTCCCCCAGCTTGCGCCACGCGATGATCGTAAGAAAATCAGCTTTAGGCTCGTCCTGCCGTTCCGCATATCGTCTCGGAACAGCGAGGCGAAAAGCGCACTTGGTAACGCCGTTTGCGGTCACGGTGATCTTGGGGTTGTCCGTGAGGTTGCCGATAAGCTGTACGCTGTTCATGCCGTCCTCCGTTTCTCTGTCACATCGACAAGGCCGCGCCGTCGTGCGTTTCATCCCAATCCTTGCATCCGTAGTAGCCGGTCGGTATAAGGTCAACCGTAAGATCACCCTCTATTTGGCTTCTCTCCGTAAGCCCGCGCTTATCCCAATCAATCAGCAGGGTTTTGAGATATTCAAGCGGGTTAGACACTTTACCGCGCTCGCATTTGCCCTGCGTGAACGTAAGCGCGCATCCAAACTGCGCGAATGTGAATTTGCTGTTGGCGAGAAGGTAGCGGAATTGGGCGATACGCGACGGATCGTTGTCAAACTCCGCATACCAATCGACGTAGCTCTGTTGCCGATAGGTAAGCGACGGCATTTCCTCGCGCGCGCGCTCGAAACCTAGTTGCTGTTGTATTTTCACTCTCTCGCTAAACGGAATATCTGTCGTATATACTCCGTCTAGTATAGTATTATTAAGCGCCGCTCCTTTAGCCGCTTCTTTGCCCTCCTGTTTATCCGCTCCTTTAGCCGCTTCTTTGCCCTCCTGTTTATCCGCTCCTTTAGCCGCTTTATCTTGACAATGACCGTCGTTGTGGATATTTTGTGGATAACGTTGTGGATAACCTCCGCCGTCCGTATCGTCCGTTTGCTCGTCCTCCTTTAGCGTGAGCCATATCATACGGTATCGTGCAGCCGAGGCGCGGCGGTTGCCCTTGATGAAGTCGAGCAGCCCCTTGTTTTTCAACTGTTGCCGTGCGTCTAGCAACGCATCGTTGCTGACGTGCATATAGGAGCGCAGTAACATATCCGGCGCCTCGATCCACCCATCAGGCCAGCCCTGCGCGTTGTAGATTGTAAACAACGCATTCCAAAGCGCTTGGGCTGTTGTTGACAAGTGGTTCATGGTGAGCCAGTTATAGAAAGCGTTGCGCTCTCTGATATAAAACACAGCCATGTTCTCGCCTCGTTTCCGTTTGAAAATCGTTTACTCCCGTTGGACGACATCTTGCGCGTGCTTTTCCTCTATGCGCTTTACAAGGTTAAGCGTGTCCTCCAAGCGGCTTCGTATAGCGTCCAGCCCATCGGGGCATTGCTTGGTAAGCGCCTTGTCGAGATTGGCGGGGAAGCTACTGCTCCAAGTGTTTATGTTGTGGCTCATGCAAACGTCAAGGACAGCTTTGTATCTTTCGTTGTTCTCACGGAAGCGGCGCAATTCTTCCAGCTGCCTTTGCAGATCGTCGATTTCCGCCACGAGCTTTTTCCCGACCACCTTCCCAAGATGTCTACGATGTTCCTTTTCCGCAACGTAATCCTCGAAGTACGCTTTTTTGTCGGAGTAGAACGGGATGCGGTCGCTGTCTAAACGGCTGAAAATGATATATAGCAAAAGATCGGGGCTGTATGTGATGTCGCGGTAGATTGCCTTTTTCTTGGTGACGAGGTTTTTTGTTTCGGGGTTGTAATAGATCAATCCGACGCTTTCGGGTAGCTCCGTTCGCTCGATCATCCCTTTAGGGCATACCACATACAGGCAGTTGCATAATTCCTCGTAGGTGTAGAATTTCGCATCCCGCAGGAAGTCGCCGCGAGATACCTTGATTTCGTAGCCCGTGAAGCATGTGTTCGTCCAGCTTTTACGGATTGCCAGCGCGTCAAGGATTTTCATGTCGCCCTTTGCCGTAAGCCATGTGGAGCCGCTTTTGCACTCGGTTAGAAAGAAATCGCGGTAATGCCTCTCTGATAATGCTTTCTTGATGACAACGCTGCTGATCTGTTGCTCCAACGGTTACACCTCCTTCCACGGTTCCTTCCACGGCGCTGCTGCGCGTTCCTCGTCGGTGGGCGGGCTGTTCTTTGCCTCCCACAGCCGCACTTGTAGCTTTCCGTGCTGCTTCTCCCATTCCCAAAATTCTTTCAGTACCTTCCCTTTCCAGCCCAATTCACGCGCCGCGGCGAAGTCGGCGCTTATCCCCGACCCCGTAACGTATATGAACAAGCGTTTCACGCCCTTGTATTCCGCAAAATACGGAACGCAAAGCCATGTCAAATCGGATAGTTCGATAGGCGTTCTCGGCGGTTCCGTGCGTTTTGTGGCGAGCTCATATGCCATATCCTCATTCGGCGCAGACGGGCTTCGTGACCCGCATACAAGGCATTGATAGAACACGTTGCGACACACGCGATTGCCAGGAACCCCGATACCGTGACTATCCCACTCGTCGATAACGATGCTCATGCGCGATGTTCCACTAGCACAATACCGACATACTGGCGCTTCTTTACTCACCGCTTATCTCGCCTCCCCATATGCCGGCCACCCCTGCGGCTTGTCGGTCTGCCGAAACGTGTACGCCCACACCCACGGATTGCCTCGCACATACCACGGCAAGCCCTTGTATTCTCGTGTTTCGTACACGTCATCCCACGGATAAGAGATATAATTGACGATGCGGCCATTCTCCTTTTGCGGCTTTGGCGCTGCATATATCTCGTTCCATATTTCGCGGAAGCGCTCAACCGCCGTGCGGCTCATTTTCTCGTCAACGCCAACATTCTTACCGTCCTTGAAATTCGCCCCTTCCGCTTTCGCGTCGGTTTCGGTAATCTCTTGGAGGCGTTCGGGTCGAACGTCTGTCACGCAGAGGAAAATACGGGCGGCTTCTTTTGGCATATGGATGGAAGGATGCCAGCGATAGCGGCAGCACAGTACTTGTCCGCTTTCTCCGGCCAGCACAAGCGGTTTTTCGTCGGCTTTGTAGGCATATGGTTGTACGAGAGTACCTTCTCTGCGCCACGTTTCACGAACATACAGAACATCGCCCTTGATATACTGCGGGTGTACCTCCCGCATAGCAAGGAGTCTTCGCCGCGTACCTCCGTTTGGTAGTTTCCAATAGGTTTCTCCCTCTACGTCGTTTTGAATTTCGACAAGAGGATGCCCGTACTTAGCGTTCGCGCTGCGCTGAATGTGCGTGTTGCAGTATTTAAGCGCGATGGGTCTGCGGGTCATGGTCTTTATTCCCGCTCTTTGCGCCTCTACCATCGGCGTGCTGAACAAGATGGGCTTTGCGAGCATGGAGCTACCTCCTTTGCTTTCGATTTTCGAGGTATGCCTTAACAACGGCTGCGGCAAGAACGGTTAGAACGATTGCCGTTGTAATCCAAACGGGAGATAGCACCCACCACCACGACCAAGAAATCACGCCGCAGAGCTTTAGCACCACGAAAACAACGGTCAAGAGTTCTAAGGCGCTGATCCCGCTGCTTGCGCTGTTCTTATCCATTTGCAAGCCCTCCCTCCGCCGCCCTGTACTCCCGCGCCACGTCCAGCACACAAAGCGCGTCGTTCCACATGCCGATCTGCGACATGGCAACCGTATACTCATGTTTGGGTATCTCGTGCAGCGAAGCGATGCCATAGCGGGCAAGAACGCTCTTGCGAATGGCGTTGCCGAGCTTGCGAACGGCCTTTGCGTCCTCGATCTCGCGCTTGTAAAGAAGCTCGCGTGCACGCTTCTTGATCGCGTCGTTGAGATACCTTACTTGCCCCTGCGACACAGGCGTATTGAGCCGAATTTGCTTTTCCAGCGCCTCCATGCGGTCGTTTTGTACGCTCTGCGTCGCGGCGAGCTGGTCCAGCGCTTGGGTATTGTGTTTGAGCATTTCGCCAAGCGCGCCGAGGATAGGCGTAAGCACTTGCTTTACCACGTCCGCGACGATCTGCGCCTCAATGAGCGCTCCGGCTTCCGGCTTTTCGATAAGTCCGTTTGGTTCCCTAGTGTTCTCGTTGCTCATAGCGTGAATACCTCGCTTTCTATTGTGTCGAGGGCTTTGCGAGCGTCGCGCGCCCAGCTTTCAACGGTGGAAAGGAGTTCTCCGTAAAGCTCTTTTTCACCGAACGTCATAGAGCCAAAAACACGCCCCATGTGAGGCATACGCGCGACGGTGCCGATAAACTGCCGTACAGCCGTTGCGAACACATCCGCCGTCAGCTCGTCGCTTGGCACTCGCTCCGCGTCGCCTTTGGCGAGCGTGCTTTGCATATTCAGATATTCCGCCTGTACCCTGTCGCATTGCTCCTGTACTTCGGCAAGCAATTCGTTGTTTTCGGATAAGTCGTGGGCGAGTTGTTCTTTCTCGCGGCGCAATCTCGCGGCTTCGTCCATAAGGTCGCGCGACGTTTCGCCGACGCGCTCGATCTCGCCCTGGTACTGTTTGATTTTCTCGTCCTTTTCTTGAAGCGCCTGTGCGATGTCGTCCGGCAGCGGCGGATTATCCCGAATAGCGGCTTCCCGCGCCTCCGCCGCCTCGCGCTTCTCGCGCTCCGCGTCGATCTGCTGTTGCATTTCCTCCTTCGTGCGCTTTACGGCTTCCTCGACCTCGCGGCTGGACATGCTTTCAAGGTCGTTTTGCTCCGCGAAATCGTCCTCCGTTCCCGCGGGAAGCGAAAGCATCTTGAACAGCTTGCTTTTTTCGATGCTCTGAAAAGCGGGGCGCTCGCCAAAGCGTGAATAGATCGCCATGAGCTGTTGCGCGCTGCGCTCGCTCATGCCGCCGTTTTCTCTGATCCAATTCGTCCATTCCCCGTGTTTTACCAGCTTTTTGGCTTCCGTGTACACGCGCCCAAGCTGGATCATGTTGCGCGCCATGTTTTCGCTGAATACTCTAGCCTCCGCCGCAAGCGTGTCCAGCGTGACGAGCTCCGCGCTATTCGTCGTTGTGATTTCGCTCATGCGTACCCTCCTTGTTATCTGTGCCTCCGAGCGCCGCCCGAAGGATCGCTGCCATTTCCTGCGCGAGTGCGTAATACCGCATAGCTTCGCGGTAGTGGCGCTTGTTTTTGCTACGATAGTACCAATCAAGGTTTTTCTGCGACAGGGCGGTATACTTGTCGATTTCCGCCTGTATGTGCTGCGCGCCGTTTTTGTGTCTGCCGTTCTTTTTGTTAAACAGATACCTTTCGGGTATCGCCAAAGCGTTGCTTATGGAATTTCTCGCGCGAGACAGAAATTCAGATGCTTCGTCGCCGTCATCATTTTCCGCATAGCCTCTCATTGGCGTCCAAACATCATCCGTCATGTTGATTATCCTCGCTTTCCGTTAATCCGCCTCTGTTTTCGCCACGCAGTATTGGAACAACGTATTCTTTGAGCATTTTTACCGCCGTAAGCGCTTGCGGCGGGTAATCATAGGCGAAACACTCGTACAAATCATCGGGTGCGTTGTCGTCGGAAAGAACGCGCAGAAAATCACTTTTCGTATACGCTCCCTGGAGGTTGCCGAGGAAGTCATTGAGCACGTCGGGATCGTCGGCGTATGCTTCTTTAATATTGCCGATCGTGTTTTCTGCGTTGAAATGGCTGCGCGTGCTGATTTTGCCTAAGATATAGCTCTCGTCCGCTAAATAGCTTGCTAGTGCCGAGCAGAACGAATGAAGTTCGTCCTCGTTTGGCCAATGGTGAGTATAAAATCCACAATCGCTGTCTACCATTAGCCGCCACGCTTTAGCGTCGATATAAACAGTCATCCACAAACAGCGCGTAAACATCGGGTCGTTGCGCTGAGGTTGTATGCGGATAACGATAAGCTCGCGGGTCGTTGTCGTAACGTCAACCATTCTTACACTCTCCTTCCGTATTGTTATCGCTACCGTTCTCCGCGCCGATCCACTTGATGATGTCGCTGGCGAGCGCCTTGTTCTGCGTAGCATCTGCATAGGCGCGGAGTGCGTTCACGGCTGCGGGGTCGCGGTCCGGGCGTAAAACAAAGCAGTCATAAACAGTTTCGCCCGTATCCGCCTTGACGACGTTGTATTTGACATATAGCCCCCTGTCGCCATCTGTGGCAGACTTTTCGCCGTCGTTTTCCACGCAGCGTTTGTACTCGAACATTCCACACCCGCCCGTTGTTGCCGCCACCTGCTTTTCATCATCGCTGCACTCATCCGCATCAGCGCAATACAGACAAAGGAGGCCATTGTCGGCTATCTGCCCCACGGCATCAACCGCCGCGTCTCGCTCCCGCGTCAGCCGCCCGATAGTAGCGTTTAAGCGGGCGATTTCGTCCTCATACCGCAACCCAGCGCCCGTAAACGCCTCGTTTGCGTCAGTCAGGCGTTTGATCTCTGCCTGCTGATGCTCAATCAGATCTGCAAGCTCTTTGCCTGCTGCCCTGGAAAGAAACCGCATCGTCCGTTCAGGGCAATCCGTGATCTCAAAATAGTTTGCATCGTCCCTCAATACGGAAATAGCTCTCAATGGCTCTGTCATGCCGTATTGTCCTCGCTTTCCGCTTGAAAAGGCTTGATTTTCCGCGCTTCCCGTGGTAGAATAGAGGCGAGGAAAGGTTGCCGTGACAAGCATTTTTCCTTCCAAGCCGTTGCTGTTGTCCGCAGCATACGGCTCCTTTTTTATGGGTCGTTTTTACGCTTTCGGTATTCCTCCGGCGCTTCGGGCGGTCGCATCCAATGGGTCATAAACTCGTTATTGATGGCGTTGCGCCATCCGTAGACCATCGCGCCTTGATAGATATGCCATACGATGACACACCCCAGCGCGTCGCAATCTGCCTCGGTCGGTGGTCTATCCGCTTTTCTGATCCATTCTTGCGCCATTGTTACCCCTCGCATGGGGAAGCGCGCTCTTTTGCGCGTGTGGCGCATAGCCGCGCGCCTCCCCTGTAATTCCACGCTCTTTTGGCGCTGCTTCTGACGTTTCCACTCGTCCGCATATCGCCGCGGCACGCCTGTCTGTGCGTCAACGCCCTACTACTACTATAATTCGCTGACGACGGGCGTTTTGGTATACCGCAATCACGGCATACCTAGCCGCCACCCTCCGCCGTGTGGAAGCGCATCTTCCCCGGCATAGTCACTCGTGCGCGCCCCTGCCCGATTGTCCGCAAACACGGATGGTAGAGGTTCTCGCGCATTTTTTCGATGTATGCGAGCCGTATTCTCTCTTGCTTTTCGTAGTACAGCGCGCACTTCGCTATGTAATCCGCAAGTTCATCCAAACAGATTATCACCGGCGTTCCTCCTTTCTTGCTTATTCGCAACTTCAAATGGGCTTTGGAGCGGCAGGCGGGGGTTGAACCCGCATCCTCCTACGCTACGCCTCCCGCGCCGATCAGACGGAAAGGCGGGGCTTGCGCCCGGTAGAAGCACTACCCGGCTTGTGCTACTGCCGCTTGTTACCCGTCTTTCCGGGCTGTCGCGGTGTCGTTCCGATTTGTAGGGACCCTAGAGGCAACATACTTTTCGCTCGGCGGAACAAATCGTATCGTTCTTGCTCCCGCCATGAGCGACAAGAAGTATCTCTATCTGCTCAAACCCCCTCTTTTTGCCTACGCCGGAGCTGTTCCACCCAAAGCATAGGACAACGCCGTTAGGTTTCGTGATGCGTGCAATTTCGTTAAGATGCCTCGCCCGCCATGATGCTTGTGTGGTTTCCATCGTGACCGCCTTGCCGACGCCCTTATAGCACTCCGATACTTGGCGCAGGCTGTAAGGAGGGTCGTATAGTACGACATCCGCGCTTTTGTCGGGCAGAATACGCAGGAAATCGAGCGCGTCCAAGTGATAATCGGTGTCATAATCCGGGCATAGGTCGTTTCTGATTGTGCCGTACCTACAATCGCAGGCGAACGGGTCAATAATAGTACCCCCCCCCGCAACATACTTTTCGACAAAGCGCTTGATCGGCGGAATGGTGAACGTTCTGCTGTTTGGCATGGACCACGTTTTTGTGATAATCATGCCTCTGCCACCGCCATTCTCGGCGTTTCAATCTCGACCAGGCTTTCCTTGCACCATTTAAGCGCGGAAACGATTTTCAACCTAGCAAACGGCATAACCTCGCCCTCGGTGTCAATGCGGAACGCCTCCGCGCGGGTCTTGCCGTCCTTTTCATAGAAGGAGATCATGATATTGCCATCCCACGGGCAAGTGCCTCCGCGCCTGCGTCGGGTTGCGCTCCATACCGTGGCTACGTTCAGCACGCTACCTTCCTTGCAAAACGGCTCCATTTCTTTGAGCTGTTCCGGGGTGTCCACGCGATATAGATGCCTCACGTCAAACCTCCTGTATTTCGATCCCCAAGCACTCGCGCATCTGGCGCTTTTTCAAGCGGTATACGGCGTTTTGCTTGGTCGCTTCGCTCTTGGCGTCGAGCACTTGATAGCTTCCGTCCGGCAGGAGTACAACAAAATCAGCGACATACTTCACCCCGCCGGGTAGAAAGAAGGGCACTTGCCGCGCTACGGCCTTAAACTCGCCGCATCCGCCGCGATACATGAGCTGCTTTGCGATCTCCGCCTCATGCTTGCTATCGTATACCTCCCCGTCTATCTCGGTGCGTTGGTTGCCGTACTTGCTTCGGCGCGGCTGGGTGGGAGCATCGCCCTCGCCCGGACGTACTTTGTCATGGCTTGGGTTTTTGTCGAAGCGCGGCATCGGCTGTCCCGTGCGGGCGCAGTATGCCTTGAGCCATTCTTCCGTAAACTCTCCGCTCATTTTGCAATCACCCGCCGCGCCTTGTCATCCCAATACTCGTCCGCCCCGATTTTCCGACAATCGGATTGATAATAAGCGGCGCGTTCGGGAGAATTGCAGTTTACATGATTGAAATAAAGACCCTCACCCATGCACCACCGAAGCGCTTGTTGTAACAACCGCCCTTCACGGCACGTCCACAGGATCAGCTTCGCGCCTTTCCGCTGCCTGCGAATGAGCTTGCGGATAATGCGCTTATTGGGCCTCCCGATATTCGGGTACTCGTCTTTGCATAAGCAGCCGTCAAAATCGACGGCAATAATGTAAGGCAGTTCGGCGGGCCTACTCATACGGGAACCTCCTTTGCTCGCAGGGCTTCTGCCCTATGAAACACGTCCAAAGCATAAGCGCCCACGTTACCGCCGGAGAGAACGCGAAGCAGCCAATCGGCCACCTCCTCGGCGCTCGACGGCTCGCCCTCCGCCTCGTCTACGATGACGTTTTCAAGCCGTACATCTGCGTCGCATTTCATGGATCACACCGCCTTTTTCTCATTAAAGCCGTACATTTCGTTCGGCTCGGTGTTTAGCACGAGGCAGATATTGAAAAACTCGTCTGCGCTAATCTTTCGTCTGCCCGCCAGCATCGAGCACAAGGCTTGCTCGCTCACGCCAATTCGTTCCGCTATAACCTTTTGCTTAATTCCGCTCTTTTCAATAGCTGCGCTCACTCTTTCGTAGACCATGTTATTTTCACCCCTTTGTTCGGCGTCGCTGAAGTTCATATGAATTATACATCAGCGTTGCCGAAGTTGTCAACACAAAAATTCGGTTTCTCTTAATTTTTCTGTTGACGTTTTACAGCGCTGATGATATGATGAAATCGGGATGGGAGGTTTCCGTATGGGGGAGATAAGAAAAGTCATCGGAAAGAACATTAAGGAAATTTGCGCGCTCAAGGGTATACGGCAAGTAGAAATTGCCGAACATCTTAATGTGTCGCAAGGTTCTGTTTCAAATTGGATTAAAGGCACAAATTCGATTGATATTGAAAACCTGGCTGAATTATGCCGCTTTATCGGCGTATCTCTCGATCAGATATATGGCGTCGCGCCTCTAGCGCCCACCGTGTCTTTGTCGAAAGAGGAAACGGAGCTTCTAGCTGTTTACAGAAGTCTTAATTCATCCGGGAGAGAGCTTTTGCTAGGGAGCGCAAGAGCGTTCTCCGAGAGCCCGTCTACCCAAAAAGAAGAACAAAACAAGACGGCAATGTGATTTATGTCGATTTTAAGGGAGGTAGCGATCTGTGAAAAAGGTTGTGTCGTATCTATTGTGTGCAGCGCTCATTGTCTGTGCTATCGCTTCGGCATCAGCCGAAACAGAGAGGCGTAGCATCATAGAATTTTGTCAGCTCTTTCAGCATAGAGTTGATATGTTGAAGTATGAACACGGTTATGATTGCAATGTGTTCTTTATTCCTACAAGCACAGTTCAATACGGAGAAACAAAGGAAATATCCTGCGCCGCTGGCGAGGCGTTCGTTCAACAAGATAGCGATGCTATTGACCGCTTCTTAACCACATTGTTTGATATGGATGCAACCGAGGATAAACAGCAGCAGCAGATCATGTCCGCAATGATGGCTCTATCAGCCCTTGAATATAGCCAACAGGACGATGATATAACCATTGCAGGAGAATATAAGCTAGGGATAAGTCAGCAAAAGAACGCCGTGGAAAAAGCGCTCTCCATTTGGACGGATATAATAGGCGTTAAGCTGAATGATGATAACATTTGGGAGAGTATCTTTCAAGGCAAAAAAGCGCTCGTTTACGAGGGCAATTATGATTATTTTATAGCATATTTCGAGTATGAACACGATGGAAAGGCATATCGTCATATTCACATGACGGCAGAGAGTAAATAAAAACCCTCCCACGCTCGCGCATGGGAGGGAACACACAGGATTGGCAACACCACTCGCCAACCTTGCGCCTGTATTGTATCACACTTTTTCACCGAAAGGAAGGGAGCGCATGAAAATTCTCGCTGCGGCGTATGCGCGCTACTCTACAAGCCTCCAGCATGAAACCTCCATCGCGGCGCAGCTAAAGGCCATAGATGATTTTTGCCGCCGCAACGATCTGACCCTTTCGGGTATGCCCTATATTGACGAAGCAAAGACGGGTACGAACATGAGGCGCGAGGGCATGGAGAATTTACGCCGTGACGCTCACGCCGGAAAGTTCAAGGCCATTGTCATATACGATATTTCGCGCGGCTCTCGCAATTTGGAGGATTGGCTTTCCTTCCGCCGCGAAATGGACAAACTAGGCATCAAGCTATATTCCGTCACTTCCTCCATTGGCGATCTCGACAAGCCCGCAGATTTCCTCAACGAAACCGTGCAAGCTGCCGTAGGGCAATTCTATGTCCTTCAATCCCGGCAAAAGAGTATCGAAGGTAAAGCCGTCCGCGCCGAGCGCGGTCTTTTCTGTGGCGGCGTAGCGCCTTTGGGTTATGACATCAAGGACGGACGTTATATCATCAACGAGAGAGAAGCGCCCGTAGTGCGTATGATATTCGATATGTACGCTGCCGGACGCTCCTACGGCGAAATCATGGAGGAAATCAAAAAGACAGGCATAACCGGCAAGCATGGCAAGATGATCGTGCCGAATACCCTGTACTATATTCTAAAGAACGAGCGTTATACTGGAACGTTTGTTTGGAATGAATACGAAATGCGTCACATGCACGAGTGGGTAGGACGCAAGAACGCCGACGATGAAGTAACTCGCATCGAGGGCGCTATACCCGAAATTGTGCCTCGCCCTACATGGGAGATCGTCCGCTCGCGTATGGAAGCCAACCGTCATAACGCTATGAACAATTCGCGCAGAGGAACAAATTATTATCTACTTTCGGGCGTCATTCGCTGCGGAGAGTGCAACGGTCCGCTGTCGGGCGTAACGTCCACCAGCAAGGGTATAGAGTATAAGCGCTACACTTGCATAAACAAGCGCAAATCTCGTTCCTGCAACGCAAAAGACATTCGCGCCGAACGATTGGAGCGTTATATCGTTGACTTTCTACGCGAGCGTATTCTTGTTCCCGATGTAATAGCAAAAATGGCCGATAGGATCATTGCGTACATGAGATCATCCGACGAGGGTAGCGTTGTCCGCGCTGAATTAGCGTCCATCGCAAAGAAAACCGCTAATCTCTTTGCGGCCGTTGAGAGCGGACTTACCACGCCGGAGGTCGTAGAGAGGCTAAACGAGTACGCAGAGCGCAAGCGCGCTCTTGAAGCTCGCCTCGCCAAGATACCAGCCGCCGCCGAGATAGACCGCGGGGCGTTGATTGCCGTCCTCATGGCTGACATCGAAAAGTCATACGACGACCCAAGAGCCTGCAAGGAGCTTGTCGGTCGCTATATCCAGTCTGTAACGCTCTATTCAGACCATATCCATCTTGAGGTATTGCCTAATCTAGTACGCTATACTAGCTCACGCAAACAAAAAAAGTTTACCAACCCTTGCGAGTTGGTAAACGGGGCTGGCTCCCCAGGTAGGGCTCGAACCTACAACAACTCGGTTAACAGCCGAGTGCTCTGCCATTGAGCTACTGAGGAATAGGAATCCGGCGATGTTCTACTCTCCCGGGCCGTTTCCAGCCAAGTACCATCGACGCTAAGAGGCTTAACTTCTGTGTTCGGTATGGGAACAGGTGTGACCCTCTTGCCATTATCACCGGAAAAACTC
>JAQWCW010000034.1 GCA_028705775.1 Eubacteriales bacterium
GTAAGGAAGGCTCTATAACACAGATTCCGATACTCACGATGCCCGAGGACGATAAAACGCACCCGATTCCCGACCTTACCGGTTATATCACTGAAGGTCAGATTATCCTGAGCCGCGAGCTTTACCGTAAGGGAATCGAGCCGCCTATCGACGTTCTTCCGAGCCTCAGCCGTCTTAAGGATAAGGGCATAGGCAAGGACAAGACCCGCGAGGACCATGCGTCCACGATGAACCAGCTTTTTGCCGCTTATTCGCGCGGCAAGGAAGCCAAGGAGCTTGCCGTAATTCTCGGCGACGCGGCGCTTTCGGAAATTGACAAAAAGTACGCGGCGTTTGCCGACAGGTTCGAAAAGGAATACGTTTCTCAGGGCTATGACACCAACCGCTCAATCGAGGAAACGCTTGACCTTGGCTGGAAGCTGCTTGCAATGCTGCCCAAGAGCGAGCTGAAGCGTATACGTGACGACATGATAGAAAAGTATATGCCGTCGGCGGCGGAGGAGAAGTAAATGTCCACTCTGCGTGTCAATCCAACGCGTATGGAGCTTTCCCGCATTAAGCGCAGGCTTGTAACCGCAAAGCGCGGCCATAAGCTGCTTAAGGATAAGCGGGATGAAATGGTGCGCCAGTTCATCGGCTTCATCAAGGAAAACAGGGCGCTTCGCATGAAGGTCGATACCGAGCTTGGCGTTGCGCTCAAGGGCTTTGCGCTTTCAAGAGCCGTAATGGATAATCAGGCGGTTGAAGAAGCGGTCATGTATCCTGCTCGTCAGGCTAAAATCGAAATAGGCAAGCGGAACATCCTGTCCGTTCACGTTCCGACAATCAAGGTTGACGAGGACTCCCTTCAGGAGCCGATTCTTCCTTACGGAATGGCGACAACGTCTGCGGAGCTGGACGACGCGATAGCGCGCCTTGCAAAGGTGCTGCCCGATTTGATTCGCCTTGCCGAAATCGAGAAAACCTGCAACCTGCTTGCCGATGAAATTGAGAAAACCCGCAGGCGCGTCAACGCTCTTGAGTATGTCATGATTCCGCAGTTTGAAAGCACGGTTCGCGTTATAACCATGAAGCTTGACGAAAACGAACGCGGAAGCCAAACGAGGCTTATGAAGGTAAAGGACATGATTGCCGAAAGAAACGAGGGCTGAGCGCAAAACCGCGCTTTGCAAATCGCATCTTAAGAAAGGCGGCTTGTAGCCTAACCACTCATCAGCTAAAAGGAGAATTTATTGTGAAAAAGGTTCTGACAGGTGGATTCCTTTCGCTGGTGGGTATATTGTGGACGTTCGCCGTTATTTCATCGGTCAGCAGTAATCTGGTCAGCGGCTGGAGTACACCTCCCGGACGCTTCATTACAACGGCAAGCGAAATAGGAATGATGCTCCCGCTTGTAATATCAGTTCTGATAACGCTGTTCGGGGTAGCGATTATGTTCATCGGCTGCTTCAAAAAGGACGCGTAAGCGAAAAATACCATACCGCTATAAGCATTGCGCCGATTGCGATATTCCGTTACGGATTCGCGGTCGGCGCTTTTATCGCATAATTTGTGAAAAAATACACGAATAAAGGCTTTTCGCCGCGCCTCAGGTATGATATAATAAATTGTATGGGTTATTACCCTGATTTTATGCAGGAACAGGAGGACATGGTATGCAGTACTCCAAAGAAGTGGAAGAAATGGTCTGTGTAGCCAAGGGGCCTAATCACGGTCCAGCGCCTATCCCGGAAGAGGGCAAGTGGGTACAGGCCAAAGAAATCACAGATATTTCCGGATTTACTCACGGTGTAGGCTGGTGCGCGCCTCAGCAGGGCGCCTGCAAGCTGTCTCTCAATGTTAAGAAGGGCATTATCGAAGAAGCTCTGGTTGAGACTCTCGGCTGCTCCGGTATGACGCATTCCGCGGCTATGGCGGCGGAAATCCTGCCCGGCAAGACGATTCTTGAAGCGCTCAACACTGACCTTGTGTGCGACGCTATCAATACCGCCATGCGCGAGCTGTTCCTTCAGATTGTTTATGGACGTACTCAGTCCGCTTTCTCGGATGACGGTCTTGTTGTCGGCGCAGGTCTTGAAGACCTCGGCAAGGGACTTCGTTCGCAGGTCGGCACTATGTACGGCACCAAGGCGAAGGGCGTTCGCTATCTGGAGATGACCGAAGGCTATGTCGTCAAAATCGCCCTTGATAAGGACGAGCAGGTTTGCGGTTATCAGTTCCTGTCTCTGGGCAAGATGATGGATGCTATCAAAAAGGGTATGTCTCCTAACGATGCCTACGAGAAGAACATCGGCACTTACGGCCGCTTCAAGGCAGAGGACGGCGCGGTCAAGTGGATTGACCCGCGCAAGGAATAATTAGGAGGTGCGCTGAAAATGGCTCTTTTTGAAGGATATGAAAGACGCATTCCCCAGCTCCAGCCTGTGCTTGAGAAGTACGGCTTCAAGAGCTTTGAGGATTTGAAGGCATACAACAACAGCAAGGGCGTAGACGCTTATAAAATCGTCGAGGGCATTCAGCCTATCGCCTTTGAGAACGCTAAGTGGGCTTACGAGCTTGGCGCCGCTATCGCTCTTAAAAAGGGCGTAAAAACCGCCGCTGAAGCTGCCGAATGCATTGGCGAGGGTCTGCAGTCCTTCTGCATTCCCGGCTCTGTCGCTGACCAGCGTCAGGTAGGCTACGGCCATGGCAATCTGGGCGCAAAGCTTTTGCGCGAGGATACCGAGTGCTTCTGCTTCCTCGCCGGCCACGAGTCCTTCGCTGCCGCTGAGGGCGCTATCGGAATTGCCCGCAACGCCAATAAGGTTCGCAAAGCTCCGCTGCGCGTAATCCTTAACGGTCTTGGCAAGGACGCCGCAATGGTTATTTCCCGTATCAACGGCTTCACCTATGTTCAGACCAAGTACGATTATCTTGGAACTGACGTAAAGAAGGACCATGCTCTTACCGTTGTTAAGGAAACCGCCTATTCCAACGGCGAGCGCTCGAAGGTTCGCTGCTACGGCGCGGACGACGTCCGTGAAGGCGTAGCCATCATGTGGCATGAGGGCGTGGACGTTTCCATCACCGGTAACTCCACCAATCCTACCCGCTTCCAGCACCCCGTTGCCGGCACCTATAAGAAGGAATGCTGGGAAAGCGGTAAGCAGTACTTCTCCGTTGCCTCCGGCGGCGGAACCGGACGCACCCTGCATCCGGATAACATGGCTGCAGGCCCCGCTTCTTACGGCATGACCGATACAATGGGACGTATGCATTCCGACGCTCAGTTCGCGGGTTCTTCTTCCGTTCCCGCGCATGTTGAAATGATGGGTCTTATCGGCATGGGTAACAACCCCATGGTCGGCGCGACTGTCGCCGTTGCCGTTGCGGTTGAAGAAGCCGGAAAGTAAAAATAAATATGCAACAAGGAGTTTATCCGAAAGGATAAGCTCCTTGTTTATTTATCGTAAATTATCAATAAGTAAACAATAATTACGATTCAGCTTTACTTAATATAAAATCCGTTATCCTCTCGATTTCGCCGTTTGTCATTGTATAGTCATAGTCTACATTTTTAATAAACGTGCGTAAGTCAGCTCCGCCATCTTCACTTGTATTGAAAACCCATACGGGACACGTCCTTAGGTTTGTAATATTTAAGTTGGCTCTATCATTTACGAAGAAAACAACCCCCTGAACCCAAGCATTGATACCGTGATTATTAAGCATACCAGTAAGCCTGCTTACATGTGTAGACACCTGCATAACTGGGCTATAGAACTCCTTATCATATTTTTTACCGTTGCTCGAATACTTTGTTTGCTGCCAATCGTGAGCGTTGGCATCGCCAGTAATTAATCCAATGTAATTCTTGACTTCAACAATATAAACTCCAGTAGGTCCAACAATAGTCAAATCTAATTCGCTTGTCTTTCCTTCAAATGCTATGCGCAAATTCGGTATTATATGGTATTCGCTTGGGAGTATATTAAGAATGCTTAATGCTCTATCCTCACCGGATATGCCTGATTTAAGCTGCCCTTCTTTAAAACCAATTTAACCCATACCCATTATTCCACTAAGCAAGCAAGCGCACGCTGGCACATAATCTCTAAAAGCCCAAACAATTATATATAAAATGCCACTAGGTAAGCTACGAAAGAAGCCATATTGGTTATATATATGCATACGCTGTAAATCGAGCTTTTTAATCCATGGGCTTAATAAGTTGTTCCATATATTAGGTTTATTTCCAATTTGATAGTATATAGTGAAATAGCCTAAAAATACTGCTATAGCTATGTATATAAAAAAACTTATAGTGTTTCTGGTACGTTGCTTTCTATATTCGATTTTTAGCTTGCTTTCGATTGGATGTATTGTTGCCATTGCTTAATCCTCCTATTATGAAACGGGTTGCATTTACTAACATATATTACTTAAATTATAAATCGTTATTTAGAGTATGTCAATAAGTATTATCAACGCGCAGATTACTCGTTTATATGAATCGTCATCTTATATTTTATACTCTCTGTTATTGTTAAAAAGCAGTAAGAATAAACTCGTAACGGAAATAATGACAAACACCTTTATTGCACACTTTCACTATAGGTTACTGCTTGTATAAAGGCAAAGTAAACCTCGCAGTATTTTGGCATATTAGCATTTTATGACTTAACAATGATGTAATATGTGTATATACTATATTTCAGTGATATGAACAACATAATAGTAAACGGAGGTGTCAGGAATGAACAATACCGTAAGCGAGAAGCTCAAGAGCATTTCTATGGTTGTCGGAATCATCGGCGGTATATCGTCGGTTATCTACGGGTGTATCTCTTTCACCATCTCTTTCTTTGCCGGAATCATAGTAATAGTCGCAGGAGTATTCGGAGCGTATGTTTCGTATCTGCTTATTTATGGTTTCGGGGAATTGCTTGAGGAAACGGTAAAGACACGTATGTCGATTGATGCTATACGTGTAAATGCAGAGAGTCAGTATTCTGATGCAGCGAAAAGGAGAAGCCTGAAGCCAAAGTGCCGGTTCATGTATTCAGCACTCCAATCAAGGGCGACAACACATGGAGATGCACGAAATGCGGCGCGGATAATGTAGGCGGCACTTTAACCTGCAAGCAATGCGACGAGTTCAGGTAAGCTAATATCAATCTAAGTCCGATAACTAAATAACCGCCTTTAATCCCTCCGAGAGATCTCGGAGGTTTTTCTTTTTGAAAATTTAAATTTGCTATTGACGTATTCGGATAACCGTGCTATACTTGCCACGTTAATTAGTTGAGTAATTAACTAAACGAGTTTGAAGGGGATGAAGAAATATTGATTGACGAAAGCACGGCTCCTATCTTCATTCAAATCAAGGAAAGGCTCAAGGATGACATCATGGCAGGGGTTTACGAGGTAGACGAGCTGATTATATCAACTACGCAGATTTCAAAGCTGTACTCGGTAAACCCGGCAACGGCGGTTAAAAGCGTAAGTATGCTTGTCGACGAGGGAATCGTGTATAAGAAAAGGGGAATCGGGATGTGCGTTGCCGTCGGAGCTAAAGAAACAATCGTTAAAGAGCGGGTTAAGGAATTTCATGCGCAAACAATTCCGAACATGGTCAAGGAGGCAAAGAAGCTCTGCATTGAAAAATCTGAGCTGATAAAAATGGTTACGGAGGTTAAGGATTATGATTGATTTGCTTTCCGCAACTAAGCGGTATGGCGACACGGCGGCGATTGACAGGCTGACGCTTCATTTAAGCGAGAAGAAGATTTACTGCCTGCTTGGCAGAAACGGAGCGGGCAAAACGACGCTTATGAACCTGATATCGGGGAAGATTCGCGCCGACGAGGGCAAGGTTATGGTAGACGACGAAAGGGTAACAACCCTCAATATGCCCGAAAGCGTGCGATATATCGAAGCGGCAAAGCCGCAGTTCAATATGCGCGTTTCGGAATTGATGAAGCTCGCGGCGGGAGTCGATGATAAATTTGACGCGGATTTTGCCGATAGAATGGTGGATAAATTTCGCTTAGAACGGCATAAAAAATACAAATCGCTCTCATTCGGAATGAAAACGATGGTTACTACGATTATCTCTCTTGCAAGCAACAGCGAAATCGTTTTGCTCGACGAGCCTGTTCTCGGTTTTGACGCAGTCATGCGCAAGGAGTTTTACGATTTGCTCGCAGAAAGCTATGAGAATCATCCTCGCATAATCATAGTCTCCACTCATCTGATTGATGAAATCGCCGGAATAGCCGAAAAGATTATAGCCATCGACTCCGGAAAGCTGCTTTTCTACGAGGACATAAATGACGTAATCGAAAAGTCGTACAAGCTTTCGGGCGCGGAAGACGATGTAAAGCACGCGACGGCAAATCTGAATGTAGTTGCAAACGAAAAGATAGGCAAGTTTGCTGTCGCATACGTTTTCGATAAACGAATGGCGCCGCAGGAAAATGTTGAAGTTGAAAATCTGTCGCTTCAGGACTTGTTCGTAAAAATGGTGGAGGGGAAAAACTGATGAAAAAGTATACCACCGTAGCAAAGATTAATTTCAGGTACACGACATGGATTGCCTACCTTGTTGCCGGAATATGCGCCGCCGCAATGATAGTTGATACAATTATTGATAAATCAATGGGGATGACCGGCGATAACGCGATTTCTTATTACAGTATGCTCTATCTGATTTGCATTATGGCGCCAATCTTCATCGCTTCCATCAATTACTCAAGGCATATCAACATCGGAGTAAAGAAAAAGGCTTATTTCTACGGCTGCGCAATAAACTATGTGGTCTTTGCAGCGATTATCAGCCTTTGCGGGGTAATTGAAACCTTCCTTATCGACCCTTACCTCACCTCCGACGGCTACCAAATCTACGGGCTTGTCAAGGTTTTCGGATGGGATTCAAACGTGTTTACCGCGTTCTTCTCACAGTTTGCTTTCCTTTTGCTCGTGGAATCAGTCCTTCATACGTTCACCTTTATTCAGGATAAGTGGTATGGCTGGCTCGCGGACGTGATAGTCGTTGTTATAATCAGCGTATTTACGCCGATTCCCGCTCTCAGGCAGGTTGAAACCGCTTTTTTCAACCTGATAATTTTCTCCGCTCCTGTAGCGCAAATCTTTACCTGCCTGTTGCTTGCCGCTGCCGTATACTCAACAAACCTAGTTTATCTCAAAAACAAAATATCCTGAAGCATAATGAACTTCTTTCGGCAGCGCTCCGCAAACGGGGCGCTGTTTTCTTTTGCCGTCAATGCTTTGCCGACTTTATTCTACGTTGATTTTTATATGAAAATGCGATATTATAAGCTGTAAAGTTATAAGCGATATTGGAGGAGAACCCTTTGAGTGAACGTATGGACAGAATCCGCAATTTCTGTATTATTGCGCATATAGACCACGGCAAATCCACGCTTGCGGACAGACTGCTTGAGAAAACCGGCGTATTCCAGAAACGCGAAATGGTGGAGCAGATTCTGGATTCAATGGAGCTTGAGCGCGAGCGCGGAATAACGATAAAGAGCAAAGCGGTAAGAATGAAGTATACCGCCAAGGATGGGAACGAGTATATCCTAAATCTTATTGACACTCCCGGTCATGTTGACTTCGCTTACGAGGTCAGCCGCGCGCTTGCCGCCTGCGAGGGCGCGCTTCTTGTAGTCGACGCTACGCAGGGAGTGGAGGCGCAGACGCTAGCGAACGTATATATGGCGTTTGACCACGACCTTGAAACCGTGCCGGTTATAAACAAAATTGATTTGCCGAGCGCGCAGCCCGATGTCGTTAAAAAAGAGATTGAGGATGTAATCGGCATAGACACCGAGGACGCTCCTTGCATATCCGCAAAAAACGGAATCAATATCGAGGATGTGCTTGAGGCTGTCGTCAAGCGTGTTCCCGCTCCGAAGGGCGACGCCGATAAACCGCTTCAGGCGCTCATTTTCGACGCAAATTACGATAATTACCGCGGAGCAATTTGCTATGTGAGAATAATGCAGGGAACGATTAAAGCCGGAACGAGAATGCACCTTATGGCAACCGGCGGCGAGTTTGACGTTGTGGAGGTCGGATATTTTGAGCCGGGCTATGTTCCCTGCGAGGAGCTTCGCCCCGGAGATGTTGGCTATATCGCCGCTTCCATCAAGGATGTGCGCGATACGCGCGTCGGCGATACGATAACCGACGCTGCAGCGCCCGCATCCGAGCCGCTTCCCGGCTATCGCCCTGCCGTTCCGATGGTGTTCTGCGGAATATATCCTGCGGACGGCGCGAGATATGATGATTTGCACGACGCGCTTGACAAGCTGCATATGAACGACGCTTCGCTTTCCTTTGAGCCTGAAACCTCGGCGGCTCTCGGCTACGGCTTCCGATGCGGCTTCCTTGGACTATTGCATATGGAAATAATCCAGGAGCGCCTTGAGCGCGAGTTTGATTTGGATTTGGTAACAACCGCTCCGTCCGTCGTATATCACATCAAAAAGGCAAACGGCGAGGAAGTTTCGGTTGACAATCCCTCCAATCTGCCGCCAATCGGCGAAATAATCGGAATGGAAGAACCGTTCGTTCACGCGGAAATCTATACTCCCAAGGACAGCGTCGGAACCCTTATGGAGCTTTGCAAGGATAAGCGCGGAACGTTTATTGATATGCAGTACGAGGGCAGCAGGGTAAAGCTTAACTACGAGCTGCCGCTTAATGAAATCATTTTTGATTTCTTTGACCAAGTAAAGAGCAGAAGCAGAGGCTACGCGTCCTTTGACTATGAGCTGAACGGTTATCAGGAAAGCGATTTGGTTAAACTTGATATTCTTCTCAACGGCGACGTATGCGACGCTTTTTCGCTCATCGTTCACCGCGACAAGGCGTACGCCCGCGGGCGCGGAATCTGCGAAAAGCTGAAGGACGCGATACCGCGCCAGCTATTTGAGATTCCGATACAGGCGGCAATTGGCGGCAAGGTTATCGCGCGCGAAACGGTCAAGGCTGTTCGCAAGGACGTTCTTGCAAAATGCTATGGCGGCGATATAACCAGAAAGAAAAAGCTGCTTGAGAAGCAGAAGGAAGGCAAGAAGCGTATGCGTCAGTTCGGCACGGTCGAGCTTCCGAGCGAGGCGTTTATGGCGGTGCTCAAGATTAGCGATGAGTGACGCTTCTGTTTATGTTCATATTCCGTTCTGCAAATCCAGATGCGCTTACTGCGATTTTACTTCCTTTACTTCAATCGGCATGATTTCGGATTACACTTCCGCGCTTATCCGCGAAATCAAGAAAGCGTCGGAAACGCAAAGCAGGCTTCGTGTTCCAACCGTTTTCATCGGCGGAGGAACTCCGTCCCTTCTTCTGCCGGAGCAGCTTATTCAAATATTTGAAGCGCTGAGAAGCGGATTTGAGATTGATGAAAACGCGGAAATTACGATTGAAGCAAACCCCGGCACGCTCAGCGAGAGCTTTCTCAAAGCAGCAAAAGATTGCGGAGTCAACAGAATTTCAATGGGCGTTCAGGCATGGCAGCCGAGACTGCTTGAGATTCTAGGTCGCATTCACAGGCAGAAAGAGGTTACGGAAAGCGCGGATTTGCTTTCAAAGCTCGGTTTTGACAACTGGAACGCTGATTTGATGATGGGGCTTCCCACGCAGACAACCGACGAGCTTTTTGAAAGCATAGACGTAATGAAAACCCTCGGAGCAAAGCATTTATCCTGCTATTCGCTCATATTGGAGGACGGTACAAGGCTCTTTGGCGATGTCCGTTCCGGCAAATACCGGATGCAAACCGATGAGCAGGACAGAGAAATGTACCGCTCAATGACGGAATACATGGGGAAGCTTGGCTATCATCAGTACGAGATTTCAAATTTCGCCTATCCCGATATGGAATGCAGGCACAATCTGATTTACTGGCGAAGAAAACCGTACATCGGCTTTGGCTGCGCGGCGGCAAGTCAGGTTGGCAACAGAAGGTATAAGAACACGGCTTCTCTTGCCGATTATATTTCAGGCGTTTCAGCGCATTGCGAGGAAGAAACAATAAGCGTGCGCGAAGCGGAAAAGGAAACCGTAATGCTGTCTCTCAGACTGCGCGAGGGAATTACCGATGAAAAGCTACTGAAAAAGCTCGCGCCTTACACAAAACCGCTGACAGACGGCGGGTTTATGGAGCATTCCGGCAAAGCCCTGCGCCTTACGAAAACGGGCATGGACGTTATGGATGAAATCATCGTGCGCTTATGGGAGGGATTAGATGCCATCTCTTGAAACCTACTCAAAGGAGCTTGATTATAGCTATGCGCTTGGAATCTTTCCATGCATGGAGGCTATGAAAAAAGCGCCGGAAACCGTAAGGCGGCTTCTTATTTCGCAAAAAGGCGAGGATTCAGAGGGCGTTCGGACGCTTGTTCAGCTCGCCGCCGACAAAAGTATCCGCGTTGAAACCGCAGATAAGGTGCTGGGAAAAATCAGCGGTAAAGATAATTGCTTTGCCGCCGCCGTGTTTTCAAAGCGTGAGCTTAAGCCCGATTCCGATAAACCGCATATCGTGCTTCACAATCCGAGCGACAAGGGTAATATCGGTACGATTTTAAGAACCGCTTTGGGCTTTGGGCTTACGTCTGTCGCAGTAATAGCTCCATGCGCCGACGTTTTTGACCCGCACACGGTTCGCGCAAGCATGGGCGCGCTTTTTTCCCTGAATGTATCAGTTTACAGCAGCTTTGCGGACTACCGTAAGGATTATGCGGAGCATAAACTGTTCCCGTTCATGCTTACCGGTTCATGCCCAATCGAGGAAGCCGTAAGGCAAAAAGGGGACAGGTACGCGCTTGTTTTCGGCAACGAGGGCGCGGGGCTTCCCGAGGCGTTCGCTTCATATGGAGTGCCTACAAGAATTCCGCATTCGGACAGCATTGATTCCCTGAACCTGTCCATCGCTTTCGCAATTGGCGCTTATGAGTTCACAAAAAGAGGCGTTTAAGATGACTGTTGACAGCATTTATTCGGAAATGAAAACTCTCGCCGAGTATGTTATAGAAAAAGGCTCTCTTGAAAAAGGCAGCCAGCTTGTAATCGGCTGTTCAAGCAGCGAAATCCTCGGCGGTCATATCGGAAAAGCGTCCTCTCCCGAAGCGGGTAAGGCTGTTGCCTCCGCCGTTATCGACGTTTGCGCAGAAAAAGGGATTATCCCCGAATTCCAATGCTGCGAGCATCTTAACAGGGCGCTTGTTATGGAAGAGGAATGCGCCCTTGCAAGAAACTATATGATTGTGAGCGCTGTTCCGCAGATTCATGCGGGCGGCTCGCTCGCCTCGGCAGCTTACCGGCTTATGAAATCGCCCGTGCTTGTGTGGGAGGTCAGCGCAGACGCGGGAATCGACATTGGCGATACGCTCATAGGAATGCATCTTCATAAGGTTGCAGTGCCGCTTCGCCATGAAGCAATCCGCAAGCTCGGGGAGGCAAACGTTGTAATGGCGTACACTCGCCCTCCGTATATCGGCGGCGAAAGAGCTAAATATTCACTTTGATTAGATTTTGCTTTCGCTCCGCATCTTTACACCGCGCAACTTTTTTGTTACAATACTCTCGTTATATGCATAATGCATTATTACGGTCTATGGAGCTTTAGCTCCAAGGCAAATGAAAGCGGGAAATTGACGCCTTGAAGATTTTTGTTGACGCAATGGGCGGGGATAACGCTCCCGAGTCCACTGTCAAGGGCAGCTTGGAAGCGCTCAGGAAATATCCGAATATTGAAATAGTGCTTGCCGGTATTCCCGAGAAGATTAATCCCTATCTCACCGATTGCGACGATGTAAAGAATCGCATAACCGTGCTTGACGCTCCGGATGTAATCACCAACCATGAATCGCCTGTTATAGCGGTTCGTACAAAGAAAGAAAGCGCAATCGTCAAGGGCATGCTTATGCTCAGGGCAAATGAGGTTGACGCTTTCGTTTCGTCCGGCTCAACCGGCGCCGTGCTTGCCGGCGGAATATTCCGCCTCGGCAGAGTGCCCGGAGTCGAGCGCCCCTGCATCGCGACAATGCTCCCGACAGCAAGCGGTCATGTGCTTCTGTGCGACAGCGGCGCAAATGTCGACTGCAAGGCCGACTGGCTTTTGCAGTTCGGAATTATGGGCGACGCATACATGAAAAAGGTTGCCGGAATTAACGAGCCGCGCGTAGGGCTTCTGAATATCGGCGCGGAATCCGAAAAGGGCAACGCTCTTGTTAAGGAAGCTTATCCCCTTATCGAAAAGAGCGCGCCTTTCAAGTTTACCGGAAACGCCGAAGGCCGTGATGTTACATCCGGCGACTTTGACGTAATAATCGCGGACGGCTTCTGCGGCAATCTGATTCTGAAATTCATGGAGGGCGTTGCCGGAACGCTGATGTCCATGATGAAGAAGGAAATGCTTGCCGATACCCGCTCTAAGCTCGGCGCTCTGCTCGCAAAGCCAGCTTTCAGGCGGCTCAAGAAGTCGATGGATTACTCCGAGGTCGGCGGCGCGCCGCTTCTTGGTCTTTCCGGAACGGTAATCAAGGCCCACGGCTCCTGCAACGCGCACGCGTTCGCCTGCGCTATTTCTCAGGCGATAAAGATGTCCGAGGGCAGGGTTGCCGAAACGATAGAAGCAGAACTCAAAAAGATACTGCCGCAGGGTCAAGCGGCAGAGAAGGAAGGATGAAACTTACTATGGAGCAGGTACAGGAAAAAGTGTTCTCCCTGATAGCCAACCAGTTCAAGATTCCGATGGAGCAGATTACCCGTGAAAGCCGCCTCGTGGAGGATCTCAAGGCAGACAGCGCGAACGTAATGGTGCTGATTATGGACCTTGAGGATTCCTTCGGCATGATGGTTGAGGACGAAATGCTTTCAAAGCTTAAAACTGTCGGCGACGTTATCGATTACATCAAGACTCGCCAGTAAAACAATTCACAAATTGAATGGTGAATAGCCTTAGGCGGTTGTTCACCATTCATTGTTTATAAAGAAATCGAGGTATTTCTATGAGCAGCGAGCAGGCGCTGATGTCGGCTCTGGGCTATCAGTTCAGGGACAGAAAGCTGCTTCGCCAGGCGCTGACCCATCCGTCATATTCCAAGGCGGATAATCAGCGGCTTGAGTTTCTGGGCGATGCGGTTTTGCAGCTCACAATGAGCCACATTCTCTATCACAATCATCCCGAGCAGCACGAGGGCGGCCTGACGCACCAAAGAGCGGTGTTGGTGCGCGAGGCGACCCTCGCAATGGTGGCAAGGAAGCTGAACCTAGGCGAATATTTATATATGGACCACGGCGAGGAAGTCAGCGGCGGGCGCGAGAAGGATTCGATTCTTGCCGACGCTATGGAGGCTGTTCTTGCCGCAGTTTACCTTGACGACGGCTATACGTCCGCGCTTGCGCTTGTTGCAAGGCTGTGGCCTAAGCTTGATGAAGCCGAGGAAAGAATACGCGACGCAAAGGGCGAACTGCAGGAATACCTTCAGGCAAGGCATATCGAAACGCCCTCATATTCGCTTATAAAAGAAGACGGGCCCGCTCATGACAAAGTTTTTACCGTAAGAGCAAGCATTGCCGGAGAGCCGGTCAGCACAGGAACGGGAAAGAGCAAGAAAGCAGCGGAGCAGTACGCGGCGGAGCTTGCGCTTGATATAATGAAAACAAAGGCGGCGAAGAAAGATAAATGAGACTTGAAAAAATCGAGCTCAACGGTTTCAAAACCTTCGCCAACAGAACTGAAATTCTCTTTTCCGAAAATGTAACGGGAATCGTCGGGCCTAACGGAAGCGGCAAGAGCAATATAGGCGACGCCGTAAGATGGGTTCTCGGCGAACAGAGCGCAAAGCAGCTTCGCGGAAGCAAAATGGAGGACGTAATCTTCAACGGAACGGAAAAGCGCAAGCAAGCGTCCTACTGCGAAGTGTCTCTTATGTTTGACAACGCCGACAGAGGTCTCAGCTCCGATTATTCCGAGGTCAACGTAACAAGACGCGTATACAGAAGCGGCGACAGCGAGTATTATCTCAACAAGGCTGCCTGCCGCCTGAAGGATATAGTCGACCTTTTCCGAGATACGGGCATTGGCAAGGAAGGCTATTCGATTATAGGTCAGGGCAAGATTGACGATATACTTTCGCAAAAAGGCGAAGAACGCCGTCAGGTATTCGAGGAAGCGGCGGGAATAATGAAATATAAGGCGCGCAAGATAGAATCCGAGCGCCGCCTCAGCAACACCACAGATAATCTTTCCCGCGTAGAGGACATACTGGGCGAATTGGAAAAGCGCGTAGAACCGCTCAAGCAGCAGGCGGAAATGGCTCGCGAGTTTCTGGAGCTGAGCGCCAAGCTTAAAAAGCTTGATTCTTTTCTGTTCAGATATAAGTACGACAGGAACAAGGAAAAGCTCGCGGAAATATCTGAGGCTGCAAAGGGGCTTAGTGATTCTCTTGCCGATATACAAAAAGAGCTTGAATCCTCCACGCAGAAGCGCGAGGGTATAGAAGCGAAGATTTCAGAGCTTGAAGGTCTTGTTTCCGCTGCCCGCGAGCTGCTTTTGCAGGTAAACAATGAAGGTAAGGATATCGAGGCAAAGCAGGAAACAGATAAGGTCAGATACGAAAACCTTCAGGAAACCAATATGCGCATTATTGCGGAGCGCGAGCTGCTTAATCAGAAAATGGCAGAGCTCAAGCAGCAGCTTTCTTCCGTTCAGGGCGATGAAACCGGTAAAAGCGGGCTTATAGCCGAAATGCAGGCAGAAATCGACAGGATTCAGGAGGAATACCGCAATAAGCAAAGCGAGGTTGAGGAAGCGGAAAACGCTCTTGAGCAAAAAAAGAGCGGTATAATCAACGCAATCAACCGCCGCAGTCAGCGCGAAAATATAAAGGTGCGCCAAACTACAATGCTTTCGCAGATGCAAGCCCGCCTTGACGAGCTTGCCGAAACCCTGAGCGATTTGAAATCGCAGAAGGAAAGCGCCGAGAGCGCGCTCGACGAGGCGGAGCGCCATCAGGCGATAGTAAAGTCGGGCGTTAATACTCTCAGGGAAAAAGTCGCCGCTTTTGATGACGAGAGCAAGGCTCTGCTTGTCAACATGGAGGAGCGAAGGAGCGCAATCAGCGCAAAAAACGGCGAGCTTCAGGCGGCAGGCTCAAGGCTTAAAATGCTCTCCGATATGGCTCGCGATTACGAGGGCTATCAGTTTGCCGTAAAGCGGGTTCTGAATTACGCGCGGGACGATTCGCGCGTTCGCGGCGTCGTCGCGCAGCTGATTAAAGTTCCGAAGGATTTGGAAACCGCACTTGATATGGTTCTTGGCGGCGCTTTGCAGAACATTGTTACAACCGATGAGCACGCCGCAAAGGACATGATAAACTATCTCAAGGAGAACAAAAGCGGAAGGGCGACCTTTCTGCCCATCAGCTCCGTTCGCGGCAGAACGCTCAATATGCAGGAGCGCAATTTGCTCAAAATGTCCGGCTGCCTCGGCGTTGCAAGCGAGCTTGTTGAGTTTGACGAGGAATACAGGGGAATCTTTGAAAACCTCTTGGGCAGAACGGTTGTCGCAACCGATTTGAACGCCGGAATACCGATTATGCGAGCTGGAAATCATCAGTTCAGATTGGTTACGTTAAGCGGCGACGTTATGCACTCCGGCGGTTCTATGTCCGGAGGAAGCAATAAGAGCAACACAACCAACCTGCTTGGACGCGAGCGCGAGATTGACGAAACCAAGGACAAGATTCATGTCCTGCAAGCCGAAATCGCCAATCTGCAAAAGCGGATGAAGGAAGCGGAGGAGCGCCGCGCCGAGGTCAAGAACGACAGGCAGGAAGCGCTTGAAAACCTCAGGCAGGAGGAAATCGCGGTAGCGCGCGAGGATGAGTGGGTTCAGAACGCGGTAAAATCGCGCGCCGATATCTGCACGCGGCTTGAAGCAGCCTTGGGAGCTGAGCGGCAGCTTACGGACTCCATTGACCAGATTACCAAGGAGCTTGAAGAAATCGAAAACGATTCCCAAAGCGGAGCAAGCGACCAAGAAACAGCGCAGCAGGAAGCTCAGGAAATGGCAGACAAGCTGCGCATAATACGCAAAAGCGCCGAGGCAACTCAGGAAAAGCTGACTGCCAAACGGCTTGAGCTTTCGGAGCTTCAGGCGGCGCTACAGTCAATTATAAAAGACCAGACGCGCCTTGGCAGCGAGGAAGGCGAAGCAAAGCGCAAGCTTCTCTCTCTATCGGCGCAGCAGGAGCATTTATCAATCGAGCTGAAAATGCTGAGCGATTCGCAAATGCAGATTGCAAGGCAGAAGGACGACAATGCCGAAAGGCTATCAAAAGCGCAGGAGGACTGCTCCGCGCTTGAGGAAAAGCGCCGTAAAAAGCAGTCGGAGCTGAGCGAGGCAACCGCGAGAAACGAGGAGCTTCGTGCGCTTGAAAGCGATATAAACGGAAAGCTTCACCGCTACGAGCTTCAAACCGCTCGTCTTGAAAGCGATATTACCACGATAACCGAACGCATTTGGAACGAATACGGGCTTACCTACGAAACCGCGGAGGAATTCGCGGACGCAGGCGACCTCAGCATTTCCGCGCAGGAGGATAAGGTCAAGGAACTTCGCGCCGCAATCCGTCTGATGGGGCCCGTCAATGTGTCTGCAATGGAGGAATACACCGAAACAAAGACGCGGTTTGAAGAAATGAGCGCTCAGCAGAAGGATTTGCGCAAGGCTCAGGACGACCTCCAGCAGCTTATTGACAAGCTGACCGTTCAGATGAAAGCTCAATTTTCAGAGCAGTTCAAGCTGTTGCAGGGCTATTTCTCAGAGACCTTCACAAGGCTTTTCGGCGGCGGTCAGGCCGAGCTGCAGCTGCAGGATGACAATGAGCCGCTTGAATGCGGAATAGACATCATTGTGCAGATTCCGGGCAAAAAGAGGCAGATGCTTTCGCTCCTTTCGGGCGGCGAAAGAGCGCTTACGGCAATCGCGTTGCTCTTTGCAATGCTCAAGCTCAAGCCCTCGCCGTTCTGCATTCTTGATGAAATCGAAGCCGCGCTTGACGACGCAAACATCGACGCATTTGCGGACTACCTTTACGAATACAGCAAGAGCACGCAGTTTATCGTAGTGACGCACAGAAAAGGCACTATGGAAAGATGCGACGCGCTCTACGGAGTATCAATGCAGGAAAAGGGCGTAAGCTCAATGGTGTCGGTATCTTTGAAGGATTACGAATAGGGGGAATATATATGTCTGAGGGCGAGAAGAAAAAGGGCTGGCTGACTCGTTTGCGCGAGAGCATGACGAAATCAAGAGCCAATATGGGCGATAAGATGGAGGAGCTTGTTGAAAGCACCGAAGTCATCAACGAAGATTTTTACGACGACCTGACCGACATTCTTATAATGGCGGACGTAGGCGTAAAAACGACGGATAAGGTTATCGCGGAATTGCGCGACGAAGTCGATAAGCAAAAGATAAAGGACGCAAAGAAGGCAAGAGAACTGCTCAGAAGCATTCTGATTAAGCAGATGAATATTCCGCGCCCCGATTTGCGCTGGCCTATGGTTATGCTCTTTGTCGGAGTAAACGGAGTAGGCAAGACGACGACAATCGGAAAAATGGCGCTTCGCTTTTCTTCAATAGGCAGAAGCGTTCTTCTTGCCGCCGGAGATACGTTCAGAGCCGCCGCCGGAGAGCAGCTTGACGTATGGGCAAAGCGCGCGAACGTTCCGATTATCCGACATCAGGAGGGAGCAGACCCCGCCGCAGTCGTTTTTGACGCAATACAATCCGCAAAGGCGCACAATACGGACTTGCTCATGGTTGATACCGCAGGACGACTGCATAATAAGAAAAACCTTATGGAAGAGCTGAATAAAATCCGCAGGGTAATAGCCCGAAATTATCCCGAGGCAGAGGTACGCTCAATGCTCGTTCTTGACGCGACAACGGGGCAGAACGGGCTGAATCAGGCAAAGGAGTTCAAAAGCTCCGCTGAAATCGGCGGAATCGTGCTTACAAAGCTTGACGGAACTGCAAAGGGCGGCGTAGTGCTTGCCATTGAGCAGGAATTGCAGGTTCCCGTCTGGTATGTCGGCGTAGGCGAGGGAATAGACGATTTGCAGGCGTTTGAAGCCAAAGAGTTTATTGACGCTATTTTCTAAAACGCTTTTCACTTCGTTTACAATAGGGTATAATACATTCATGCGAAACCCGAGCGGACAAACGTGAGGCGGAGCATAGGAATTATTGTTGACGGAAGGGCGCGCCAATGCCTGACCTGAGAGAAACGGAGGGATGATTGTTTGGCAGTCCGCGTTATTGCGGGCTGCTTTTTGATGGCAAATTTAGATTACGGAGACAGGATATGAAGAAACGAATCGGATTTATCGGCATCGTAATCGAGAACAAACAACAGGTTCCGCTTGTGAATGAGATTATCGGCAAGTATTCCGATATGATAACGGGCAAAATCGGCGTTCCGAATCAGGAAGACGGAACTGCCGTAATCGGGCTTATCATTCGCGGAACAACGGACAGAGTGGGCGCGTTTACCGGTAGGCTCGGCTCTCTTGACGGAGTCGTCTGCAAAAGCGCTCTCACCAGTAAAGAAACGGAGGATTAATCATGAAAAAGATTATTTCATTGCTTGTAATGACAATGCTGCTCATCACCTCATTCGGCGCTTTCGCGGACGGAGAAGCCGTGCGCATAATGGCTCTTAAGGGTCCTACCGGTATCGGAATGGTAGGAATGATGGAAAACAACGCTGAAGACTATCAGTTCACGCTCGCGGGCGCGGCTGATGAAATCGTTGCCGCAATCGCAAACGGCAGCACGGATATTGCCGCAATCCCCACCAACCTCGCCGCAACGCTGTTCAATAAAACCAAGGGCAACGTACAGCTTTTGGCGCTCAACACCCTTGGCGTTCTCTATCTCATGGAGAAGGGTGACGGAATTCAGTCCATATCGGACTTGGCAGGGAAGAGCATAGGCGCTTCCGGTCAGGGCGCTCTACCCGAATACGTGCTTGATTATATTCTGAAAGCGAACGGGCTTGAGGATGTAGAGGTTACGTATTATGCCGAGCACAGCGAGCTTGCCGCGCTCCTTGCCTCCGGAAAGGTTGAGCTTGCAATTCTTCCCCAGCCGTTCGTAACAAGCGTTCAGATGCAGAGCGACGCTCGTATAGCGCTTGATATTACCGAGGAGTTCGGCAATGCAGCAAAGCTCATGGGCGAGGAAAACGCCGTGCTCAGCATGGGCTGCGTTATCGTCAGAAAAGAGTATGCCGCGCAGAATCCCGAAGCCGTCGAAAAGTTCCTTGCGGATTACTCTGCGAGCGTCGAATTCGTAAACGCCGATGTCGAAGCCGCGTCGCAGCTGGTCGAAAAGTTTGAAATCATGCCCAAGGCAGCCGTTGCAAAGAAAGCGATTCCTGACTGCCATATTGTTTTCATTGCAGGGAATGAAATGAAAACGCAGATTGAGCCTCTTTATCAGATTCTGATGGATGCAAACCCCGCATCAATCGGTGGAAAAATGCCTACCGATGAATTCTACTATGGCGCAGAGGAATAAAACAAACAAACGCATAATGCCCGCTTGGGCGGAGAAGCTTTTCTCCGCCCTTGTGTGGCTTGCAATCTGGCAGGCTGCATATTTTGCCGTCGGCAAGGATTTACTTCTCGCTTCGCCAATCAACACCATAAAAGCGCTCGCAGCGCTGTTTGGGCAGCTTGCGTTCTGGCAGGCTATCGGCGGAAGTCTGCTGAGAATGCTTGCGGCTTTGATTACGGGTGTTATTCTGGGCAGCCTGCTCGCGGGTCTGCTTGCCCGTTTCAGCCTGCTTAACGCTCTTTTCCGCCCGCTGCTTTCGGTGATACGCTCAACGCCAGTCACTTCGTTTATATTGCTTGCTTTGGTCTGGCTTTCCGCCGCAAACGTTCCCGTGCTTACCGGAATTCTGATGGTTGTTCCGATAATGTGGGCAAACGTTACCCAAGGCATTGAATCAGTTGACAATGAGCTGCTCGAAATGGCGCAGGTATTCCGCTTTTCGCGTTCAAAGAAGCTGAAGCATATGTATATTCCGGCAGTAATGCCGCACTTTATCGCCGGAGTCAAAACCTCCGTTGGGCTTTGCTGGAAGGCGTGCATTGCCGCCGAGGTAATCGGCAGACCCAAAGGCGCTATAGGAAGCATGCTTTATAACACAAAAATATATCTTGAAACTGATAAAATGTTTGCGTTTACTATAACTGTAATAGTAATCAGCATGGCGCTTGAAATGCTTTTCAAGCTGCTGCTCGATATTCTGGCGAAAAAGGAGGGAAGCGCCTATGAAGATGGGATTTGATAACCTCTATAAATCCTACGGCGATAAGAAGGTGCTTTCTGGCGTTTCTTTTTCAATAGAGGAAAAAGGACGCATATGCTTTTTCGGACCGTCAGGCTGCGGAAAAACGACCGCAATGCGCATATGCTTAGGGCTTGAAGCGCCCGACAGCGGAAGCGTTTTCGGGTTTTCAGAGATTGCTGCGTCCGCTCAGTTTCAGGAAAACAGGCTGCTTAAATGGCGAAGCGCCGCCGAAAACCTGATGATAGCCTGCGATATTGATAAGGATACTGCCGTAAGCGAGCTTGAAAAGGCAGGCATCGCAAACGGAGATAAGATATTTCCCTCCGAGCTGTCCGGAGGAATGAAGCGGCGCGTTTCGCTAATCCGCGCAATGCTCAAAAAAAGCGATATTGTTTTCCTTGACGAGCCGTGCAAGGAAATGGACGACGCGCTCAAGCAGAGAATGCTCCGGTATATCTCAGATAAGATTTCATCGCGCGCGCTGGTGATAATAACACATGATATATCTGAGGCTTATTTTCTTGTGGGTTCTGACAACATACTTGACTTTACCTTCGAGATGCAAAGCGACATATCGAACAAATAATTATAAAAATATTAAGCAAAATAACAACAGAAAACGCACGAAAACCTTTGCGTTGTCCTTAATTATATGATACAATGCTTCGTAGATGGGGATTGGCATTTATGTCAATCCTGCTGAATACGGGGAGGGTTTACCTATGAAGTTCGGGCATTTTGATGACGCGGCTCGGGAATATGTGATTGAAACTCCAAAAACGCCTTATCCGTGGATTAACTATCTGGGAAGCGAGCAATTCTTTGGCATTATCTCCAATACCGCCGGCGGCTATTGCTTTTACAGAGACGCCCGCCTTCGCCGTATTACGAGATACCGCTACAATAACATCCCCGTGGATAACGGCGGGCGCTATTTCTATATCAAGGACGGCGACACCGTTTTCAATCCCGGCTGGAAGCCCACAAAGACGGAGCTTGATTCATACGAGTGCCGTCACGGTATGGGCTACAGTCGCATAACGGGCGAGAAGAACGGAATCAAGGCTTCGCAGCTTTCCTTCGTTCCGCTCGGGCTTAATGCCGAAGTGCATCAGATTACCATAACCAATAACACAAACGACGTTAAGAGCCTTCAGCTTTTCTCGTTTGTTGAGTTCTGCCTTTGGAACGCCTCCGACGATATGCTGAATTTTCAGCGTAATTTCTCAACCGGCGAGGTTGAGGTCGAAGGAAGCGTTATCTACCACAAGACTGAATACCGCGAGCGCCGCAATCATTATGCCTTCTTTGCCGTTAATAAGCCGGTGAACGGCTTTGATACCGATATGGAGTCCTTTATGGGGCTTTATAACGGCTTTGACGCGCCTGCGGCTGTCATGAACGGACAGGCGACAAACAGCATTGCAAGCGGCTGGCAGCCTATCGGAAGCCATCAGATTAATCTCAAGCTTCTGCCCGGCGAAAGCCAGAAGTTCAACTTCGTTATCGGCTACTGCGAAAACCCCGTTGAGGAAAAGTTCGTTGCGCCCGACGTCATCAACAAAAAGCCTGCGCAGGAAATCCTCTCTTACCTTACTACCGACGAGCAGATTGACGAAGCGTTTGAAATCCTCAAAAACCATTGGGACGAGCTTCTCAGCGTATACACGCTCAAGAGCAGCGATGAAAAGCTCAGCCGCATGGTGAATATCTGGAATCCTTATCAGTGCATGGTCACCTTCAACATGAGCAGAAGCGCGTCCCTGTTTGAAAGCGGAGTCGGTCGCGGTCTTGGCTTCCGCGATTCCTCTCAGGATTTGCTCGGCTTTGTCCATCAGATTCCCGAGCGCGCAAGGGAGCGCATTCTTGATATCGCGGCTACCCAGTTCCGCGACGGCGGCTGCTATCACCAGTTCCAGCCGCTTACCAAGAAGGGCAACTTTGATATCGGCGGCGGATTTAACGACGACCCGCTTTGGCTGATTGCCGGAGCTGCCGCATACATAAAGGAAACCGGCGATTTCAGCATTCTTGACGAGCAGGTTGGTTATGACTGCAATCCTGCCGACGCAGGCTCTCTGCTTGAGCATTTGCAGGCTTCCTTTGACCACGTGCTCAACAATCTCGGACCGCATGGGCTTCCGCTCATCGGCAGAGCCGACTGGAACGACTGCCTTAACCTCAACTGCTACTCAGATACTCCGGACGAGAGCTTCCAGACCTTCTCCAATCCCAACGCTCCGGATGACAGGATTGCAGAGTCCGTGCTTATCGCCGGAATGTTCGTTTCCATTTGCCCCGATTTCGCAAAGCTCCTTCGCCACAAGGGCGAGAACGAGCGCGCCGACAAGGTTGAAAAAGCGATTTCCGATATGGCGGAAACGGTCAAGAAGTACGGCTGGGACGGCGAATGGTTCCTGCGCGCCTATGACGCGATGGGCAACAAGATTGGCTCCAAGGAGTGCGAGGACGGCAAGATATTCATCGAGTCTCAGGGCTACTGCGTAATGGCAGGCATCGGCGTTGACGACGGCAAGGCAGAGAAGGCGCTCGAAAGCGTTCATAAATACCTTGAAACCAAGCACGGAATCATCCTCCAGCAGCCCGCCTACAAGGAATACCATCTGGAGCTTGGCGAGATTTCCTCCTATCCCTGCGGCTACAAGGAGAACGCCGGCATCTTCTGCCACAACAATCCGTGGATTATGTGCGCCGAAACCATGCTCGGTCACGGCGACAGGGCGTTCGACCTTTACAGCCGAATCGCTCCCGCATACCGCGAGGAAATATCCGATTTGCACAAAACCGAGCCTTACGTATACTCGCAGATGATAGCGGGCAAGGACGCCGTCAATTTCGGTCAGGCGAAGAACAGCTGGCTCACCGGAACAGCGTCCTGGAACTTCTACACCATCAGCAACTACATTCTCGGAATCAAGCCCGATTTTGACGGACTGAAAATCGACCCGTGCATTCCTCATTCTTGGGACGGTTATGAGATTTCCCGTCGCTTCCGCGGCGCTTGGTACAATATAACCATCAAGAACCCGAAGCACGCTTGCAGGGGAGTAGCGACAATGCTCGTAGACGGAAAGACCGTTTCAGGCAATCTCGTTCCGCTGTTCACGGATGGAATTCACAAGGTAGAAGTCGTTCTAGGCTGAAAGCAAGCATAACATACCGCTCTGCGTTATAAAGCGCAGAGCGTTTTTTTCCCCTTCGATAAACATATAGCGACAACAAAAAGGGAAGCGCCGAGTAGGCGCTTCCCTTGAAAACTATATCAGAATCTTAGTACATTCCGCCCATTCCGCCGGCAGGAGCCGCAGGAGCGGGTTCCGGAGCGGGGATGTCGGTTACAAGACTCTCGGTGGTAAGAACCATCGCGGCTACGCTGGCAGCGTTCTGCAGGGCAGAGCGGCTTACTTTAGTCGGGTCGATGATGCCGCGCTTAATCATATCGGTATATTCGCCCTTGAGCGCGTCATAGCCGTAGCCTGCCTTCTTCTTGTTCTTGATGTTGTCAACGATTACGCTGCCTTCAATGCCGGCGTTAGCGGCAATCTGGCGCATCGGCTCTTCAAGAGCGCGAACGACAATCTGTACGCCGGTCTTGGCGTCGCCTTCAAACTTGCTCTGGATGGCGGAAACCTTGGCGATGGCGTTAATCATCGCAACTCCGCCGCCGGGAACAATGCCTTCCTCAACAGCGGCTCTGGTAGCGGCAAGCGCGTCCTCAATGCGAAGCTTGCGCTCCTTCATTTCGACTTCGGTAGCTGCGCCAACCTGAATAACGGCTACGCCGCCCGCGAGCTTTGCAAGGCGCTCCTGAAGCTTTTCCTTGTCATAATCGCTGGTGGTTTCGGCAATCTGCGCGCGGATAGCGGCAACACGCTCGGAGATAGCTTCCTTCGTTCCTGCACCGTCAACGATGGTGGTGTTGTCCTTGTCAACCTTGACCTGACGGGCGCGTCCGAGGCTGTCAAGCTTGGTTTCCTTGAGGTCAAGCCCAAGCTCGTCGCTGATAACCTGACCGCCGGTAAGAATAGCGATGTCGCGAAGCATTTCCTTGCGGCGGTCGCCGAAGCCGGGGGCTTTTACAGCAACGCAGGTGAAAGTGCCGCGCAGCTTGTTTACGATAAGGGTGGTAAGAGCCTCGCCCTCAACATCCTCAGCAATGATGAGTAGCTTCTTGCCGGACTGCACAACCTGCTCAAGAACGGGCAGAATCTCCTGAATATTGCTAATCTTCTTATCTGTGATAAGAATGTAGGGGTCGTCAAGAACAGCTTCCATCTTGTCGGTATCGGTTACCATGTAGGAAGAAGCATAGCCGCGGTCAAACTGCATACCTTCAACGGTAGTCATTCCGGTGGTCATGGTCTTGCTTTCTTCAACAGTGATAACGCCGTCGGTTCCGACCTTCTCCATAGCGTCGGAAATAAGAGCGCCGATGGTTTCGTCTCCGGCGGAAATGGATGCAACCTGAGCGATTGCCTGCTTGCCGTCGATGGGCTGGCTCATTTCCTTAAGAGCCTTAACGGCTTCCTGTGTAGCGGCCTCGATGCCGTGCTTGAGAATCATGGGGTTTGCGCCGGCGGCAACGTTCTTCATGCCCTCGCGGATAATAGCCTGCGCGAGCAGGGTAGCGGTGGTGGTGCCGTCACCGGCGATATCGTTGGTCTTGGTCGCGACTTCCTTGACAAGCTGAGCGCCCATGTTTTCAAACGGGTCCTCCAGCTCGACTTCCTTGGCGATGGTTACGCCGTCATTGGTGATAAGGGGAGAGCCGAATTTCTTATCCAGAACAACGTTGCGACCCTTAGGGCCGAGGGTTACCTTGACGGTATTGGCGAGTACGTCAACACCCTTCTGGAGAGCCTGACGTGCGTCCTCGCCGTACTTAATCTGCTTAGCCATATTAATTCCTCCCTTTACTCGACGATAGCCAGAATGTCATTCTGGCGAACAATGATAAGGTCTTTGCCGTCAATCTTGACTTCCGTTCCGGCATACTTACTGTAAATGACCTTCTGACCATTCTTTACCTGCATGGTTACTTCCTTGCCGTCCACAATGCCACCGGGCCCTACTGCGAGTACTTCAGCCATCTGCGGCTTTTCCTTAGCGGAGCCGGGGAGTACGATACCGCTCTTGGTGGTTTCTTCGGCTTCTACGTTCTTGATGACAACACGGTCACCCAAAGGCTTAACAGTCATGAATTAAAACCTCCTTGCGAATCCTTGTTAGCACTCTTATCATTTGAGTGCTAATCCACGTTGCTAAGTTTATAGCATTTCCAGCAGAATGTAAAGAGGCAAATCGTGAATTTTGTGTGAAGTATTTATTTCTAATGTATTACACCGCGCTGTTTTCAAGGTGTTTTCGGTAAAATAGAGAACGAGCAAAAGGGCGCCAAAAAGTGAGCACCCCGGAGTGGCAATGAAAAGAGCCATTGTCAGCACCCCCCATGATGCGCTACCCTTAGTTTGCATGGACTAAGGAG
>JAQWCW010000047.1 GCA_028705775.1 Eubacteriales bacterium
GCTCTGTTCGCGCACTTAATTGTGTGCGTTGGGGCTCCCGCTGTCTCGCTCACAACCCTCAACGTGGTGCTGATGGTGCTCACCTTTTTGGAGCCCTTTCGCTCACTTTTTTACTTGACAAACACACTGCGGACGCTGTTTCAAGAGGAGGAAGCCTGTCGCTTGATTCAGATGTATTCCACAGCGATGCCCAATAACTGTGCTGAGCTTTAGTTCGCTCCGCTTTGAGAACGCGGCTGTTTTTCTCTTCCTCGCTCAGCGAGTTCCAATCCGTGGACGTACTTTCCGCCTCTGACGGAGGTGCCGCGCTTGACGATGAATATTCGCTTTCGCTCGGAGGCGCCGAATCAAACGCGCCTTCCGCGCCCAAATAGCCGCCCATTTTGAAAATATCTGCGCTTGACAAATCGCCGCGCATTCCATGCAGCATTCCGGCAGCCTTGTAAGGGTCGGGCTTGCCGCTTAAGTCCTTGCTGCTCTGAATTGCGGCGTAGTACGCCACATCTTCAAGCAAGCTTTCAAAGAAACCTTTATTCGCCATGCTGTCTCCCCTTTCCGCAATCATCGTTTCGTATAAAGCGGTTGATGCGCAAAAAGGCTCATATGAGGGGCGAGGCATACCACAAGCGCTTATCGCGGCGCGAGAGCATATTTGATGCGGATGCATGGCGCAGCGCCTGCAAATTCCTTTATTTGAACAGCTTGCGGGCGCTTTCCATCTTGTCTGCAATTTTCACGCCGAAGGGGCAGCGGGTTTCGCAGGCGCGGCAGGATATGCAGCTGTCGGCGTTTGCGCTCATCTGCTTATAGTGCGCGCGGAGCGTGTCCGGAGTGCTTTCGTGCATTACGGCAAGGTCGTAGAGCTTGTTCATCATCGGAATGTCGATTCCGGAGGGGCAGGGCGCGCAATGCCCGCAGTAGGTGCATTGCCCCCTGTATGAGTTGAGGGGCGCGCCGGCAAGCACGGTTGCGTAATCCTTTTCCTCGCTTGACGCGGTTTCGTAGGCAACCGCATCGTCAACGTGTTCAGGCGTTTTATAGCCAACCATCACGCTTGCGACGGCAGGGCGTGTGAGCGCGTAGTGCAGGCACTGAACGGGGGTGAGGGCGACTCCGAAGGGCGACGCCTTCTGGTTGAACAGCCTTCCGCCCGCGTAGCCCTTCATTACGGTGATTCCGACTCCGCGCTCCTCGCACAGGCTGTACAGCTCCGCGCGCTCGGGCGCGATTCCGCTGTGGTTCGTTCCGAAATCGTCCGCAAAATAGTCGTTGATGTTTTCCGTTGCGGGCAGCATATCGAACGCGGGGTTGATGCTGAAAAGGATTACCTCGATTTCGCCCGTTTCGGCTGCCATTTTCGCAACGGCGGGGTTGTGCGTGCTCATTCCGATATGGCGGATTGCGCCTTTCTTTTTAAGCTCGCGCACATACTCGATGAATTCGCCGTTCATAACGCGCTCAAATTCCGCCTTTTCGTCTATGAAATGAATCATTCCGAGGTCGATATAATCCGTCTGCATACGGGTAAGCAAATCCTCGAACGCCGCCTTGACCGCGGTCATTTCGCGGGTTCTGACATACTGCCCGTTTTGCCACGTTGAGCCGATATGCCCCTGAATAATCCACTTTTCGCGGCTGCCTTTTATCGCCGCGCCGATGTTCCGGCGCACCTCCGGCTCGCTCATCCAGCAGTCAAGAATGTTGATTCCCTTGGCGGCGCAGTGGTCAATCACCGCCTTTACGCTTTCGGCGCTCTGCTTTTCAAGCCATTCGCCGCCGAGACCGATTTCGCTTACCTTGAGACCTGTTCTGCCTAAATCGCGGTATACCATATTTTTCTCCTTTGCGCGTTCGCGCTGCTTACATACTTATGAATTAATTTCTGCGCCGCACTTGATGATTCCTGCAAAACGCCGCCGCAAATACGAACAAAAATTCGCGTTAAGGTATGAAAAAGCGCCGCACGGGCTTGCCGCGCGGCGCATAATGACTCGGCGCGGTTCATTTTCCGACGCAGAAATCAGAAAAAACCCTGTCCAGAATTCTTTCCTCAACCTCGTCGCCCGTAAGCGAGCCGAGAAGGGAAACCGCCCTGCGAATATCAATTTCGGCAAGGTCAACCGGCAAGCCCGCCGAAAGAGCGTCCGTTGCCGAGCGGAGAGCCTGAGCCGCCTCCTTAGCCGCGCGCATCTGCCGAACGCCCGAAAGCTCGAACTCGCTCCGATGGCTTGCCGCGCGCAGAAGAAAATCCTTTACGCGCTCGATGTTAAGCCCCTCTTTTGCCGAAACGCTCACTATCTCCGCGTCCGCGCAAAGCCTGCGTATGTCGCTTTCGTCTGTCAGCGTTTTCAAATCGGATTTATTAAGGATTACCAGTCGCTTCGCTTCACTCCTGAGGGCGAGGGTTTCCCTGTCCTCGTCCGTGAGCGGCATTGACGCGTCGATGACTGTCAAAAGCGCGTCCGCGCTTTCGATTGCCTTTTTTGCGCGGCTTACGCCCTCGCGCTCCGCCTCGTCCGCGCCGCTGCGCAGCCCCGCCGTATCGGTAAGCGTGATTGCCTGACCCGATATTGTAAGGCGCGCCTCTATCGTGTCGCGGGTCGTTCCCGCCTTGTCGGTTACGATTGACCTGTCCTGCCTCAGCAGGGCGTTCATCAGGCTTGATTTGCCTACGTTGGGTCTCCCGCACAGCACGGCGTAAAGCCCCTCCGTCATCAGCCGCCAGTCCTTTTCCCTGACGGCGCTTTCAAGCTCCGCTGCGATTTTCTGAAGGCTTTCAGCAAGGTTTCCCGCCGCCTCCGCCTCGTCTATCTCGTCCGGATAGTCAATTGCCGCCTCTACGCCTGCGACAGCCTCGTACAGCGCCGCGAGCTGCTTTTTGATGAAGGCGCTTGAGCCGCCCTCAAGCTGGCGCAGGGCAGCTCTTGCGCTTTCCTCGCCGCTTGCGCGGATAAGGCTCATGACGCCCTCCGCCTGACTCAAATCTATCCGCCCGTTTTCAAAGGCGCGGCGGGTGAATTCGCCCGCCTCGGCGGGTCTTGCGCCAAGCTCGCAGGCTTCCTTCAATACGGCGCGGGCAAGGTATGCTCCGCCGTGAAGCTGAAGTTCCGCCACATCCTCGCGGGTATAGGAGCGCGGGGCGTACATCATTACGGCAAGCCCCTCGTCAAACGGCTTGCCCGAAACCATGACGCGCCCGTAGTAAAGGCGGCATTGCTCAAAAGGGCAGTCCGCCTTTGCGGGCGAAAAAAGCCTTTGCAGGATTTCCTTTGCCCTGCCGCCGCTGATTCTTACAATCGCTATCCCGCCCTCGCCGGACGGGGTCGCGATTGCGGCTATTGTGTCGTTTTCAAATCCGCCCGTCACTTGCTGTTCTCCGGAAGCGGCAGCCATTTGAGCGCGCGGCTTATGTACATATCCCACATATCCCATGTGTGCGAGCCGTTGTCGGAGTCAAAGCGTATATCGAGCTTTTTGCCGAAGGTTTCCGCGAATTTTTCGTTCTGGGAATAGAGCGAATCCTGCAAGCCGCAGGCGATGAAAAGCTTTGGCGCGGTTTCCTTTGTGAGCTTTTCAGCCATTGAGTACAAATCGTTCTTTGAGCCTTTGAACTTTGTCATATCCCCGAAAGCGTTGTCAAAGCTCACTTTGCCCTTTGCCTCAAGCGGGTCTACGAGCGCGGAGAAGGCGGCGGCAGCCGCATACCTGTCGGGGTTTGCAAGCGCCGTGCGCAGCGTTCCGTAGCCGCCCATCGAAAGCCCCGCAACGAACCTGTCCTCACGCTTTTTTGAGAGCGGGAAATAGCTCTCCATCATCGCCGGAAGCTCGCGCGAAACATACTCGGCGTAATTGTTATCGCCAATCGCCATGTCGGTATAGCAGGAATGAAGCGCGGACGGCATTACGACGGCAAGGCGGTATTCCGAGGCGTAGCGCTCGATTGAGGTCATCCGAAGCCATTTTGTCGAATCGTCCGAATAGCCGTGAAGAAGGTAAAGCGTCGGCAAATCCTTCAGCGCCGAAACTTTATCGTCATTCCAGTTTGCAACCTCGGGCAGAAGCACGGTTACGGGCTGATTCATCATCAGCGCGTGCGAAAAAACATTTATCTGGAAAAGAGCCATGATAACGCTTCCCTTCTGTTGTTACTCAATGGTTTTGAGCCACGCCTTTGCCATCAGCGCAAACCCGGGAGGGGTGGGATGAACTCCGTCCTTTGACCAGTAGGACGGCTCGCGCAGCGCCGAAGCCTGAGCAAGCAGCCCGTCAAACGGCACAAGGCGAGCGCCGAACTCGCGGGCGAGCGACCTTACCGCGTGTATCATCGGGTCAAGAAAAACGCGCCAGCCGATTCTGTCCTCCGGATAGGGCTGCACGAACGGCTCACAGAGGATTATTCCCGCTTCGGTTTTATCGCGCACGTCCTCGAGCATTTCGCGCAGGTGCTGCTCGTATTCCGCCGCCGTTATGGCGTTTTCGTCGCCGCCCGCGTTGCTCCATACGTCGTTTATGCCTATCAGGATGGAAATCCAGTCCGGATGCAAATCAATGCAGTCCTCCTGCCAGCGGGCGTGCATTTCGGCAATATGGTCGCCGCCTACGCCCCTGTTGAGAAAATGCACTCCCATTTCGGGATGCTCCGCCTCGAAAAGCGAGGCGGCAATGTACGCGTAGCCGCTGCCGAGACTGTCGGAATCCTCGCGGTTGCGCCCCCAGTCGGTAATTGAGTCGCCCTGAAAAAGAACAACATCGCCTTGCTTGAATAACATTATGGTTTCCTCCCCGAAGCTTTCGTTTTAGAAATTATACCATGCATTTATGCGTTTGTCATCAAAGGCGGGTGTTCATTTCCGCGAATAAATGATATAATTCGCATACAGTATTTTGCGGAGGATTATGAATTGATAAGCATTTTTACGGACAGGCTTGAGCTTCGCGGCTTTCGCGCGGAGGACGGCGCGGAGCTGTATCAGTATCTTTCCGATTCCGAAGTTGTGAAATTTGAGCCTTATTATCCCTTCAAGTATGACGAAGCGTGCAGGGAAGCGGCGCGGCGCGCGGGCGACGAAAGCTTTATCGCGGTATGCCTTGCCGGAACGGGAAAGCTTATCGGCAATATATACCTTGCGCGCGCGGAGTTCGGCTCGTGGGAAATCGGCTGGGTTTTTTCACGCGGCTATCAGCATATGGGGTACGCGACCGAGGCGGCGCGGGCGATGATTGACTATGCCTTCCGCCTTGGCGCGCACAGGGTTATCGCAATGTGCTGCCCCGACAACGCGCCGTCGTGGCGGCTGATGGAAAGGCTCAATATGCGCCGTGAGGCGTATCAGATACGGAATGTGACCTTCAAGAAGGATTCTGCGGGCAATGACATATGGCTCGATACATACCAGTACGCCGTATTGGCAGACGAATGGAAGGCAAAGGATAAATAATCGCTCTTGTAGGTTTGTCAAACATCTTGGACAGTGAAGTATTCACGAAGGAACTCCCTAGGGGAAGCCCAGTGGAGAGGGCGCATCGGCATGTTGTTGCTACGACTTTGGTGCACAGCTAGCTGTGCACCAA
>JAQWCW010000002.1 GCA_028705775.1 Eubacteriales bacterium
TGGTGCACAGCTAGCTGTGCACCAAAGTCGTAGCAACAACATGCCGATGCGCCCTCTCCACTGGGCTTCCCCTAGGGAGTTCCTTCGTGAATACTTCACTGTCCAAGATGTTTGACAAACCTACAACTGTTGAAGTCGTACATTGCGCAGCGCGGTATAAAACGCTTCTGCCTTTACAGCTTTATTGTATCTCCCGAAAATGCGAACCTCCATTAGCCTGTCGGCATACCCTGTTATGGGGAAAGCATCTCCAAATACAGGAGAGAGGAAGAAACAAATGAGCAAAACAGTTTGTTCCGGAACTGCGTCGCTTGCCATGGCGTATGTGTCATGGCAGACTTGGTGCGAGCTTTATGACGAAAAAACCGCGCTGATGCGCGGAACGGCGTTCCCTTCGCTTGACTTGCCGTTCAGGGGAAGGAGGGCTTGCGAATGACTTGCGAATACTCGCGCGAGGAATATTTGAAGCGCATTCAGCAGCTTGGCTTCATGACGGACGATATACGCCTTTTCCTCAACACTCATCCGCGCTGCGACGAGGCGCTTTGCGCCCTGAAACGCTATATTCTGCTTGAGCGTGCGGCAAAGAAGCAGTATGAGGAAAATTACGGCTCCCTTACGCTTGAGGCAGTCGGGCAGAAGGAAAGATACGATTGGATTGACGGGCCATGGCCTTGGGAAAGGGAGGACTGACGAATGTGGACGTATGAAAAAAAGCTGCAATACCCCGTGAAAATTTGCAACACGAACGCAGCGCTTGCAAAGGCGATTATTTCGCAGTTCGGCGGGCCTGACGGCGAGCTTGCCGCGTCAATGCGTTACCTTTCCCAGCGCTATTCAATGCCTTATAACGAGGTGATCGCAACGCTTACCGATATCGGCACAGAGGAGCTTGCGCACATGGAAATGATATGCGCCATTGTGCATCAGCTTACGAAAAATCTGAAGCCTGAGCAGATTAAGGCGCAGGGCTTTGCCGATTACTATGTTGACCACACGCTCGGCCTCTGGCCTCAGGCGGCAAGCGGCGCGCCGTTTACCGCGACCGTTTTCCAGTCCAAGGGCGACCCGATTACCGATTTGCACGAGAATATGGCGGCGGAGCAGAAGGCGCGCACAACCTATGACAACATCCTGCGCCTGACGGACGACCCCGACGTGCTTGAGCCAATCCGCTTTTTGCGCGAGCGAGAAATAGTGCATTATCAGCGCTTCGGCGAGGCTCTGCGCATAGTGCAGGATAATATGGACAGCCGTAATTTTTATGCGTTCAATCCCTCCTTTGATGTAAGAAAGTAATTTTTTCTGTTATTGAGGTGCTGAACGCCCGCCGCCGGAGGCTTTCGGCGGCGGATTTTCTTTTTGCCTTACCCGCTCGACGCACACGCAGGGCGTTATTTTCGCCATCTATTGAAATAACCGCGAAATCCATGTAAAATATAAGCTTGCGTGGGTTGTATCGCGCTTAACTATAATATACTGAAGATGGGAGCGCTCCGAATTGAGTAAAGCCGACCTTGTGCTTGTAAACGGCGTTTTCCTTGCGGGCGAGGATTGCACAGCCGTTTGCGGGGCGCTTGCCGTAAAGAACAGCAGGATTGCTTATATCGGCGGCAGCGACGGGGCGCAGTCGTATATACGGGACTGCGGGCGCGTTATAGACCTTAAAGGGGCTGCCGTGCTGCCGGGAATGTGCGAGGCGCACTCGCATATGCAGTCCTGCGCGCTCAAGCAATTCTACCAAATCTTTTTCCCGCTGCATATCGGTTTGCAGGCTGTTCAGGCTATGATTGCCGATTATATAGCGCGCAATCCGGATTTGAGCATTTATGCGGGAATGGGCTATGACGCCTCCGTTATACCGAAAAGCGCGCTTTGCAGCGCGACGCTTGACGCACTCTGTCCCGATAAGCCGCTTATACTGCAATCGGACGACGGGCATTCCACATGGGCAAACAGCGCCGCAATGCGCCTTGCGGGGATTACGCGCGAAACGGAGAATCCGGAGGGCGGAATAATCGTCCGCGATTTTTCGGGAGAGCCGACGGGCTATCTGCTCGAAACGGCGGGAGCGATGTGCGGCGGGCTTATGTTCCCGTACCTGCCCAAGTACACGCTTGAGGAGCGCAAGAAGGCGATTCTTTGGATTCAGGATATCTTCCTTCGGCGCGGAGTAACCTCGATTTACGACCCCGGCGTTGAGCCGTGCGCGGATTATTACATGGCGTATGAGGAGCTTGCCCGCGAGGGAAAGCTGAAAATAAAGGTGCGCGGCGCGTGGTTCGTTACGCATAAGGAGTGCAGGGGCGTTTCGCCGGAGGTGTTCATCGACAGGTGCATAGCCGTGTCGAACAGCCTGACAACGCCGTATTTTCAGGTTCGCGCCTTCAAATTCCTTGCCGATATGGTGCTTGAAACCGAAACCGCGTATCTTTCCGAGCCGTATTCCGACAGAAGCGACGGATGGCGCGGGATGAAGATATGGAGCGATGAGGAGCTTCTGCGCTCGCTGTTTCTCAAGGTTGACAGCGCGGGCTTTCAAATCCATATTCATCAGATGGGCGACGCGGCGGCGGACTATATGCTCAGCGCGCTTGAATATGTTGAATGCAGGAACGGAAAGCGCGACAGGCGCCCCGCCTTTGCGCATATGCAGCTGATTTCGGACAGGGACAAGGCAAGAATGGCGCGGCTCGGCTCGCTTGCGATTGTCGCGCCGTACTGGATGAATATGGAGCTTTACTTGTGCGTGAACCTCCCGCATATCGGGGAAAAGCGCGCGCTGCTTCAGTATCCTGCCAAAAGCCTTATGGACGCTGGGGTTACGCTCGCCGTTCACAGCGATTATTCCGTTTCAATGCCGCACTACTGCGAGGCGATTTTCGGCTTGATGACCAGAACGTGGGCAAAGGCGCATTATGATATGTCCTCCCATTTTGAGGGGGTGTATACCATTGACGCAAGCGCTCCTTCGGGCGACGGAATATGCGGCCCGATGCCGCTTGAATCGGAGCGCCTTTCGTTTAATGAAGCCGTGAGCGCCTGCTCGATTGGCGGCGCGCGCTCGATGTTCCTGGACGGCGTTACAGGCTCTCTTTCCGTCGGAAAGCTTGCCGACCTCGTTGCGTATGCGGAGGATATAACGCGCCTTGAGCCGATTGCCCTGTCAGAGCGCGAGCCTGTCATCACGATTTGCGGCGGCGAAATCGTTTTTGAGGCGTAAGCGGGGCTTGACCTGCCATATTTCGGTTGTTTTAGTTGACTAAATCCACCCGCGTTATTATAATGATACCGAAGGCATTGTCATTAAGCGAAAATGTTGTTATTTATGGAGATACATACGCTTGGCGATGCATGAAAAAGATTTTCGCATTCGTTATGTTTATGCATGGGAGGCGGATATTCCGCGCCTTTGCATAAATCGTTATGATGGGAAGAGGAAGCCGCCGAAGACAGATTCTGCGGCGCTTAGCATAAAGGAGGACTGTCAGGTGCGCAAAAATTGGAGATATATCGCGGCGTTAGCGGTGCTTGCGCTGTTTACGCTTGCTCTCGCGGGCTGCTCCAGTGAGGACCCTACCACTTCTGACCCGCTTGTTGACGCGAACCTTTCGCCTTGGAACAGCCAAGGTATAATTTTCTATTCCTCCGATGTCAATACGCCTACGCCCACGCCAGTTGTTACCGGGCAGATTATCGGGCCGCAGCAGACTATAATCGGATGGGGCAGCGCTACCGATAATCCCTCCTCGCAGATGACGCCTATTGCGGGCGTCAGCACTCCCGTCGGAGGAATCAGGACGCTTGCGCCCTCGACCACCCGCGTTTTACAGACGGCGACGCCGAAGCCCTCCTCAACCGAGAATTATGCGACCCTCAAAAAGGGCGATAACGGCACGGCTGTAAAGGAAATGCAGACGGCGCTCATCAGCCTTAAATATCTCAGCACGAAGGCGGACGGAGATTTCGGAGAGGCTACGCTTCAGGCGGTAAAGCTTTTCCAGTCTGCCAACGGAATATCTGCCGACGGAATCGCGGGCAACACGACCCTGCGGCTTCTCTATTCCGGCTCCGCGAAGTCCTATTCGGGCAAGGGCGTAACGCTCGTTCCCGCAACAGGCACTCCGAAGCCTACCGCAACTCCCGCGCCCGCGACGCTTTCAGTTGGCTCAAAGGGCGATGCGGTCAAGAAGCTCCAGCAGGCGCTTATCAGGCTCGGCTTCCTTTCCGGCAGCGCAGATTCAAGCTTTGGCGACAGCACGGAAACTGCCGTAAGGAACTATCAGCGCGTTATGGGTCTTACCGTTGACGGCAAGGCGGGCAAGGATACGCAGTCCTCAATCTTCGCCGCCGTTGCAGCGGGCGGAGTGACGCTCAAGAGCGGCTCCAAGGGCTCTGCGGTAACTCGCCTCCAGAACCGCTTGAAGGCTCTCAAGTACTACACCAACAGCGTTGACGGAAGCTTCGGCTCCGGCACGGTTGACGCGGTCAAGGAGTTCCAGCGCAATAACGGGCTCAAGGTTGACGGCAAGGCGGGCGCTTCAACTCTTACCGCCATCTATTCGTCAAACGCCGTCAATGCGGATTCCTCGAACGTAAAGTATGACACGCTCAAGAGCGGCGCTGAGGGAACAGAGGTTACGAATCTCCAGAAGGCGCTCAAGAAGTACGGCTATTATAAGAGCGTTGTTGACGGAAAATACGGCGCGGGCACGGTTGAGGCTGTCGCGTGGTTCCAGTCCGCTCACGGAATAAAGTCCGACGGCGTTGCGGGCAATACGACCCTCAAGCTGCTCTATACCGGCAAGGTTGTTTACGCAAAGAATACCGATGTAACGGTGCCGCCTTCCAAGGATGACGGCGATAAGCTCCAGAAGGGCTCTACCGGAACGGCTGTTACAAAGCTGCAAAAGGCGCTCAAGAAGCTCGGCTACTATACCGGCACGGTTGACGGCAAGTACGGGACGACGACCTATAACGCGGTCAAGGAGTTCCAGTCCATCAATGATTTGAAGTCGGACGGCGTTGCCGGTTCTTCTACCCTGACGCTTTTGTACAGCGGCAAGGCTAAGAAGGCGGGGGAAGACAAGGGCTATAAGACGCTGCAACAGGGCGATGTGAGCGACGAGGTTTATCAGCTCCAGTATAAACTCGGGCTGCTCGGATACCTTACCGAGGAAGCCGACGGAACCTACGGCGAAGCTACCGCGAAGGCAGTCCGTCTCTTCCAACAGAAGAACGGTCTGACCGTTGACGGAGTAGCCGGCGCTGCAACGCAGGTGCTGCTCTACGAGGGCAAGCCTAAGTATAACAACTGACGATGGGCTGAAACAAAGCTCGTTCACGCATAGCGTACATTAAAAAGGCTGCTGCAGATAATTGCTTCTGCAGCAGCCTTTTTGTATTCCGATAAAGAAGCCTGAAGGCGCAGGATACCCTGAACTGATTATATGATTGGTGAAGCAACAATGCATTATCGCGGGAACTGTGCTTATGCTGTCCCTTTACGAAACGGGTCGGCTTTGCAGAAAGTCCCGCAGGGCGACGGCTTTGCTCTTGCTGAAATACTGCTGAGACGGAAGCTTTACGCGTATATAGGCGCGATGAAATCGTCGCTCAGATGAAGATATCCTGAAGCGGCGCGCAGAAGGGCGACATACAGGGTTATGCTCCGCTATCACGATTGTCGTTTATCACACTGTCCGCAATGCCGCACGTTGTGCATATTCGGCTGTTTATATGCCGCTCAAGCGCGCAAACGAAGTCTGCCATGTGCAAAGCGCGACTTATGTTTACCGACATACACGGTGCGGGTATGCACTGCCGCGAAAATGTGAAACGCATTTGTCGCTCATTTAATCTCGCCTCAATATAAAAACTCCCGCCCCATTATCGGGACGGGAGCTGCAATGCCTTATGCTCTGTACTTTTTACCGATATCCGTTCTGTACTGCATACCATCGAAGGAGATAAGCCTTACCGCCGAGTACGCCTTTTGCAGCGCCTGCTCAAGCGTTGCGCCGCGCGCCGTAATATCAAGCACGCGTCCGCCGTTTGTAAGGAAGGTGTACTTATCGCGCTTTGTTCCGGCGTGATAAATTGTCGCGCCGCTCAGCATAGCTATCGAAAGCCCCGATATGTACTTGCCCTTTTCGTAATGCTCGGGATAGCCGCCGCTTGCGAGAACCACGGTTGCCGCGCACTCGTTTTTCCACTCGATTCTGAGCTTGCCGAGCGTGCCGTCTGTGCAGGCGCGCATAATCGTGAACAAATCGGTCTTGAGCAGAGGAATGACAACCTGCGCTTCGGGGTCTCCGAAACGCGCGTTGAATTCGATTACCTTCGGACCGTCCTTGGTCAGCATAAGCTGAACGTAGAGGATTCCCTTGAAGCAAAGCCCTTCCGCTATCATCGCGTCCATTACGGGCTTTAATACTTCCGCTTCCACCCTTGCGGCGATTTCGGGAGTGTAGAGAGGGCAGGGAGCAACCGCGCCCATTCCGCCCGTGTTAAGCCCCTTGTCGCCGTCAAGCGCGCGCTTGTGGTCTTGACTGGAGACCATCGGCACTATGCTTTTTCCGTCGCAGAAGCAAAGCACGGTGATTTCGGGCCCGTAAATGCATTCCTCAATCAGCACGAACGCGCCGCTTTTGCCGAATTTGCCGTCCAGCATCATTTCCTTTACGGCTTCGCGCGCATCGTCAAGCGTTTCGCATATAATAGCGCCCTTGCCGAGCGCAAGCCCGTCCGCCTTGACTACGAGCGGCGGCTGCTGCGTTTCGATATACCGGAGCGCATTTTCATAGTCGGTAAACGTGCGGAACTTTGCTGTCGGGATTGAGTGCTTTTCCATCAGTCCCTTTGAAAAAATCTTGCTGCTTTCCATTCTTGCGGCGCTCTTGTCCGGCCCGAAAGCGGGAATTCCGGACTCCGTGAGCCTGTCAACGCACCCCAAGGCGAGCGGGTCGTCCGGCCCCACAACAACATAATCAACCTTTTCCGCCTTGGCTAAGCTAACAATCGCGTCAATATCGGACGCGCCGACCTCGGGGACGCAGCGGCAGTCCACGGATATTCCGCCGTTTCCGGGCGCGCAAATCAACTCGTCTATCTCATTCGATTCGCGCAGCGCCTTGACAATAGCGTGTTCGCGTCCGCCGCCGCCGACAACCAGTACCTTCATCAGCGCGTCCTCCTTAATGCTTGAAATGGCGCATATTTGTGAACACCATGGTTATGCCGTATTCGTTCGCCTTCTTGATTGAATCGGCGTCATGAATGCTTCCGCCGGGCTGAATAATCGCGGTTATGCCCGCTTTGCCCGCCGCGTCAACGCTGTCGTCAAAGGGGAAATACGCGTCGCTTGCAAGCGCTGCGCCCTTTACGTCGTCCCCGCTGCGCTCAATCGCCATCTGGGTTGACCAGATACGGTTTACCTGACCGGGACCTATGCCGAGGGAGTGGTTATCGCGCGCAATGGCGATTCCGTTTGACTTGGCAAGCTTTACAATCTTCCATGCAAGGAGCATATCCTTCATTTCCTGCTCGGTGGGCTTGCGCTCGGTAACAACGGTAAGCTCGCCGTCCTCGGGCAGAAGCTTGTCGTCAATTTCCTGCATAAGCAGTCCGCCTGCCACCTTTTTCATATCAAGCGCGCCCTTGGGGAACGCGCGGTGAGTCGTGTCAAGCTCGAGCAGGCGAATGTTCTTCTTCTTTTCGAGTATTGCAAGCGCCTCGTCGGTAAAGGAGGGGGCGATGATGATTTCGAGGAAGATTTTCGCCATTTCCGAAGCGGCTGCCGCGTCGATTTCGGCGTTCGTTACTACGATTCCGCCGTAAATGCTTACGGGGTCGGCGTTATAGGCGAGCATATATGCGCCCGCAACGCTGTCGGCAACGCCTACGCCGCACGGATTGCCGTGCTTGCAGGCAACGACCGCCGTCGTCTCAAACTCGCGCAGCAGGTCGAGCGCGCCGTTCGCGTCGTTGATATTGTTGTAGGAAAGCTCCTTGCCGTGCAGCTGCTTTGCGGAAGCGAGCGTCCCTGCGGTGTCGCCCATTTCGCGGTAGAAGGCGGCAAGCTGATGCGGGTTTTCGCCATAGCGCATCGGCTGAAGGCGCTCGTAGGTCATCGTAAAGGTTTCGGGGAACATTTCTCCGCCCTCAAGCTGCCTGAGCAGGTAATTCTGAATCATCGCGTCATAAGAGGCGGTGGTGGCGAACACCTTGTAGCTCAGATATTTCTTCGTCTTGAGCGAAACGTCGCCCGTTTCCGCGAATTCCTTTATAACAACCTCGTAGTCCTTGGGGTCTACGATAACGGTTACGTCCTGCCAGTTCTTGGCGGCGGCGCGGAGCATTGTCGGTCCGCCGATGTCGATGTTCTCAATCGCGTCCTCAAACGTGCAGTCGGGCTTTTCAATCGTCTTGCGGAAGGGGTAGAGGTTGATGATAACCATATCGATTGGCTTGATGCCAAGCTTATCGAGCTGCGCCATATGCTCGGGATTGGAGCGCATAGCGAGCAGACCCGCATGAATGGAGGGATGAAGCGTCTTTACGCGCCCGTCAAGGCATTCCGGAAAGCCGGTAACATCGCTTACCGAGGTGACGGGAATTCCCGCTTCCTTGATAGCCTTCATGGTTCCGCCGGTGGAGAGCAGCTCAACGCCCTTGTCTGCGAGTACCTTTGCAAGCTCCGTGATTCCCGTTTTGTCGGATACCGAAAGAATGGCCCTGCGAATCATACGGTGAACCTCCTTAGTGATGTTTATTGCGGCGTAAATGCCGCAAAATATTGATTGCCCCTTGTTTAAGGGGCGGAGGACTCATAAATCCATTCCGGGGTAGATGTTCATTGTCTTTTTAAGCTGCGCGCCCATCTGCTTCATGAAGGTTATCAGCGGCTTGTTGCGCCGCAATACGAGCGCGTCCATCTGATAGATTTCGCTCTGCGAGAAAATGCTCATCGCGCTTTTGAGCAGAATCGTTCCGTATCCTTGGCAGCGCATCTGCGGCAGAATGTACATCATCGTCAGCTCTGAGCGGGAGCTGTTGCCCGCCGCAAGAAGCTCGCCTACAATGCGCCCTTCGCGGATAAGACCAATCGCGACAAACCGTCGGAACTGCATAAGCGATATCAGGTTGTCGGAGGTAAGCCGCGATATGCGGTGCTGGTTAAGGCGGGCAAGAAACTCGTCCTGCTGCTGCTGAGTCTGGAGCGGAACGGGGGCAATGCTCATCTCAGGCGTCATCAGCGGCGCGGGCATACCGGGAACGATGGGCAGCGTTACCATATCCTCCGCGTCGTCCATCATAAAGCCGTTCTCCGAAAAGAAGGTCAGCAGGGGCAAATCCTTGGGCGAAAGCTGGGTATAAAGGCGCGCAGGAGGCAAATCACCCTCGCGCACCATTTGCAGTGCGCGGGCGTAGAGAGCGCCGAAAAGGAGATAGTAGGCTTCCTCGCCGCCCTCCATGTGCAGATAGATTTGCATCGGCTGCTCAGGAAAAAGCTCCCGCGCCGAAAAGCACAGCAGATAGCCGCTTCCGTGCTGCATTCCTGTTTCATCCGAGGCGATAAACACGTCCTGAGGCGGCAGTCCGATATATGGCTCGCTTGGGTTTGTTACCCGCAACATTCACGTTTCTCCTTAGCTATATAGCCGCCGGCGGCTGAAAGCTCAGTCATCGTTTCCGGCAGCGGAACGTATGCTGACCGTCCGATTGGATACGGTTATGCAATCATTGCAGAAATCCATCACAGCTTTGGGCAGAAGTATATGCTCCTGCTCAAGCACCCGCGCCGCAAGCGCGTCCGGAGTATCGTTTGGGTATACCGGAACGGCTTTCTGCGCGATAATCGCGCCCGTATCCGTCCCCTCGTCCACGAAGTGGATTGTTGAGCCGGATACCTTTGCGCCGTAGGCAAGCACCGCTTCATGCACAAAATGCCCGTACATTCCCTTCCCGCAGAAGGCGGGAATCAGCGCGGGGTGAGTGTTGATAATGCGGAATGGGAGCGCCGCGATGGTTTCCTTAGGCAGTATGCCCAAAAATCCGGCGAGTACTACAAGGTCGGGCTTTGCCGACATAATCGCTTCATGACGCGCTTTCTGGCACGCGCTCATATCGGGATAATCGTCCTTGTGGATAACAACGGACGGTATTCCCGCCTTTTTCGCGCGCTCCAGAGCGTAGGCTTTTCGGGCGGAGGACAGCACCAATACTATTTTACCATTTATCATACCGCTTTGACAAGCGTCGATAATGGTTTGCAGATTCGTTCCGCCGCCGCTTACGCATATTACGATGCGCTTCATCTTAAAACCAGCTTCTCGCCGCCCTCGCGCTTTACGATTGAGCCGATTCTGTATGCCTTGTCGCCCGCTTCCTCGCAGATGGCGATTGCCTTGTCCGCGTCCTCGGGAGAGAGCGCGACGACCATTCCGATGCCCATGTTGAAGGTGTTGTAGATGGCCTTGTCGTCAAGCTGCCCTTCTTTTCTGAGAAGCTCGAAAAGCGGGGGAACGCTCCAAGAGCCGAGCTTGATTTCAGCCGCCAGATTATCGTCCGGAATGCAGCGCGGGATATTTTCGATAAAGCCGCCGCCGGTGATGTTGGCGATTCCGTGTACGTCAAGCTTTCCGGTAAGGCTCATTATCGTTTTTACATATATGCGGGTGGGGGTGAGGATTGCCTCGCCGAGCGGCTTATCCATACCGTCATAGCCCTTTTCAAGGTCGTATTTCCCGTTCAGTATGAGCTTTCTTACGAGCGAGAAGCCGTTGGAATGCAGCCCGCTGGAGGCAAGACCGATAAGCACGTCGCCCTCCTTGACCTTTGAGCCGTTAATGCTCTTGTCGCGGTCAACGATTCCGACGCAGAAGCCTGCCATGTCGTACTCGCCTTCCTGATAAAAGCCGGGCATTTCAGCGGTTTCGCCGCCGATAAGCGCGCAGGAGGACTGAACGCAGCCCTCCGAAACGCCCGCTACGATTTCGGCTATCTTTTCCGGCTCCATTCTGCCGCTTGCGATGTAATCAAGGAAGAAAAGCGGGCGCGCGCCCTGACAGATAACGTCGTTTACGCACATTGCAACGCAGTCGATTCCGACCGTGTCGTGCTTATCCAGAATGAACGCGAATTTGAGCTTTGTGCCTACGCCGTCAGTTCCGGCAACAAGCACGGGCTTTTCCATTTTCTCGTTTTCAAGAGTATAGAAGCCGCCGAAGGAGCCCAGACCGCCAAGCACGTTCTCGTTCATCGTGCGCTTAACGTGCTTTTTCATCAGGCTTACAGCCTCGTAACCGCGCTCGACGTCAACGCCCGCATCCTTGTAGGTTATCATCTGTTTTTCCTCCTTATTCTATCGCGAGGTCGCAGCTTTCGCTTTCGGAAAGCGGCATGGGATAGTCGCCGTCAAAGCAGCCGGAGCAGAAGCCGCAGCCGGAGCCTTCAACGGTTTTGAGCAAATCATGAAGGGAAAGGAACTTGAGGCTGTCCGCGCCGATGTACTCGCGCATCTGCTCGCAGGTGCGGTGGCTGCCAAGCAGCTCTTCCTCGCTCGGAGTGTCGATTCCGAAGAAGCAGGGATGCATTACGATGGGGCTTGAAACGCGCATATGAACCTCGCGCGCGCCCGCAAGCCTGAGCATATCGACAATCTTGCGGCTCGTCGTTCCTCTTACTATCGAATCGTCAACCATGACAATGCGCTTGCCCTTTACATTTTTGGTAAGCGCGTTCAGCTTTGTTCTTACGCCGATTTCGCGCATTCCCTGCTCGGGCTGAATGAAGGTGCGCCCGACATAGCGGTTTTTCGCCAGACCCTCGCCGTAGGGGATTCCGCTTTTTTCGGCATAGCCGATAGCCGCGGGAACGGCGCTGTCCGGAACGGCAATTACCATATCCGCGCTTACGTCGTCATGAGCCGCAAGGCGCATTCCCGCCGCCTTGCGCGCGGCGTAAACGCCCACGCCGTCTATCATCGAGTCCGTGCGCGCAAAGTATACGAATTCAAAAACGCACAGCTTGCTGCGGCAGGTTACGGGCATCTGGATTGAGCGCAGACCGTTTTCGTCAATAATGACGATTTCGCCCGGATGAACGTCGCGGACGAATTCCGCGCCTACTGCGTCAAAGGCGCAGCTTTCGGAAGCAAGCACATAGCTGTCCTCGCCAATCCGCCCAAGCGCGAGCGGACGGATTCCGAACGGGTCGCGGATTCCGATTAGCTGCGTTTCCGTCATCATCACGAGCGCGTAGGAGCCGCGCACGGATTTCATCATTTTATGAATCGCTTCCTCAAGACCGTCGGAGGAGAGGCGGGCGATAAGATTGAGGATTACCTCGGTGTCAACCGTCGTCTGGAAGATTGCGCCGTAGTCCTCAAGCTTTGAGCGCAGCGCGGGCGCGTTGATAAGGTTGCCGTTATGCGCAAGCGCGAGATTGCCGTGCTTGTAGCGCGCCACAAGCGGCTGAGCGTTAATCGCGTCGGAAACGCCGAAGGTCGAATAGCGGACATGACCGATTGCGATTCTGCCCGTAAGAGCCTGAATCGTTTCCTGGTCGAACACCTCCGGCACAAGCCCCTTGTTGCGGACGTAGCGGATACCGCTGCCGTCCGTAACGGCTATGCCCGCGCTCTCCTGCCCGCGGTGCTGCAGGGAATACAGCCCGAAATACGCGGCTTCACCGACGTGCAGGCTGCCCTCCGCGTCATATACGCCGAATACGCCGCAGTCTTCCTCCATGCGGTCGCCGGCAAAACGGAAATCGGTTGGTACTGGCATATCATTTCTCCTTAATTGCGCATTTTGCTGCTTACAGCTCCGAAATGCGCGCCTTAATCTCAGCGTCAGCGCTTGAAACGGATTCCTTCATTAATTTGCGCGCTTTTTTCAGCTTCTCGCGAAGCTCGGGATACTTAACGGAAAGGATTTCGATTGCAAGCAGAGCCGCGTTCTCCGCCCCGTCTATCGCAACCGTCGCAACCGGAATTCCGCCCGGCATCTGCACGGTTGACAAAAGCGCGTCAAGACCGTCGAGCGTCGAGCTTTTCATCGGAATCCCGATAACGGGCAGAACGGTGTTGGCGGCGATAATTCCAGCCAGATGAGCCGCCTTGCCTGCCGCGGCGATTATTACTTCATAACCGCTTTTTTCGGCGCATTTTGCAAAGGCGGAGGTTTCGTCCGGAGTACGGTGCGCGCTCATAACGAACGCGTCCAAATCAACGCCGTATTCCTTGAATGTCTTAACCGCTTTTTCGAGCTGCGGGAAATCGCTCTTGGAGCCCATAATCAGCGCCGCCTTCGGCATAAATCATCCCTCCAGATTCACTCGTCAGAAATACCTTTCTATTCTATCAAAGCCGCTATCCGAATGCAAGGCAAAAACTAAACGATAAATAAGATAAATTAAAAAACGTTCGTGTTTTTCTGCTTGAATATCGCAGAAGCAGTGCTATAATATGGCGTAACTCTTTATTTGCCGCGAATGCGGGGGGAGGGGAGCAAACAATGCAGCTTGACTCGGAGCGCAGGAATTTTGATTCGCTCGGCGGTATGCTGAAGCTTATTATACCTATTTTTATTGAGCTTTTGCTTCAGGTGCTCGTCGGGAATATAGACCAGATGATGCTCAGCAATTTCAATCAGGATTCGGTAGGCGCGGTTGCAAACGCGAATACGATTCTGAATGTTTTCATGCTCGTTTTCACCATGATAAGCCTCGCGACCACAATCCTTGCCTCGCAGTTCATCGGCGCGGGAAGAAAGGATAAGGTTGAGGAGGTTTACTCGGTTTCCGTTTTCATGAATATCGCCTTCGGGCTTTTAATCAGCGTAATGCTCGTCGCGCTGCACCGCCCGCTGTTTTCATTGATGCGAATGGACGCAAGGTTCTGGGACGACGCAGGCTCGTACATGGTTATCGTCGGCGGCTTCTCCTTCCTTCAGAGCCTTTATCTGACTTATACCGCAATATTCCGCTCAAAGCGGATGATGAACGTAACAATGTTCGTTTCGATGGCAATGAACGTTGTAAACGTTATCTTCAATTATATTCTGATATACGGGCTTTGGATTTTCCCCGCAATGGGCGTTGCGGGCGCTGCAATCGCGACGGTTCTGAGCCGCGTTGCGGGCGTTGTGACGCTTATGATTATCTATCGCCGCCGTATGCCGGAGAAGATTCGGCTGCGCTATATGCGCCCTTTCCCGAAGGATATGCTCAAAAGGCTTCTGGCAATCGGGCTGCCGAGCGCGGGGGAGAGCTTTTCCTATCAGCTCTCGCAAGCCGTGCTGCTTTCCGTTATCAACGGCTTTGGCGCGGATTCGACGAACGCCAAGGCATACTGCGCAATAATCGTTCAGTTTTCGTACCTATACTGCATAGCCGTTTCGCAGGCGGCGCAAATCTGCGTCGGCTATCATGTCGGCGCGCGCGAGTATGATAAGGCGGACAAGCTGACTAAACGGCTTATTATGACCTCTATTGTCGTTACGGCAATCTGCACCACGTCAATCTATCTTCTTCACCCGACAATCCTTTCGTGGTTCGGGGTCAGCGCGCCCGTTATGGCGCTCTGCGGGCAGGTGCTGATGATAGACATAGTGCTTGAAATGGGCAGAAGCTTCAACTCCGTGTTCATCCGCGCGCTTCAAGGCTCCGGCGACGTGCGCTATCCCATAATCATCGGAATTCTCGCAATGTGGATTATCTCCGTCGGTTTGGGCTGCTTCTTCGGTATCGTTCTCGGCTGGGGGCTTGCGGGCGTTTGGCTCGGAATGACGCTTGACGAATGCTCGCGCGGAATAATCTTCGCGTTTCGCTGGAAGAGCGGAATCTGGAAGCAAAAGACGCTTATATAAACGTATTTTTATAGTAAATAAGCGCCTTGCTTGCAATAGTAACGTATGGTATTGTATATATGCTATACAGACAAATCGGAATTTGCAAAATAGACGGAAGGATTGGTAATGAAATGAATATCATTATACGTGAATATAAAAAGGACGACTTGGAAGAAATGATTGATATTTGGAATGAAGTGGTTGAGGATGGTATAGCATTTCCACAAGAGGAATTGCTGACACACACAACAGGCGAATCGTTTTTTAACAATCAGACGTATTGTGCGGTTGCAGAAAACACGAAAAGCGGAAAAATATGCGGTTTATATATCTTACATCCGAATAATATAGGGAGATGTGGACATATATGCAATGCAAGCTATGCAGTTGGCGAAGACGCGAGAGGATTGCATATTGGAGAAAAACTTGTAAGTGACTGTTTGCAACAAGGAAAAGAACACGGTTTTCGTGTGTTGCAATTTAATGCTGTTGTTGAATCAAACATTCACGCAAGGCATCTATATGAGAGACTTGGTTTTGTTCAGCTAGGCGTTATCCCTAATGGGTTTCGTATGAAGGATGGGCATTATGAAAATATTTGTCCATACTATCACGAACTATAATAAGACAAATTCCCGTTTGTCGGTGAGATTAAGAGCATAGCCTTGTATAAAGAAACGCCCGCCCAAAAGATAAGCCTTTTCGGCGGGCGTTTTCTATACTTTATTATTGGAGCACAGGATTGCTGAACCGCACGTTAATACGGGCTTTTAGCGAATATCCCGATGTCGCCGTAAAGTTTCGTGTTCTTTTCTTCGCTATTTCGCCAGCTGAGCAGCTGATTTGACTTTCCGAATTTTCCTATGCGGAAGTCAATATTGGCAAGGCGTGCCGCCTTTACGTCATAGCCGATTGGAGCAAAGGAGAGCATTTTTGCTTTCGTCGTTTTTTTGCCGCCCTGCTCCGTCGCCATCTGAAACCAGTACATATCCTTTGCGTAGTACCGCAGGATTTCGTCCTTGTCTATTCTTGCTCCGTTATATGCGGCTTCCTCGCCGAAGTACACGCTTTCCTGCTTGGCAAGCCGCGTGCGAAGCTCCATAATGCAGAGCGGCTCGTTATCCGAATAGGCGTACAGCTTGTAAGTGGGGTCGAGCATAATCCACCTTTTTTTATCGCTGAGCCATGCTTCCGTCACCACATGGTTGTCCGCGTCGTAAGGCGAGGCGGGCATCATGAACACGGTTCGCGCGGGAATCCCGATTTCCGCAAGGCATTCAGTCAGCGCGCTTGAAAGCGCCATGCAGTTTACTCCGCGCTCCCTGCCCTTAGCGAAGGAATAGTCCATGATGTCGCGGGCGGAATCGCTTGCTTTCAGGCTTACCGAGCCGTTGTGGAACATATTGTCCGATATAAAGGCGAGCATAGCCACCGCGCGCTTCATATCCGAATCGCCCTTGTCGTTTTCCGCTATCGGATATTGCTTTGAGAGATTTGTTCTGCCCGTTGCGTACGCAATGCTTTCGCTAAGACCCTTCTGAAACTCGCCGCTCATTCTGAGCAGTCCGGAATAAATGTCGATTTCGGGCATCGCTTAACCTCCGTACTCCTGCTGGCGCGTAGCCATGTTCGCATAAGTGGCGTAATCGCTGAGCCATGCGAGGAATACCGTGCCGAGAGGACCGTTTCTCTGCTTGGCTACGATGACCTCAGCCTTGTTCCTGTCCTCAACCGCAGGGTCGTAATAGCCCTCGCGGTGCAGGAACAGCACAACGTCCGCGTCCTGCTCGATAGAGCCGGAGTCGCGGATATCGTTAAGCATCGGGCGCTTATCCTGACGGTTGGTGTTGGCGCGCGAAAGCTGCGCGCAGGCGATAATCGGAATTTTCAGTTCGAGCGCAATGCTTTTCAGCTGGCGCGAAATTTCGCTTACTTCAAGCTGCCTGCTTTCCGTTTTCGTGTCGGCAGCCATCAGCTGCATATAGTCTATCATTGCGAGGTCAAGCCCTTTTTCCATCATCAGCTTGCGCAGCCTTGAGCGCACCTGCGATGGGGTAAGACCCGCCGTATCGTCTATATAAAGGGGCGAATTGCTCATCGGGCCAAGCACTCCCGCAAGGCGCATCCATTCCTGGTCGCTGAGTATTCCGCGCCTTACGTTCTGCATATTCACCTTTGCCTCGGAGCAGAGCATACGCATTACAATCTGCGTTGACGGCATTTCAAGGCTGAAAACGGCTGTTTTCTTGCCTGCAACCATCGCGGCATACTGGCATACGTTCATAGAAAAACTGGTTTTACCCATGCCGGGGCGAGCGCCGACAAGCACAAGCTCGCCGGGGTGAAGCCCCGTAAGCACGTTGTCAAGGTCGATAAAGCCCGTCGGAACGCCGGAGGTCTTTCCTTTCAGGCGCGAAAGCTCCTCAATATGCTCGTAGGTTTGCGGCAGCAGCTCGCTTATATGGGTAAGGCTTGCTCCGTCGCGGCGGTGCATTGTGATTTCAAAAATGCGCTTTTCAGCGGCGCTGAGCGTTGTTGAAACGTCCTGCCCGCTGTAACAGTCCTGCGAAATAGCCTGACTTGCGCCGATTAGCCTTCTCAGCGTCGACTTTTCCAGCACAATATTGATGTAAGCCCGAACGTTGGCTGTCGTCGGCACGTTGGCGGAAACCTCAAGCAGATAGTTAACGCCGCCTATGCCCTCAAGAGTTCCGCGGCTTGAAAGCAGCGTGTCCATCGTAACCATGTCAACGGGCGCGCCGGAGGCGTTAAGCTCCCGCGCGGCGGAGAACATTTCCTTGTGCGCGGGCGCGTAAAAATCCTCCTCGTGCAGCAGCTCGAGCGCGAGCACAACCGAGGCGTTATCCTGCATCATCGAGCCTAAGACGCAGCGCTCCGCCTCCTGCGAGTTGGGCGGAGTTGCGATATTGTTTGCGAGCGGATTTCCCTGCATTTTGCGCCTCCGAGTGCGTTTTTACTTGTTTTCTGCGGGTACTACGTGAACCTTCATCTTCGAGGTGATTCCGGGGTAAACCCATACTATCGCGTCAACGTCGCCGGTAGCGCGAATCGCTTCGGACAATTCAAGCTTGCGCTTGTCAATCTTGACTCCGTGCTGCTTTTCAAGGCAGTCGGCAACCTCCTGAGCGGTTATTGAGCCGTAGAGCCTTCCGTTTTCGCCGCAGCGGGCAAGAACGGTGATTGACTTGCCGTTAAGCTTCTGCGAAAGCTCCACAGCCTCCTGACGGCGAACCTCCTCGCGGTGCTTGTCGGCGGCGTTGCTCTTTTCAACGGCGTTCAGATTCGCGGCGGTAGCCTCAACTGCGAGCTTGCGTGGGAAAAGAAAATTGCGCGCGTAGCCGTCCGAAACCTCAATCACCTGATTTTTGTTTCCCGAGCCTTTTACATCCTGTACAAGAACTACTTTCATTTATTGTCATCCTCCTTATCGTTATCGCTTTTGTTTTGCTCAAACGGGTTGACGTTCGGCAGCTTGATTCCGCGCCTCAGCCCGCGCATATCGGTGATCTGGTCGAGAATTCCAAGCAGCGTCATCAGCGTCGGCAGTATTCCGTAGAGGGCTGCCGCAAGCGCGCGCCTTCCCGTTGGGGATTTTCCGCGGCGCGACTGGATAAACTCAAGCGTCGCAAAGCCCTGAAGCCCGATGATGGTGGTAAAGGTTGACTGCATCATCACTCCGACCATGAGGAATGCGGAGTTTTCCGTGATGTAGGGTATAAGATAGCCGACTATCAGCCCGCAGATTGCGCCGCCCACGCCCTTTGGAAGATACCATGAGCCAATCGCAACGCGCTTGTAGGGCAGGGTCTTGTCAGCATCCGCGTATTTTGCTCCCGCCGTAACGGAGAAGGTTCCGGTAAGTATTGAGCAGGCGGCGAGCGCGGAGGGGATAAGCGATGTGAGCATTATCTGAAGGAAGGAGCGGAAATCGTTTATTAGCGCCGTGTGCGCCTCGTCGGACAATACTATCAGCATATTCTGCGTAACCGCCGCAGCGGGGATTGACGCGGGCAGCTGAATGAAGCCGAACTGGTAGAAGTAGTACAGGTAGGTGTCGCAAATCGGCGTCGTTTCAAGATAGCCGATTATCGCCTCTGTTGCCGATATAATCAAATCGTTTCCGCCGAGCGCGGAGCGTAGGAAGAAAAGCAGCAGGCACAGCGACAGCGCTTCCGTCGCTATAACGATTAGAATGCTCTGCCAGAACGACTTGCCCTTGCTCAGAACCAATATGCTCGCTATGTAAACCGGAAGGAATATAACCAGCGTAAAAAGCAGAACGGAATCAATCGGCAGCGCCCTGCAGAAGCTCCAGACTGAAAGCCCGAGCGCGATAACGCCCGTTGCCATTCCGTATTTTTCGCTCAGGTAAACGCACAAAAAGGGCATAAGGAAAAGGAAAATATGCGGAACCAGCACGTATACGTCCGCGGCAAAGCAAAACGCGGCGTAAACCACCAGCCATATAAGCGACTGTATTCTGAGCGCCTGCGTCCTTTTATCCCTGCCTTGGGGATTCATTCCAAGCGGCGCTTCCGGAAATAACTTCATCTTTTCACCTCAAAACAGCGGCGTACAGAATCTGCGGCGCTAAAGCCGCCCGTATTTATCAGGCAAATGCGCGCCGCGGTATCGAAAACTTATTATAGCATAACGCGCGGTAAAATAAAACCGCAGTTTGCCCACAAGACCGCCCCGCAAGCGCCGCGCTTAGTATAAAACGCGCCGCCCGCGCAAAAACGCAGACGGCACATTTTGTGTGTTCACGCCTTATTTCCCGAAGGAAACGGAAACATCCGAGTAGCTTGCGCTCACGATAAGCTCCTTAGCCCCGCCATCGCTCTTTGAGGGAAGGTTCGAGTCTCCGAAGCTCGTTTCGCAGCTTATGGTGTAGTCGCCGTTCTTTCCGGGAAGCCGTCCGTTTATATCCCCGAAATCGGAGGTTATCTCCATCCGCGCTCCGAAGGTGATGTTTCTGAAGGAGAGCCTTGAGTACGAGCCGCTCAGTATAAACTTTTCGCCGAAGGAAAGCTTGTTTATTTCCGTGTCGCCGTACTTAGTAATAACGGCAGCGCCCTGCGCAATTTCGCAGTTTTTCAGCTCCAGCTCCGAATATTCCGCGTTAATCGCAACCGCCTGCGCGGAGAGAACGTCCATCTCAATGTCGCCGTACTGTGATATAACGGCGATTCCGCCGCCGAGCTTTACATTCTTGAAATCGCCGTCGGTATATTGTAGATTTGCGCTCAAATCGTTTGCCGCCGCGTCCTCTACATCAAGCTCGCCGAACATACACTTTATGGAGATGCTTTTCTGATAATCCTTCGGAAGGGTTATATTAAGCTCCCTGTCGTTGTCGGAAACGTTCTGGAAGAACTTGTCGAGCCATGTGGATTCATCGTTGCAAACGATGTTGAGCTCTCCGTCCTTCTCCTCAAGCGTGTACTTGTAATGCTCGTTTTCCATCATCTGAATCTGGATTTCATCGTTTCTTCCCGACTTGACATTGATGTCAACAAATCTGTCGTCGATATTAAGGCTCAGCTCTTTGCTGAAACTCGCCTCGCGCTTTGTGTATCTTTCTCTTGCAAACGCGCTTGCGGCGGGTATCAGAATGGCAATCGCCAGCAGAAGTGCTATCAGCTTTTTTTTCATAATTAATCCTCTTTCTGTCGGTTGGTGTTATCCTGCCATAATATAATAACATATACGCCGATTTTTTTGATTAAGAAAGCATTAAAAAGCGAGGTGATAATTCGCCCCGCTTTGAGAAAATGTATCTTGTATAAACGGCTTGCTAAGGCTCAATCCTCAGCCATTACTCCCGCCTTCTGCTTAGCGGCGGTCTTTGCGCGCAGCTCGGCGGAAAGAATGCGCTTGCGCATACGCAGGTTGATGGGCGTTACCTCGAGCAGCTCGTCGTCGTCGATGAACTCAAGGCATTCCTCAAGCGTAAGCGGATGAACGGATACGAGGCGCAGACCGTCCTCAGCTGCGCTTGCGTTACGCATATTGGTAACGTGCTTCTTTTTGCAGATGTTGACAACTATATCGTCGGGGCGCGCGTTTGAGCCGCAAAGCATTCCGGCATAAACCTGCATACCGGCGCTTACGAAAAGCGTGCCTCTGTCCTGAGCGTAGAAAAGACCGTACTGCGTAGCCTCGCCCGTTTCAAAGCAGACGAGCGCGCCGACGTTGCGGTGCGGTATGTCGCCCTTGAGCGGCTGATATTCCTCGAAAACGGCGCTCATGACGCCCTCTCCGCGCGTATCGGTCATGAATTCGGAGCGATAGCCGAAAAGCCCGCGCGAAGGAACGAGGAACTCAAGGCGGATGCGTGAGCCTGCGTTGCCCATATGCGACATCTGTCCGCGGCGGCGGCCAATCTTTTCAATAACAGCGCCCGCGTACTCCTGCGGAACGTCCGCAACCATTCTTTCGATAGGCTCGCAGACCTCGCCGTTGATTTCCCTGAGCAGCACCTGCGGCTTGCTCACTTGGAATTCGTAGCCCTGCCTGCGCATATTTTCGATTAATACGGAAAGATGCAGCTCGCCGCGTCCGCATACCTCGAAGGTGTCGGGGGAGGTTTCCTTGACGCGCAGGGAAACGTCCGTCTGCAATTCCTTGAAAAGGCGCGCGCGCAAATGGCGGGAGGTTACGAACTGCCCTTCACGGCCTGCAAACGGGCTGTCGTTGACCGAGAAGGTCATCGTAACGGTCGGCTCGCTGATGTGTACGAAGGGGAGCGGGTCGGCGTTCTGCGGGTCACATATAGTGTCGCCGATTGAAATATCGCTCATTCCGGCAAGCGCTACTATATCGCCCATCGAAATTTCCTGAATCGGCACGCGCTTGAGTCCGTCAAAGGCGAACATACTCGTCAGGCGGAACGGGGTTGAATTCAGCCCCGGCTTGTCATAATGGCAGCGCACCGCCATCATGCCCTCCTTGAGCGTTCCGCGCGTGACTCTGCCGATGCCGATGCGCCCTACATAATCGCTGTAATCTATTGTGGATATAAGAACCTGCGCGGCTCCGTCGCTGTCGCCCTCCGGAGCGGGAATATGCTCCATAATCGTGTCGAACAGCGGAATCAGGTTGTCGTTTTCCTTTTTGAGGTCAAGCGTTGCAGTGCCTTTTCTCGCTGAAGCGAATACAACGGGGCTGTCAAGATATTTTTCATCCGCCTCAAGGTCGATGAAAAGGTCGAATACCTCGTTGACAACCTCCTCGCAGCGCGCGTCGGGTCTGTCCATTTTGTTGATAACCACAACTACGGGCAGGTTCAAATCAAGAGAGTGCTTGAGAACGAAGCGGGTCTGCGGCATCGGGCCCTCGAAGCTGTCAACCAGCAAAAGCACGCCGTCCACCATTTTCAGTATGCGCTCCACCTCGCCGCCGAAATCGGCATGGCCGGGAGTGTCAACTATGTTGATTTTGGTGTCCTTGTAGTGTACGGCTGTGTTCTTGGCAAGAATCGTTATTCCGCGCTCGCGCTCGATGTCGTTCGAGTCCATAACGCGCTCAACGGTCTGCTGGTTTTCACGGTAAATGCCGCCCTGCTTGAGCATTTCGTCTACCAGGGTGGTCTTGCCGTGGTCAACGTGGGCTATAATTGCAATATTGCGGATGTCGTTGCGTACCATACTTATCCTCTTCTCTCTTATGGCGGGCTTTCCCGCCGCTTACAGGCTGCTCTTTTGGTCGCTCAGCGCAGAGGTGTCCGTGAGGGTCAGACCCTCGTTGTTCTCCTGTGCCATTCTGATTGACCAGTCGTTTTCAAACAGCAGCACGGGGCTGCCGATTCTGTCCACCGCGCGCGCGGAGGTTGATGTGAGCTTCAGCTCCTCAACGTCCTTCGGCGTGTCGACTACCCATCTGGCGTAGCGGAAATCCTGCTCCTCCATGCGAAGCTCTACGCCGTACTCGGTTCGCATTCTGTGTTCGAGTACGTCGAACTGCAGCATTCCGACAACGCCTACAAGCAGCTCGTCGCGCCCTTGCTCCGTTCGGTGGAAAACCTGAATCGCGCCTTCCTCGCTCAGCTGCGTAAGCCCTTTTACGAATTGCTTGCGCTTCATCGAGTCCATCGCGCTGACACGGAGGAAATGCTCGGGCGCGAATACCGGTATCGAGCCGAAACGGAACCGTTTGCCTGTCGTCAGCGTGTCGCCCAAGCGGAAATAGCCGGGGTCGAAAAGCCCGATTATGTCGCCGGCATAGGCGGTTTCAACGCTTTCGCGCTCGTCAGCCATGAACTGCTGCGGCTGCTTTAGCTGAACAATCTTGTTGGAGGAGGAATGCCATACCTCCATGCCCTTCTTGAAGGTTCCGCTGACGATTCTCAGGAACGCGAGCCTGTCGCGGTGCGCGGGGTTCATGTTCGCCTGTATCTTGAATACGAAGCCCGAAAAATTCTCGTCGGTCGGCTCAATTTCGCCCGCGTCGCTCATTCTGGGCAGCGGCGGGGGAGTGTAGCTCAAAAATCTGTTCAAAAACGGCTCAACGCCGAAATTGGTTATCGCGCTTCCGAAAAACATCGGCGTAAGCTCGCCCCTGCGAACCCTTTCAAGGTCGAATTCGTCGCCCGCTACGTCGAGCAGCTCCGTTTCGTCCCTGAGCCTTTTGAGGTAATGCTCCTCAAGCACGCTTTCAATAAGCGGGTCGTCTATTGATATTTCGCGCTTCTGAACCTGTGTCTTGCCGTGGTCGCCGCCCGCGTACAGCTCAACGGTTCTGTCGTCGCGGTGATATACGCCCTGAAAATCGCCGTCCGTTCCGATAGGCCAGTCCACGGGATAGGCGCGGATTCCCAGAACATCCTCAAGCTCCTGCATAAGCGAAAACGGGTCTTTTGCGGCTCTGTCCATCTTGTTCACAAATGTGAAAATAGGAATATTTCTGAGCCGGCAAACCTTGAAAAGCTTGATTGTCTGCTCCTCAACGCCCTTTGCGGCGTCAATGAGCATTACTGCCGAATCGGCTGCGACAAGCACGCGGTATGTATCCTCGCTGAAATCCTGATGTCCGGGGGTGTCGAGGATGTTAATCCGGCAGCCGTTCCACTCGAACTGCATTGCGCTCGACGTTACCGAAATTCCGCGCTGCTTTTCTATTTCCATCCAGTCGGATGTCGCATGGCGCTCCGCTTTTCTTGCCTTTACGCTGCCCGCCTGCCTGATTGCGCCGCCGTAGAGCAGCAGCTTCTCGGTAAGCGTGGTTTTACCGGCGTCAGGGTGACTTATAATCGCGAAAGTCCTGCGCCGTTCGACCTCCCGCGTGAAATCCGACTGTTCCTGTGCCATCACTCAGCCTCCACCGTTTAGAATCCTGAAAACAACGCATTATTATACTACGGAGGGCGCTGTACTGTCAACGAATTCACAAAGAGTAATAAAAATATAAGGGGGTTAATCGCGCGGCGGTGCTGCGGCGTTGTTTACAAAACCGGCGCGCGGCTGTATAATCTACGTATTATCAAGCGATGATTGATATGGAAGGAAAATGCGAAAATGAGAATGTCAGGAACGCTTTGGATGATTTCCCTGCTGCTTTGCATAGCGCTGCTTACAGGGCTTTGCGCTCCTGCCGCCGCGGAGGATGCAGCGGCGGATTTTCAGGCGGAATGGAAGGAAAACGGAATCGAATTTGCTTTTTCCGCGCCCGATTATCCGTTTTTGCAAATCGAGTATTCGTCCAAATTTTCGAGCGGTATCTTCGCCCTGCTCCCGACGGACGGGAAATTTTCCGGCAGCATTCCGCTTGCCTTCGTTCATCCCGGAATGACCGTCAAGATTAAGATTAACACCGCAGACCAGAAAACGATTGCCGAATTCGCGCCGGTATCGCCGGAGTTTGAGCCGTATCCGGCAGCCGAGAAAGCCGAAAGCGGCAGTCTGAGCGGCGTTACGGTATGCATTGACCCCGGGCATCAGTCCGAGTATGTCAAAAAGCTTGAGCCGAGAGGCCCCGGGCTTTCGGGAAGCAAAACGACTGTCGGCGGAATGGCGCGCGGCAAGTATACGCTCCGCCGCGAGTCGATTGTAATGCTGCAAATCGGGCTTCTTTTGCGCGACGAGCTGCTCAGCAGAGGCGCGGACGTCGTTATGACGCGCGAGGTTCAGAACGCGGGGCTTGATAATCTGAAGCGCGCCGGAATTGCGAATGACGCAAACGCGGATTATTTCCTTCGCCTGCACGCCGATAATGCGGACAGCAAAAAATCAAACGGAATCAGGATTTTCAGCCCGTACTCATCGACCTATGCAAAGGAGCTTACCGACGCGAAAACATACAGCCTTTGGGCTAATACGCTTCTTGACGCGATAAAAAACGCAACGGGTCAGCAGAAGGGCTACGCGAAGCTCAACAACACTTATGTCGGCAATAACTGGGCAAAAATGCCCGCCTTCCTAATCGAGCTTGGCTATATGAGCAACGCCGTAGAGGACGAGCTTCTTTCAACGCCGCAGTATCAGCAGCTGCTTGCAGAGGGAATCACAGACGGAATCGAGGAACTTGAAAAGCTGAAAAAGCAGTAAACATTCGCACGGCGGTAAATTCATACCACAAAGCAAGCCCCGCAAAAAGGAGATGTTCCTTTCGGCGGGGCTTTACGTTTAAATGCTTGCGTTTGCCTTGCGCGGCTTCAGCCGATAACCTCTTTGGCTATATCGGCGCTCGCCTTTGCGTCCTTGGCGTAATAATCCGCGCCGATTTTCTCCGCGTATTCCTTCGTCAGCACGGCGCCGCCGACCATGATTTTTGCCGTGATTCCCTCGCCGCGCAGAAGCGCAATGGTTTTCTCCATGGCAGGAAGGGTGGTCGTCATCAGCGCGCTTAATCCTATCAGCTTTGCGCCGGTTTCCTTAGCCGCCTTCAGCACTTCCTCGGGAGGAACATCCTTGCCGAGGTCGATGATTTCATAGCCGTAGTTGTTCATAACCACCTTGACAATATTCTTGCCTATATCGTGAATATCGCCCTGAACGGTTGCTATGATAACTGGCCCCTTGCCTTTTTCGTCGGCGCGCCCGCAGCTTTGGTAGAAAAGGCGTATGCACTCAAAAGCGCTCTGCGCCGCTTCCGCCGCCCTGAGCAGCTGCGGAAGGAACAGCCTTCCGCGCTCGAACAGCTCGCCAACCTTGTCCAGCGCCGGAATAAGCGTTTCCTGAACGATTGACAGCGGCTCGCGCGTTTCAAGCTCTCTCCGGCAGGATTCCGCGCTCTCCTTGGCAAGCCCCTTGAGAACGGAGTCGAAAAGGCTTCGCTTTTCGCCGTGAGGCGTCGGCTTGACCTCCGCGCCCTGATAGCGGTTTATATAGTCCTCGCAGTTTTCGTCATAACCGCTCAGCAGGTGATATGCCCGCACCGCGCTTATCATTTCCGCGTTGTTCGGGTTCATAATCGGCAAATCAAGCCCCGAAGTCATCGCCATCGTTAGGAAGGTTTTGTTGACAAGCTCGCGGTTTGGCAGCCCGAAGCTTATGTTGGATACGCCGAGAACCGTCTTGACTCCGAGCTTTTCCTTTACCATTCTTACCGCGCGCAGGGTTTCCATAACTTCCTTCTGCTGCGCGCTTGCGGTAAGCGTAAGGCAGTCTATAAACAAATCCTCGCGCGGAATTCCGTATTCGTCGGCGGCTTTTGCTATAATTTCCGCTTTTTCGAGGCGTTCCTCCGCGCGAAGCGGTATTCCCTTTTCGTCCATCGTCAGCCCGACGACCGCCGCGCCGTATTTATAGCAGAGCGGAAGAATTGCGTCAAGCCGCGCTTTTTCCGCAGTTACGGAGTTGATAATCGGCTTTCCGGCGTAAATCCTGAGCGCCGCCTCGATTGCGCCCTTGTCTGCGCTGTCGATTTGAAGGGGCAGGGGAGAAGCGCCCTGAATCGCCCTGACGGCGTCCGTCATCATCGCTTTTTCGTCGATTCCCGGCAGACCCACGTTTACATCCAGAATTTCCGCGCCCGCCTCCTGCTGCTCCGCCGCCTGGGTTATTATGTAGTCCATGTCATGCTCGGCAAGGGCTTTTTTGAACAGCTTTTTGCCCGTCGGATTGATTCTTTCGCCTATAACGGTAACATGGTCGATAACCGCAACCCTTGACGACGAGCAAAGCGCGCTTTTGCGTATAAAGGCGGGCTTTTCGGAAATCACTCCCGAAAACCTGCGCTTCAGCTCCCTTGTGTATTCGGGCGTCGTTCCGCAGCAGCCGCCCATCGCGAATACACCGTATGGAAGATATTTCTCAAGCTCCTGCGCAAAATCCTTTGCGCCAATGCTGTACTCGCCCGTCGTCGGGTCGGGCAGACCTGCGTTCGGCTTTATAATCATCGGCAAATCGGTATACGCGCGAATTCGCCTAAAAATATCCAGCAGCTCCGCAGGGCCCATCGAGCAGTTCACGCCAAGGGCGTCGGCGTGAAGTCCGGAAAGGGTCAGCGCCATTGCCTCCGGCGAGCAGCCGGTGAAGGTTCGCCCGCTTTTTTCAAAGGTCATGCTCGCCCATACGGGCAGGCTTGTCAGCTCCTTTGCCGCCAGAACAGCCGCCTTGATTTCTAGCAAGTCCGTCTGCGTTTCCAAATATATTATGTCCGCGCCCGCGTCCCGCCCCGCCGTAATCATTTCGGCAAAAAGCGAGTACGCCTTATCGAAGGTCATTTCGCCCGCAGGCTCCATCAGCTTTCCGAGCGGTGCTACGTCAAGGGCAATCCGCGTTTTTGTCCCCTCGGCGGCGCGCTTTGCGCATTTTACGGCGGCTGTTACCGCTTCCCTGACGCTTTTGCCCGTCCCCTCAAGCTTGAGCGCGTTGGCTGAAAAGGTGCTTGCGCATATAACGCTTGCGCCCGCTTCTATATACTCGCGGTGGATTTCCGTAAGCAGCTCAGGGCATTCAAAGCAGGCAAGCTCCGGACGCGACGTATTGCCGCGCTTTTGCAGCATTGTGCCTAGTCCGCCGTCAAGTATGAGTATTTCGGGCATTTTCGCCGCCTCCTTCAAGTTTTCAGCCTCTCGCCTCAGGGCGCGCGCCGAAGGTCTTTTCATATATTTCAGCCGCCGTTGCGGAGCGGTTCATGCAATACATATGCACTCCGTCGACTCCGTGGTCGATAAGGTCGTTGATTTGCGCCGCCGCATAATCGACTCCCGCCTTGTAAAGGCTGTCGGGGTCGTTTTCAAACCGCCCGACAAGCGCCGTGAAATCGTGCGGAAGGCTCGTTCCGGAAAGCGCAATCGTTTTGTTTATCTGCGTTTCGCGGACGATTGGCATAATGCCCGCGCTCACGGGAACGGCAATCCCCGCCGCGCGAATCTTGTCCATAAAGCGGTAGAACACGGAATTGTCGAGGAACAGCTGACTTATCAGCACCTCGACGCCCGCGCCTATCTTGTATTTCAGGTTCTCAATATCCGCCTCAAGCGAGCGGCTTTCGTAATGCCCTTCGGGATAGCACGCGCCGAGAATGCAGAAATCGCACTGCCGCTGGATGGCGATTGCAAGCTCGTTGGCATGACGGAAAACGTTCTTTGGGGGAACGGCAGGGTTGATATCGCCGCGAAGCGCCATAACGTTTTCAATCCCCGCGTCCTTGAGGCGCGAGAGCATTATTGAAACCTCCTCGCGCGTTGAGTTCACGCAAGTGAGGTGCGCCGCAGTTTCAATTCCGAAGCGGCTCTTTATGTTGGAGGCTATTTCGCAGGTCGAGTTGTCCGCAAGGTTCGCGCCCGCGCCGTAGGTAACGGAAATAAAGTCGGGCTTCAAAGCCGAAAGCCTTTCGGCTGTAACGTAGATGCGGTCGATGCTTCCCGTCTCCTTTTTCGGAGGATAGATTTCTACGGAAAACACAACCTTGCCCGTCCGGTAGCATGAGCTGATTCTCATGGGAGCATCTTCCTTTCTGACATATGCATTTAGCAAATCGGCTGCCGCGAACAGTTTCGGCGGCAGCCATAATGGTGTCGAAGGCGGGGGTCGAACCCGCACGGTTTCCCGGGAGATTTTAAGTCTCCTGCGTCTGCCATTCCGCCACTCCGACTGATATCCTTGCTATTATATTATTATCGCCCTCGTCTGTCAATCGTTACGGATAAGGAATTTTGCGCGTTTCTATATAGCGGCGCGGCGCTCTGCCTGCGTATGTTAAGCAAAAGAAACCAAAATTTCCGAGCTGATTGATGAAATAGAAACGGCTGAAATCCATTCGGAAAGGACATAATATTTCCGATAAATCAGTTGTCGGAGAGCCTATGAAAACTGTTTATTCTGGCGGAAATGTGCTTACGATGGAAAGCCCCGAACCTGAGGAGGCAATGCTTGTCGAGGACGGCGTTATCCTTTCTGTCGGTTCTGCCGACGAGGTTCTTGAAAAGACGAGCGGCGCGGCATTGGTTAAGCTCGGCGGCAAAACGCTTATGCCCGCCTTCATTGACGCGCACAGCCATATTTCCTCCTATGCGATTTCGCTTTCGCAGGCGCCTCTGGAAAGCGCAGAATCGTTTTCGGACATCATCGACATCTTGAGCAAATTCCGCGATGAAAACGGCTTGCAGGACGGCGCGTGGATTATCGCAAAAGGCTATGAGCATAACCACCTAAGGGAGAAAAAGCACCCGACGGGAGCCCTGCTTGACGCGGCTTTTCCGAATTACAAGGTCGCGCTTCAGCATAAATCGGGGCATTTCGGCGTTTTCAGCAGCTCCGCGCTTTCCGCGCTGACGATGAGCGGCAGGGATAAGGACGGCTATCTTGAGGAAAATGATTTTGTTGAGGCGGCGAAAAAGCTGCCGCTGCCGGAGCCTGAGCTTTTGCTCAGCGCCTTTGAAAAAGCGCAGAAGAAATACGCCTCCTACGGCATAGCCACTGCGCAGGAGGGCATGATGGTAAGCCAAATGCTGCCGCTTTACCGCCTGCTTCTTTCAAAGAAAGCCTTTATAATTGATATTGTCGGCTACCCGCAGCTTGAATGCGGGGGCGAGTTCCGGAAAGCCTTTCCCGATTCGGCAGGCGGGTACAGCTCGCGTTTCAGGCTCGGCGGCTGCAAAATCATCCTTGACGGCTCGCCGCAGGGCAGAACCGCATGGATGAAAACGCCGTATATCGGTAGCGATGAAAACTTCGGCGTTTCGTCAATGACGGACGCGGAGGTCAGCGCGGCGATTGAAAAATCAGTAAAAAACGGCTGGCAGCTTCTTGCGCACTGCAATGGCGACGCGGCGGCGGAGCAGTTTCTGAGGTGCGCGGAAGGGTTTTGCGAAAGGGAAAAATTCGCGGCTCTGCGCCCCGTCATGATTCACGCTCAGCTTCTTTCGCCGCTCCAGCTTCCGCGCCTGAAACGCCTCGGAATCATTCCTTCTTTCTTTATCGCGCATTGCTATCATCACGGGGATACGCATATCAGCAATTTCGGCTTTCGCCGCGCAGAAAAAATCAGCCCCGCCGCCGACGCGCTGAGGCTGAATACTCCCTTCACATTCCATCAGGATTCGCCGGTAATCGAACCTGATATGCTTGAAACGGTATGGTGCGCCGCAAACAGAATAACGCGCGGCGGAGTCCTTCTTGGCGCTGGCGAGCGCATTCCCGTTTATGATGCGCTTAAAGCGGTTACGGCTTCCGCCGCCTTTCAGTATGGCGAGGAAGCCGCAAAGGGAATTCTGTCCGCAGGAAGGAAGGCGGATTTCATCATCCTTTCGGATAACCCGCTTGCCGTTCCTGCGGACAAATTGCGCGATATAAAGGTTATTAAGACATATAAATCGGGAAAGCTTGTTTACAACAGAGAATAGCAGATTTTACTCCGCTTTTGCCTCTCCGCAGTAGAAGGTTACGTCCTCGGTTATAAGAGGAACACGGTTGTTGAGCAATTCCGTAAGGGCGGCGTCCTTGTAGATGGCGCAGCCGTCGGGAAGATAGAAGGAGGCGCTGTCGCCGGGAATGACCTTGATTGTGCGGGTTTCCTCGTTTTCCGTGTTGGGGTAGAGGATTACGGTCATCGTACAGGTGCTTTCGGCGGAAGTCGCGCGCTCAAGCAGCGCCTTTCCTTCTTCCGGCATTTCGACATCGTACTCCGCATGGAAGTTGAAGAATACGTTTGTTGTTCCATCGACGGAAACTATCGCCATCGTGCTGGTCTGTACTTCCAGGGTTTCGGGATTAAGGTTGTATATAACTTCAAGCACATCGCCCTCCGCAAGCGGAACCTTGCCTGTCAAGGTTCTTGCCGTGTCCTCGCTGCTCATCCGCGCAGTTACGACGAGGGTGTCGCCCACAGTTTCGCAGCTGATTATCTTTTCAAGCGCCGTGGAAAGCGGGTCGACAAAGCAGTACGCGAAGCTTGACATACTGAACTCCGTGCCTGCGCAGTTGATTGTTTTGACGTAGAGCTGTTCGGGCGTGCCCTTTACGTCGCACCAGAATTCAAGCTCGCTGCTGAAAAGCCCGTCGTAGTCGGGCGTCTGCATATAAATGTATTCGCCGTCGACATATGTGTCGTAGACAACATAGTTTTCCACGAGCGGATTATTGAAAACGCGGAAGCTCTTGTGGTTTTCAAGCACTGCTTTTGTCTGGCTTGCATCGATTATATCCTGAATTGTGATTTCGTTTTCCGCGATTGCGCCCGTAAGCGGGAGGAGCATGAAAACAGACAGCACGAGAGCGAGAATTACGCTTATTTTACGCATGATTGTTTCCTCCTTGTTTGTCGGTCGTCGGGTTATTGGTTTGCTTGATTAAGTCAATATAATGATAGCACGACAAAGCGTAAAATTGCAAACAAAATATATCCGCTGCGGTTTAGGCGCATATCTATTCTGTCTGCCTTTGATTCCCTTTGACAAAGACATAATGCGGGCTTATACTATCATAAGATTTATGGCTTTGGGAGGCGAGCGTATGCGGAGAAAGGCACTGGCGGCTATATGCCTGTGTTTGCTGTTTGCCCTGCCTGCGCCGCCTGCCGCGGCGGACAGCGTTTTTTTCAGGGATACGCGCAAAAAAGAGCAGATTCCCGAATATGTTTACAGGCTGCTTGACGTTGCGCGGGGCGAGCTTGGCTATACCGAAAGCGCGAGCGGCTACACCAAATACGGCGAGTGGGCGGGCGACCCGCACGCTCAATGGTGCGCCGAATTCCTTTGCTGGTGCTTTGACCAGACGGACAAGACCTACGGAACGAGCATTCTCAGAACGGTTTACCCCTACTGGACAGGCACGAACAAAGGCTCCGGCTGGTTCATGCAGCAGGGGCGCTTTGTGGCGCGCAAGGGAAAGATTGATAACTGGGGAAGCCAGTGGTATCTTGGGCAGAACGATTATATGAAGGAGAACAGCTATGTTCCGCGCCCGGGCGATATAGTGTTTTACTCAATCAGGAATAACGGGAACACGGACCATACCGCGCTTGTCGAATATGTCACGGAGGACGGCAAGGGCGGGGTTACTGTTCATGTAATCGAGGGCAACTGGCCGGACAAGGTGCAGCGCGAGAGCCACGACGCCTACGAATCCCGCGTTCTGGGCTACGGCGTATGGCAGGATAATCTTGTCGGAACCGTTCTTCGCTCCGGAAACAAGGGCGCGTTTGTAAGGAAAATTCAGAGAATGCTCGCGGAGATTGACTACCTTTCTATAAGCGACGCTGACGGAATCTACGGAAAAAAGACGCTTGCCGCCGTTCGCAAGGCTCAGTCGGATTTCGGCTGCGGGGGAAACGGCTACGCAACCGTCGCCTTCTATAACTATCTGGACGGAATCTGCCGAATAAAGAATGAAGCCATCGAAATAAAGCTCTATCATATGAGCGGATTTTCCACGGGTTATGAAACAACCTTAAAGAAAATCAACCCCATATTTGAAAAATAATTGTATTTTTATATCCTTTCGACATATGCCGTCATCCTTCGACAAAGGCAGACATTGTGTGCGCGGCATAAGGCTGATACAATATGTATGTATCACAGGCGGATACAGCAGCAGATAACGGATTACGCAAAAGATGCTGCAAAGATACTGCCGGCGCATTTCTCGGTGTGGCAATGCCGCGGAAGGGGGAAAAATACATGAAGAAGAACGTAACAAAACAAAAGCTGGAAAAGCTTCGCGGGAAGCTTGAAACGCTCTACCTCAAGGGCAGATATGACGAAGCGATAGAGCTGTCCCGAATGCTTGACCCCCTACTTGTAGAGATGACGCGCGAAAAAACTGCGGATTCGAGCAGCAACGCGCAGCCAAAACTCGTAAATTCATAAGAAATCGGTGAGGGAAATGCTGGAGGTTGTCGCGGCGCTTGTCAGGCGCGAGGGCAGGATTATGATATGCCGGAGGGCGGAAGGAAAAAGCAACGCCCTTCTGTGGGAGTTTCCGGGCGGCAAGGTTGAAAAAGGCGAAACAATGCAGCAGGCAATCGAAAGGGAATGCCTTGAGGAGCTTTCGGTTACTCTCCGCGCCGGAGAGCTGTGCGCGGAAACGGTTTGCGCCTATCCTTCGGGCGAAATCCATCTGTCGCTAATCAGCGCCGAAATCGTTTCGGGCTCGGTAAAAAAGCTTGAGCATAACGACATCAGATGGATAACGCCTTCGGAGCTTTCCGACTACGAATTCTGCCCTGCGGACAAAAAGCTGATTGAAAGCCTCCGCAAAGGCTAAAATCAAACGCGGCGATAACCCGCCGCGCATAAGGTAAGCGCCGAAAGCAATGCTTTCGGCGCTTCCTCTTGTATATAAACAAAATAACTCCGGCGCAGCCTTTGCAGCCGTAAATTCCTTTACCAGTTAATCTTGATTCCGTTCACTTCCACATCGCCGTCGGCAAGCACCATTATGTACTGCCTTCCGTCAATGATTCGCGTTTCCACAAGGTCGCTTCTTTCGGGGTCGACGTTAATGGTAACGCTTGGCGTTTTAATCTTGAACTGCTTGGGCGAAAGCGTGTTGACGGCGGGAATTTCCGCCTTTTCGCCGAATTCCTCCGTGTAGCGCTGCTCGAATTCCTCGGCTTTTTCGCCGCTGACGCCGCATTCCTCAAGCACCTTGCGAACGTCGCCGCCTGTAAGGCTGAGCGGCTCCGCGCTTCTGTCGGCGCTGCGCTCCTTGATTTTCTCGCTGATTGTTTCGTGAACGGCTTGAACGGTCTTTATATTGCAATCCGTTCCGAGCGCGCCGAGCATTATGCTCTGGAAGGTTTCCTGCTGCTCAAGGGCGCTCATCGGCATTTCCGAGCCGAATACGCGCAGGGTAAAATCGTCCCGCGTGTCGGAAGCGTCCTTTGTGTAGAAAAGCGCGCGGTAAATATCCGCTCCGCCGTCCTCAAACGCAGGGAACATGAAGCCCATTTCCGGCGCGCTTACAACCCAGTCCGACAGGCGGGAGTGGAACTCGTTCCTCTGCGCGAAATAGCTCAGCGCGGGCTTCGTCTGCTTTACGGGGCAGAGGCAGCAGAGAATGTAGCTGAACACCTCCGAGGCTCTTTCAGCGTCGTTTTCGCCGTCTGCGGCGCGGAAGGGAACGTCATAATTATCGTGCGCCATCAGAATCAGATAATTGCACGCCTCCTGCTCGCTTTCGACGGACTGCGCGCCGCTTCCGCCCGCCTTCTTGATATAGTCAATCGCCTCGTCAAAGAATTCGGCAAGAGCGTCGTCGTCCGTAAGCCCGCTTCTGACCATGTTCATCAGGATTCCATGTTCTTTTCCGTTCTCCGCCTGCTCGGATGAAAAATCAACGGAAAGCAGATTCTGCCCGATTGTTCCGGAAAGCGAGCGCTTCATAAGCGAAAGGTATTTTTCAAGCTCCTCCTGCGGAATGCTGCCCGGCGCGTAGTCGAAGTCCGATATGATTTCGCCCCTGTTATTGACATACAGCCCGCGAAGCGCCGTCAGGCTGTTCTTTTCGGGGTTCAGGCGGCGCTTGATTTCTGCAATATCCTTCTGATTCATTGCTTTTCTCCTTATTCTCCGCCCTCGGGCGGCAAAAAAACGGCGCGGCTCGCGTGTTGCGGCGGCTCGTGCCTGTTTTTACAGTTTAGCATATTTTTGTGCCGCTTTTCAAGCAGGCGTTTGCGCGTTACAAGCGCTTTTCAGCTTGTCCGGCGCGCGAAAGCGCTATCTGTACGAGCGGAATTTCGGCTTGGGAACGCGCTTTCTTTCCACTTTGTTCTTTTTCCTTCTGCGCCAGAGCTTGCGGAAAATATACGCAAGCAGAATCAATACGGCAAGAGGAATAATGACGTATTCAAGCGAAAAGCGGGGGAAGGGATTCTTGTCCGAATATGTGTAGGACTCAATCTGCGCAAGCGTCGGCGGCACGTCCGTGCGCGCTTCAACGGTTCTTGTGGCTATCAGCGCGTACTCGACGGCGTCTGCGCCCGCAGGGTAATACGTAAGCGTTCCCATCTGCTCTCCGGCGTTAACTGGCGCGGCAAAATCGCGCTGATACTGGATTACAACCTCACTTTTGAAATTGTATGCAAGCGCGTCAAGCTCGTCCTGAGTGCCGGTTATATAGCATTCCTTGTTCGAAAGCAGCTTTAGCGAAAGCGGCAGCTTGCCTAGCTGAGTGTCCGTTTCGGAAAAGCCCGAAATATCCACGGTAAACGGATTCTGCTCGAAAAGCTCCTTCGGCGTTGCGGAAACGTACTGCGTAAAGCCGTATTCAAAAAGCCGTCTCGAATCCGTCCATCTGCCGTTTGCCGATGTGTTCATAACGACCGCGATAAGGTCTACTCCGTCCTTTGTGGCTGAGGAAACGAGGCAGTAGCCCGCGCTGTCGGTCGTTCCTGTTTTTATGCCGTTGGCGTAGGGGTAAAACCTGCTTGTTTCGCCCTCCGCGCCGTCAAGCAGCAGCTCGTTGGAACTGCTCAGGCTGCGCGCCCTGCTCAGGTTCGTCTTGGGTATCGTATAGCTCGTCGTGCGCGCCATTCTCGCAAAGCTCTCGTTCTGCATACAGTAGGAGGCTATAATAGCAAGGTCGGCAGCTGTCGAATAATGTCCGTCCTCGTCAAGCCCGCTTGGGTTTGTAAAATGCGTTCCGGTGCAGCCGACACGGTAGACAAAGGAATTCATCAGCTCAACAAACCCGCTAACCGAGCCGGAAACATATTCCGCTACGGCAATTGCCGCGTCGTTTGCCGAGCGCAGCATGAGCGAGTAGAGCAAATCCTCAAGCGGAAGCTCCTCGCCCTCCAGAAGCTTTATGTTTGCCGCGTCCTCCGGAATGTTCAGCGCGTTTGCCGATACGTATACGCTGTCGGTAAGGTTTCCGTGCTCAAGTGCGAGAATAACCGTTACCATCTTTGTTGTGGAGGCGGGAGCAATCGCCCTGTCCGCGTTTTTCTGGAGCAGTATCGTGTTGCTTTTTCTCTCAACGAGCATTACCGACGTCGCGGTTATCTGCTCCGTTGTCAAATCCTGCGGGCGCGACGCGTTGTATTCGTCGGCGGCAAAAGCGCTCGTGAGGGAAAGCGTCGAAAACAGCGCCGTCAGAGCTATAACGGCAGTCAGCAGCGCCGCCGCGATTCTGCGTTTCTTCGTTTTGCCTTCCCCCTTTAATCAAAAATGGAATCTGCTTATTATACCATCCGCGAGGCTAAATGTATACGCGTCTTTCCCGCGCTTCAGCGCCCGCGCATTTTGCCGGAAATCACGAAATGCTTTTCGCCCTCGGCGCCTGAGCCGAGCATTGCAAAGCCGTCCGCATTATCGGAAAAGGCAAGCGTGACCTGCGTTTCGGGCTTGATTTCCTTCGTGTAATCGACTTTGAGGAGCGAAATTTCCCTGCTTTCCATTGAATAGGTGTCGAGGTTTTCAAGAAGCCATGTTATATAGCTTGTGTTGTTGACGTGCATATTTTCGTCAAGGTCGCTGAAGGTCGCGCGGCGCGTTACCGTCCTGTCCGGCGTCTGCGGCGCTTCCGCTCCGGCGGGCATCGGCAGCGGGCTTTCCAAATCAATGTCCGGCATTTCTATTCCCTTAGCCTTGGGGTCGACCATCCTGCGCTTTTCAAGGTCTACAATCAGCCATAGCTCCACGGCGCAGCCAATCTTTTCGCCGCCCGCATAGAGTATGAAATATCTCGGGGCAAAGAAATGGCGCATCTTGCCCGGCCATGTGTTGACCTTTATTTCCTCGCCGAATTGCGGATACCTGTCCATGTGAAGCTCCGCGCGGCTCAGAACCCAGATTACGTTTTTCTCAAGCAGCGGTTTCCTGCCGACTCCCAAAAGATTCGAGTGCGCGGTAGCGGCGTTCTGCATCAAAAGGAATATCCTGTCCGCACGCCAGCGCCCGTAGCAATCAACGTCCTCAAATGATAAAACTTTGGAAAAGCTGTATATCTCCTGCAACAAAATCGCCTCCGTCAGCGTCTAATATAATGCGGGGTCGCCGCCGTGTCAAGTTCGCCGCCCATTCAAAACCGCTTTTGCGCTGCATTGACACAGCGGAGCTATTCAGGTAAAATACGGTCGTTAACATACTTTGTTATCGGTATACTTACGGAAAGTTACGGAGGATTATTTCAAGTGAAGAAGATTTGCTTTTTCGTGCTGGCGCTCCTGCTTTGCGCCTTTTCCGCGCTGGCGCTTGCCGACGGCGCGATAACCGGCACGGCGTTTGTGGACAATGATTTGAGCGAAACCATGAGCGCCGATGAAAGCCCGCTTTCATATCTGTATATTACGCTGTATTCCGTCAGCGAAAGTGGAGAGATGACTTCCGTAAAAACCGTTCAGACGGCTGAAAACGGGAGCTTTGCTTTCGACACGGTTCCCTCCGGCTCGTATCTGCTTTCGGCAGCCATAACCGCCGATATGACGCCGCTTGGCGGAGCCGAAACGATTGAGGGAGCGGACGGCGCGGATTATCACGGGCTTCCCTTTGCCGTCGGCGATGGGGATGTCGTAGAGGATATCCGCGTTTCAATGTCTGAAGCGCCTTCCGATGGTCAGCAGACGGGAACCGCCTCCGTTACCGTTGAGCTTTTCTGCGACGATAACAATAACGCCACGCAGGGCAAATATGAAACCGGCGATAACCTTATCGGCTCGGTTATTTCGCTGTTCCGTATGCAAAACGGCGTTAAAACGCTCGTAGCCGAAACCGAAAAGCTGAATAGAAAGAATGTAACCTTTGAAGGGCTTCCCGCGGGCGAATACATTATCGGCGTTTCGCTTCCGGCAGGCTTTCTTGTAACCAGACCGGACGAGGAGTCCAAGTATTCAAGCCAGCTTATGCTCGGCGGCAAGGATTCCCGCTATGGCGAAACCGCGCCGTTTGCCGTAGGCAACAGAGCCATTGAAATAAAAGCTGCCGGCGTTCCGACGGCTGAAATCGACTTCATGTTCTGGGCGGACGACGATAACGACGGTTATTTTTATGACGACGGAAACGAAAACGGACTTGCCGGAGTCACGGTCACGATAACGCACGATACCACGGGCTTTATCGAGGAAAGGGTCAGCGATGAATCGGGCAAGGTTGTGTTTGACAATCTTCGCCCCGGCAGGGTAAGCATTCATGTCGCCTATCCCGACGGCTATGTGTTTTCCGCAAACGTCAGAAGCATAAACGAGGCGGAGCGCTCCTTCGTCCGCGGAGGCAACTCCGGCGATACGGATTTGTCGCGCTATCTCAAGCCGAGCGACGTTTTCAATTATATTTTCGGCGGCGTCGGCAACGCCAGAATAACGGGCAGGCTTTTCGTTGATTCCAACCTGAACGGAAGCTTTGATGAGGGTGAAATGCCGTTTGAGGGCGCTTCGCTTGAGGTTTATTCAATCAAGGGCGGCGCTGCTGAGTCGGTTATGACCACATCAAGCCTTCAGGACGGCTCGTATGAGATTGATGATTTGCGCGCGGGAGCTTACCGCCTTGAGTGCAGTCTTCCGGACGGAGTGTATTTCACCTCGTTCGGCTCTGAATCAAACGACCTTACCGCTCCTGTTTCCGAAATGAACACCGCCGATATGAAGCTTGCGTCCAAATCGGAAACCACGATTGACATGGGCGTATACATCGCCGCGCGGGTTTCCGGCACGGCGTTCCTCGATTCCTCCTATGACGGAATCCGTCAGCCGATAGAGGTCGGCGCGCAGGGCGTTACTGTGGAGCTGGTTGAGGAAGTTTCCGGCGCTGCTTATTACAAAACCCAAACGGGCGAGGACGGCTCATACAGCTTTGATTCCGTCGCGCCCGGCAGATATTATGTAAAGGTCACGCCGAGCGGCGATTATTCCTTCTCGAGGAGCGGAAACGCCGGAGAGGAAAACGCGAACGATTTTGTTACCCTTGAAGGCTCAAGCGCGCTTTCGGGCGTGATGGAGCTTGAGATGGGCGCGCGGGTTTACGGCGTTGACAGCGGGCTTATACTCGCCACTGCGATAAGCGGCAGGGTCTATGTTGACAAAGATGAAAACGGCGCGATGGACATAAGCGATAGCGGGGCAAAGGGCGTCGTTGTCGCGCTTGCGAGTCTTGACGGCGAATTAATCGGGCTGAGCGCAGCAACCGATGAGGACGGATACTTCACCCTTGAAAACTGTATGCCCGGCGAATACAGGCTGCTCTATACCGTCAGCGACAATATGGTTTACCGCAGCGTAAAGAGCGAAACGCGTAACTACATGACCGAGCCTTTTACCCTTGTTATGACCGAGGACAGGGAGGAAGAAGCAATCGGCGTAATCCAACTTGCCGGAATCGGCGCTGTTATATGGGAGGACGTCGACCTCGACGGCGTACAGGGCAAGAGCGAGCGCGTCCTTGGCGGAATCGGCGTTTCGATGAAGGATGAGCGCACGGGCGAAACGATTAGCGAAACGACAGATGAATTCGGCCGCTTCTCCTTCCCAAAACTCATGCCGGGCAGCTATACCGTCTCCCTTACAATTCCCGATGATATGCTGTTTGTTTCCTCTCTGGGCGACAGCCTGTTCGGAACTGTCGGAGCGAATACCGTAAGCAAAACCTTCACGCTTGAGCAGGCGGACGACAGAGGAAACGCCGAGGTTGCGGTTGTAGTCCGCGCGTCCGTTTCGGGCAGCGTTTACCTTGACTCGAATCTTTCCGGCGTATATGACGAGGGCGACCCGAGCGTATCCGGCGCGCGCCTTACGCTCGTTTCCGCCGACGGCGTGACGACCTTTGAAACCGAAAGCGAAAACGATGGAAGCTACATCTTCGCCGCGGTTCGCCCCGGAGCATATACGCTCAAGGTGGAGCGCAAAACGGAAAAGCGCATATCCTTTGCGCCCTATTCCGAGGGGAACAACGACATCTCCGTTATTTCGGAAACAGAGGGCAGCACGGGCGAGTTCGCGCTGCTTTCGGGAGAGAGCCGCGAGCTGACCGTTGCGATGATTCAGACGGGCGTCATCGCCGGAAGCGCGTGGGAGGACTTGAATCTCAACGGTCTGCTTGACGAGGGCGAGCCGACTCTTGAAGGCGTAAGCGTTACACTTCTCGGGCTTGAGGGCGAGAACAGCGTCGTTACCGGCGCGGACGGGGCATACCGTTTCGATAACCTTATGCCGGGCGAGTATCAGCTTGCGTTTACGCTTACCGAGGGTCATCTTTTCACGACAGCCTCCCCGTGGGGAACGGAAATGGGCAGCGTTGCCGAAGCGGGCAACGGGCTTGACGGGCTTTCGCCCGTGTTGACGCTTTCGATGGGCGGGGCGTATCTCAGCGCCGGAGTCGGCACAATCAGCCCCGGCAGCATCGGCGATACCGCCTTCCTTGACGAAAACGAAAACGGCGTTCAGGACACTGGCGAGCGCGGAATTCCCGGAATCACGGTAAGCCTTTTCAAGGATGGCGCTGAGGTTTCGAGCGCCGTAACGGATGAGAGCGGGCATTATTATTTCGGAATGCTCTATCCGGGCGCGTACAGCCTCAGGGTTTCCTTTTATGACGAGCTTAAGACGACAAAGCAGAATCAGCTGAGCGACCTTATCGACAGCGATTTGCCCGAGGGTCTTACGAAAAACGCCGAAATTGAGGAGCTTTTCCTTCCGAGCGGAACGCTCATGCTCTATGTTGACATGGGTTTTGTGCTGAACGGAGTCAAGAGCGACAGCTTCCTTCCCGCTGAGCCGACTGTTGACTGGTCGTTCGGCGGCGAGTATGAAAATCCTTACGCGCAGTAAAAAATTATGGATTTTTGCGAATTTGTGGATGAAAACCGATAATTGTATCCCTTTATATATGATAAAAAATGGAGGTGGAAATATTGAGGAAAGTTTTTGCAGCATTTGTAGCGTTTCTTATGATAGTATCCTCGCTTTCCTTCGCGTTTGCGAAGGAGGAAGGCATGACGGTTATTGACGCAAAATCATCGCGCGAGATTACCGTTAACAGCACCTTTGAAAACAATCCCGTTATTCCCGGGCAGAGCGACATCACCGGTCTTCCCGAAAGCGAGGACAAGGTGTACAGCCCGCTTATGGTAAACATTGACAATTTCGGCGGCGCCCTGCCTCAGCTCGGCGTCGGAACGGCGGATATACTTTATGATATGCCGCTTGCCCGCGGCGGCTATACCAGAACGGTCGCCCTGTTCAATACCGCTTATCCCGCTATGGCAGGCCCTATCCGCTCTGCAAGAGTAATGCACGCCGAGCTTCGCGAGGAGTGGGACGCGGCATGGGTTTACTTCGGAAAGCAGACCGCGGAGGGCAGCAGCGTTACCGCATACCTGTCCAAAAACGGCACTAACAAAAAGAAGCTGACCTTTGACGGAAACACGGGCGCGTCAAAATATTACTTTTATGCCTTTGCCCGTTACAGCGACCCGCTTGACGCAGGCGAGAAATACGAAAGCCCGCATAACGCTTTTGCCAGCATCGCGCTTACCGGAACAGAGGACGGAAAGAAAAACACCACTATCCAGTATTCGCTCCCGAAGGACTATCAGTATCCGCGCCGCCCCTTCCTTTTCAGGGACGAGCCTCCGACGGACGGCGCAGACGCGACCTATGTAACGATTGATACGGGTCATACGGGCTATTCCACCAGCTATACCTACGATGTTGATACGCAGGCATATGTAAAGTACATGAACGGGAAGCCTTACGTTGACGCTTATGCGCCCGAAGTTCCGCTCGTTTTCAACAACGTTATCGTTCAGCGCATAACCCTCACCTATAACAAGGGAGTCGCCGCCAATCCGCTCGTTACTGAAATCGGCGAGGGAAACGCCGATATCTTCATGGGCGGCAAGTATATCGCCGGATACTGGGTTCGCAAGTCCCGCGATTCGCGCACGATTTTCTTTGACGCCGAGGGCAACGAGCTGCGCCTTATGCGCGGCACAACCGCAATCATAATGCGCCCCGTTGCCGACGAGGTTTCTTACAAGTAAACAAATACATATAAATAGCGCCGCAGATTATGTGCGGCGCTCTTTGCATAGTCGTTTGATGCCGATGCTTACGGGTTGCAAACCTTGCAGGGAATATAGTCCGCGGCGAGCGCTTCATCCCTTGAAGCAGCCTCGCCCTGATTTTTCGGCTTTGGCAAATCCGTGCAGGTCGGCAGATGAAAGACCTTTTTCTTTATGTCCAGAATGTATTTATCCGATTTTGGGAAGCCGGAAACGGCTGTGCTGATTCCGCTTTCGGATACGGTTATTACTATGTCCCCGTCCGTGTCCGTGCGGTAAACCTGCCGCCCCGTAAGCGCGGCGAGAACGGAATCGCTGATTCTGCCGCCCTCCTTCTCAAGCCCTGTTGAGATTACGCAGATTTGCGGGTCGACGGCGGAAAGCAGCAGGCTGCCTGTTGCGTCGTCCTCGCCGTGATGACCGACCTTGAGTACGTCCGCTTTTTGGAGTTGCTTTCCGTAGTACAGCATCTGCTCCGTTCCGAGCAGCGCGTCGCCCATGAGCAGCAGCTTTTTATCGTGAAAATCAACGGAAAGCACAATGCTCGCTTCGTTTTCGTCCATTATCGGCAGCAAATCCGCGTTCGGGCTGAGAACCGTGAAAACCGCGCTTCCGACTGAAAACGTATAGCCCTCAAGCGGGCGAACGGGAGTTATCTTCATCATTTTGAGCGAGTTCATCAGTTTCAGGTATGTGCTGTCGTCGCATTCCTTCGGGGAAAGCAGCACTTCGCCCGCCGGAACGCTTGCAAGAACCTCGGCAAGACCGCCGATATGGTCCTTGTCCGGATGAGTTCCGACGGCGTATTTGAGGCTCGTTATTTCCGCCGACGCAAGCGTTTCAAGCACCTTTTGCGCGCTCTGCTTCCAGCCCGCGTCAATAAGCGCGCTCTCGCCGCCGCAGGTTATTATCATCGCGTCCGCTTTGCCGACGTTCAGAACGCGCATTGTCAGCGTGTCCGCGCCCTCCGCTGAGGCGGGCATGAGGGTCAGCAGCATAAGTGCGAGGGTCAAAAGCGCAAGGAATCTTTTCATAAATCATACTCCCGTCATTGACAAACTGCCCGATTTGGGGCAATATATCTTATATAGAATAAAACGTTTTTTGCGGGCGGATTCATGCCCGAACCGAGAGGAGAATCATAATGAAGGTATTGCTTGTCGGGGGAACAGGAACCATCAGTATGTCGATTACCCGCCGCCTGAGCCGAATGCGCGATGTAGAGCTTACGCTTCTTAACCGCGGCGGGCGCTCAGCGGAGCTTCCGGATAACGTTTCCGTTATCAGCTGCGACATCGGAAACGAGGAGGCGGCAAAAACGGCGCTTGACGGTCTTGAATTTGACTGCGTAGCCGATTTCATCGTGTTCTCAACCGAGCAGCTCAGGCGCGATATACGCCTTTTCAGCGGTAAAACGAAGCAGTATATCTTCATTTCGTCCGCCTCCGCCTATGAAAAGCCGCCGCGCTCGCCGCATATAACGGAGGAAACCCCGCTGAAAAACCCTTACTGGGAGTATTCGCGCAATAAGGCGGCGTGCGAGCAGATTCTGCTTGAAGAATACCATAAAAACGGATTCCCCGCAACGATTGTCCGTCCGAGCCACACTTATGACGAAAGAAGCGTTCCGATAGGTCTGCACGGAAATAACGGCTCATGGCAGGTACTCAAGCGTATGCTTGACGGAAAGCCCGTTATTATCCCCGGCGACGGAACCTCCCTCTGGACCTGCACGGCGAGCGAGGATTTTGCCGTAGGCTTCTGCGGGCTTGTCGGCAATACCAAGGCGGTCGGGGAATGCTTCCATATCACCACCGACGAGCAGCTTTCGTGGAATGAAATCTATTCGGCGGTTGCGGACGCGCTTTCGGTAAAGCTTCTGCCCGTTCATATTTCAAGCGACACTCTTTCCGAGTGCGGCTCGTTTACCGATTATCGCGGCAGCATGATTGGGGATAAGAGCAATTCTGTAATCTTTGATAATTCCAAGATTAAGGCGTTCGTTCCCGAATTCGCCTGCAAGGTTTCCATGCGCGAGGGAATAGGCAGAAGCGCAAAATATATGCAGGAGCATCCGGAAGCGCAGCGCGCGGACGAGCAGTTCGACAACTGGTGCGACAGGCTCATTGCGGCAAGGGAAGCCTTCATAAAGGGATTCAATTCCTGATTGAAATTCGGCAAATAATGGCTTTGATGCGGGCGGGCTTTTCCGCCCGTGCTTTTATTTTATCTGCGCCAATAATTGAGAAATGCGAAAACCGTTGAAATTTGCTCCGCTTCAAGGTATAATGTAATGCGCGGGTGTTTCATTCCCGCGCGCGGCGTTTTCCTGCGCGGATTAATTCCGCCTGAAGAACGCGGCAGCATAGCCTGACGGATGGATTTTCCTGTTTGCTATCATGATTCCGTCGCTGACAGCGCGGCGCTGACGCCGCCAGAGTACGGGGGTTGAAGATGTATCAAATCATCGTAGTCACGATGAATCCTGAAATCCTGGCCACCTATGAAAAAATTGCCGACTGGGGCGATATGGGGCTTAAAATGCCCGTGTATCTCCGCACGGTTTCCGAGGCTAAGGCTTATCTCAAGGCGCATAAGGTTGACGCAATCAGCTATCGCCTTGACGACAGCCAGAGCGACGAGCTGCACGCTTTCCTTGACGAGAGCTTTCCCGCCATGCCAATCTTCCACGCTTCTGCGAGGGAAGAGCGTCTGCGCGAGGTTCTGCGCGAGGCAAAGACTATTCTCAACCGTCTGCACGCCGATTTTTCGGAGGAATCGTACAGCGAGGACGAGATTATGTATATGCTCCGCCGCGAATTTATAACCGCGCTGATGGAGGGCAAGGTTCAGAAGCCGCTTGAGGTGCGCTCGCGCATGAAAATGCTGCGCTGCAAGGCGGATATTGAAAACAGCGTTTTCCTTGTGGATATGGAAATACCCGCGGGGGACTTGTTCCTTTCCGACCGCTGGCGGTACGGCGAGGAGCGGCTTGAGGTTGCGCTCAATAACTTCTTCGGCAGGGAGAGCGATAACATTATTTATTATCTCTCAATGCCGAGCGCAAAAACGCTGCGCCTGCTCGCAATGCCGAGGGCGGAGACAAGAAACGCCGATTCATCGGTTACAGCCGTCGTTTCGCGCCATGTAAACGATTCAATCAATAAAATGAGAGATATGCTTGAGCTTGAGGTTCGCGTAGTCGGCGTCGAGGCTCTTCCGAGCCTTATGTCGCTTGCAACCGATGGTGAGAACTCAGTGAAGGAGGACGCTTAAAATGGGATTTTTCAAGAAGATTGTAATGGGTCAGTGCATTGACGTTATCGAGTGGAAGGACGACTCAAAGGATACCATGGTGTACCGCTTCGGGGACGGCTCCAAGGAGATAATGATGGGCGCTCAGCTTACCGTAAGGGAGAGTCAGGCGGCTATCTTCGTCAACGAGGGTCAGATTGCCGATGTGTTCATGCCCGGGCGCTATGAGCTGAACACGCAGAATATGCCTATCATGACCGCTCTGCGCAGCTGGAAGTTCGGCTTCAATTCGCCCTTCAAGAGCGAGGTCTACTTTGTCAATACCCGCCAGTTCATGGATATGAAGTGGGGAACGACCAATCCCGTAATGATGCGCGACGCGGATTTCGGGATTATCCGTCTGCGCGCTTTCGGTATTTACGCCTTCCGCGTTTCCGACCCGAAGCTCTTCCTCAAGGAAGCGTTCGGCACAAGCAAGCTTTATTCCACCTCCGATGTCGAGGGTCAGCTCAAGCGCATTGCCGTTTCCGCGCTTTCGGACGCTATTGCCGAGTGCAAGATTCCCGCGCTTGACCTTGCCTCCAATTATGACGAGCTGGGCGAGCTTGCAATGCAGCGCATTACCCCGAAAATTCAGCCCATCGGGCTTACGCTGACCTCCTTTACCGTTGAAAATATCTCGCTGCCCGAGGAAGTCGAAAAGGCGATGGATCGCCGCACCTCCATGGGCGTTGTGGGCGACCTTAATAAGTACACCCAGTTCCAGGCAGCTGAAAGTATGCGCGACGCCGCCAACAATCCTGCCGGCGGCATGACTGGAATGGGCGTGGGAATGGGCGCGGGAATGGTTATGAACAGCGTTATGCAGAACAGCATGAACGCCTCCGCGCAGCCTGCAGCTCAGCCTGCTGCGGCAGCCGCTTTCTGCCCCTCCTGCGGCAATGGCGTAAATGCCGGCGCTAAGTTCTGCCCCTCCTGCGGCGCTAAAATCGGCGCTGACGGAAACGTCTGCTCCGGCTGCGGCGCAAGCGTTGACGCGGGCGCGAAATTCTGCCCCTCCTGCGGTCAGAAGCAGTGACGGGGAATGACGCGCAGGCTGTGAGGCGCGGCGTCAATATCGGAAAATGATAGCGATGCCGCCTTTGCGGCAGTGCAGGGAGCGCATACGGCGCTTTTGGCGCTGCTGACGGGCGGCACGCTTTTTTGTCTGGCTTTATGATGCGCGGGAGGCGGTTTGATGGCGGATGCTCTTTCGGCGGCGCGCGGCTTTCTTGCCTCCCTGCCGTCCGGCGTCATGGGCAGGAAAATCCTTTGCGCCGTTTCGGGCGGCTGCGATTCCGTATGCCTTGCACATATGCTTTATTCGCTTAAGGATGAAATGGGCTTTTCCGTTGCTCTTGCCCATGTTGAACACGGAATCCGCGGCGAAACCTCGCTGAGAGACGCCCGATTTGTCCGCGATTTTGCCGCGCGGCTGTCGCTTCCTTTTTATATCGAAAGCGTTGACGCGCCTGCGTTTGCGAAAAAAAACGGGCTAAGCGTTGAAACCGCGGCGCGCCAGCTGAGATATTCAGCCCTGAAACGGATGGCGGACGAATACGGCGCCTACTATACGGCAACCGCTCATCACGCGCTTGACCAGATTGAAACCGTGATGATGCATATGCTCAGGGGCAGCGGGCTGCACGGGCTTTGCGGAATAGCGCCCGTTTCGGGAAGTCTGATTCGCCCCCTGCTCTCGCTTGACAAGGATGAGCTGCTTGACTATGCCCGCTTAAATTCACTTTCGTTCATGCAGGACGAAACGAACTCCGACGCCTCCTACCGCCGCAATGAAATGCGCTTAAGCGTTGTGCCGGCGCTGCTTAGCTATGAGCCGTCCTTTACCCGTATGATTTCCCGCCTGACGGAATCGCTGAGGATGGACGACGAGGCGCTTGAGGCGCTTGCTCAAGGGGAGCTTTCCGCGCGGATGTATGCTTCTGAGCGGATTGCCTTTCTGCGGCTTGACGGGCTTGAAGGAAGCGCGGGCGCGATTAAAAGAAGGCTGCTTCGCGCCTTTGCCGGAAATGCGGCGGGGCTGACGCTTGAGTATGACAAGACGGAGGAGCTTTGCGCGTTCATTTCTGGCGAGCGCGGAAGAATAATCAATCTGCCGGAATCAAACCGCGCATATCTCGGAAACGGGCGGCTTTACATCCTGCGCAAGCGGGACGAATCGAGCTTCCCGCTTGAGGAAAAGTTCACGGTATCGGAAAAAAAGCCGCAAAGCGGTCTGTACCATGCGTTTCCCAAGGCGCTGCTTTCAAAAGCAGAGGCGAGAACGCGCCGCGAGGGGGACTTCATCATCCCGTTCGGAATGCGCGGCAAAAAGAGCGTTTCCGATTTGATGACGGATAAAAAGCTTGATTTGCCCCTGCGGGACGCGATTTTTTCGGTTTACTCGGGCGCGGAGGCGCTTTGGATTCCCTCCGTATGCGCGTCTGAAAGGCTGCGGGTTTCGGGCGGAGACGACTTCGTATATCTTTCGCCGTCGGGCGATTTTGATAAAATCATAAAATAATTGTTTGGAGCGGTTGATATGAATACTGACGCAAGGCTGTATCAGGATTTGGAAGGGATTCTCTACTCGCGGGAGCAGATTAACGAGGCTGTCTGCCGAATCGGCAAGCGCATTACGGAGGATTACGAGGGGCGCGAGCCTGTAATGGTCGGAATTCTCAAGGGCGCTTCCATATTCTTTGCCGATTTAATCAGGGAGATTGACCTTCCGCTCAGCATTGATTTCATGGCGCTTTCAAGCTACGGAAACGCGACCCGCTCAAGCGGCGTTGTGCGCATTCTCAAGGACCTTGACCGCGATATCGTCGATAAGGATGTGCTTATCGTTGAGGATATCGTAGATTCGGGGCTTACGCTTTCCCATTTGCAGGAAGTGCTTGCAACAAGGGGAGCGAACTCAATCCGCGTCGCCGCGCTGCTCAATAAAAAGCTGAGCGACCAGAGCCGTAAAAAGCTCGTTCCGGACTACTGCTGCTTTGAAGTTCCCGACAAGTTTGTCGTCGGGTACGGGCTTGACTATGCGCAGAAGTACCGCAACCTGCCCGATATAGGTATTCTTGCGCGCCGAATCTACGAAAAGTAATTCGGGCGCGTTATTTTCGTTTTTTACTGTTCAAGCTGTGCGGGATGGACTATAATACTGCTATGCCGACAGCGCAACCTTATTTCGATGATTAAGAAAGGACAGGTGCCGCGCTTGAACAAGTTTTTTGTCTGCCTGCTTTCCGTGCTGCTTCTCGTATCCTTCTCGCTCACGGCGTTTGCGCAGAGCGAGTTTACCGTCGCCGGCTTTGACGGCGATGATATTGAGCGCGATTGGACTACTCACGCTTTTTTCTCCAGAATGCAGGAGAAAACCGGCGTAACCCTCACGCTCAAGCAGTATAGGGATTATGCGGAGTATCAGAAGGCGATTGACTCTATGCTCACATCCGGAGAAATGCCGGACGCGTTTTTCAAGGCGGAGCTGACTAACTCCGACCTTGTAAAGTATTCCGCGAGCGGAAAGTTAATCGACCTTGCGCCGTATCTTGAAAGCTGCTGCCCGAATCTTTCCGCGCTTCTTGCCTCTCACCCCGAATGGCGCGAGGCGATAACCCTTCCGGGAGGCGTAATCGCGGCGCTTCCGTCTATTACGGACGTTCCGCGCTATGATATGCTGTGGCTCAACGAAAAGTGGCTCAAGAACGTTGGCTGCGAGATGCCGAACACCATCGAGGAATTCACCGAGGTTTTGAGGGCGTTCCGCGATATGGACGCAAACGGCAACGGCGACCCCGAGGACGAGCTTCCGCTGTGCTTTCAGGGGCCTTATGAGCTGAAGCTGCTCGCCGCCGCGTTCGGAATCGTAATGAACGATTATAATGTCTATCTCGGCAGCGACGGGCAGGTGCAGTTCGGCGCAAGCGGGGATAACTACCGCAAATTCGTCGAGTGGTGCGCAAACGCCTATTCGCGGGGGCTGATATCGCGCGAGTCCTTCTATGGCGGAGCTACCGCGATTGAGCGCGTGCTTTCCTCCGCAAGCACGGACGTGCTTGAAAATCTCTCCGTTTACGGCTCTTTCCTTGCTCCGAGCGTCGGAATATACGTTTCAAACAGCGAGAGCGCCGATTATTCGGTTGCCGCTCCCTTTGAATATGAGGGCAAGCGCGTCTGGCGCGATTTGTTCGGGGAGGTTACTACCGGCGCGTTTGCGATAACGAGCGCCTGCAAGGACCCCGAAACCCTGCTCAAATGGATTGATAACCTTTATTCAGAGGACGGCGCCGTGCTTGCCTCTGTCGGCAAGGAAGGCTCGGAATATCTTTTGCGCGACGACGGAACGTGGTATTATGATACTGAGCCGGAAGGCTCCTACGGCTTTTCCGAGCCTGCCGAAATCTCCTATATGTATACGATTACGGGCAGCGGCGCAGTTCCCTTCTATGAGCCTATCGAGTTCCTCAAAAGGTTCAGGATGGACGGCTATGTAAACGCCGTCGAGGAGCCGTCAAAGGTCAAGCCTTATGCGATAAGCCCTTACCCGACCGTGTACCTTTCCGCCGAAAAGCTCACCGAAATACAGGAAATACAGGCGGAACTGGGCGAGTGCGTTGATTTGTCGCTTGCGCGCTTTGTCTTGGGCGAAGAAAAGCTGACCGATGAAACATGGGCTGAATATGAAAGCGAGCTGGACGCACTCGGCAGACAGAAGCTGGTTTCCTTCTGGCAGGAAGCTCTTTCAAACCGCTGAGGCGCAGCTATTAATTACCGGAGGATGTATATATGTCCGATTATGTAAAGATGATACGAGGTCTTAAAACACCGGACGCTATCGCGCAGCTTACTCATCTGTATGGTCACCGCGAGGGCGCGGCGGTATATCAGCTGGACAGGTACACCCGAATACTGAAAAAGCATGAGGAACGCTTCCATTCCGAAAGGGAGCTTTCGCTTGTGAGCGCGCCCGGGCGCACGGAAATCGGCGGCAATCATACCGACCATAACAACGGGCGGGTGCTTGCGGCGGCAATCAATCTGGATACAATCTGCGCCGTTTCGCCTAACAGCGATAACATAGCGCGGATTCACAGCGAGGGCTATGAGCCGTTCGAGGTTGATTTGACGGAGCTTAAACCCGTAGCCGAGGAGCAGGGCAGGAGCGCGTCCATCGTTCGCGGAATTGCGGCGCGGATGAAGGAATTGGGATATATGATAGGTGGCTTTGACGCCGTGCTTTCCTCCGATGTGCTTTCGGGCAGCGGGCTCAGCTCGTCCGCCGCGTTCGAGGTGCTTATCTGCGCCGTTATCGACTCCCTCTATAACGGCTGGGAGGTTCCGGCAAAAACGCGCGCGCAGATTGCGCAGTACGCCGAAAACAAGTATTTCGGAAAGCCGTGCGGGCTGATGGACCAGATGGCTTCCTCCGTCGGCGGGCTTATCTCGATTGATTTTGTCGAGGAAACGCCGAAAACCAAATCGCTCACCTATGATTTTGCAAAAAAAGGCTTCGCGCTCGTAATCGTAAATACCGGCAGCGCGCATGATAATCTGACGGAGGACTACGCTGCAATTCGTGCGGAGATGCAGTCTGTCGCGGCGCATTTCGGCAAAAAGGTTCTGCGCGAGGTGATTCCCGAGGAGGTAATAAGGGAAATCCGCTCCCTCCGCGAGGAAGTCGGAGACAGAGCCGTTCTTCGCGCGATTCACTACTTTGACGAAAACGAGCGGGTTCTCAAGCAGATTGCAGCGCTTGAGGATGATAATCTTCACGCCTTCCTCAAAGCCGTTATGGAAAGCGGCAACAGCAGCTGGAAGCTTCTTCAGAACGTGACCTGCCCGAAAAACGGCGACCAGAGCCTTGCGATTGCGCTCACGCTCACCAAGCGCTTCCTGCACTCGACAGGCGCTTACCGCGTTCACGGCGGCGGCTTTGCCGGAACGATTCAGGCGTACATCCCGAACGACAAGCTTGCCGATTATGTCGCGTATATGGAGAATGTTTTCGGAGACCATTGCTGCTTTGTCGCAGATATCCGTCCCGAGGGCGCTGCAAGGATAATTATTTAATCTTTAATTGATTTTTTCGCCCCCAAATGCTATAATATGTGTAATCGAGTTGCGATAAAGTCGCGTAAGTCCGGATTTCGGACTTGCGCGGCTTTTTTGTGTCGATTATGAAAGGAAGTCTTATTATGGATAATTTGTCGGTGAACCGCTTCCTGCTGACGGAGCCGGTAGGAAAGCTGATGCGCAAATATGCGCTTCCCTGCGTGGTTTCGCTGCTCGTTGCCGCGCTCTACAACATTGTTGACCAAATCTTCATTGCAAACGCCTCGTACTTAGGCTCGTATGGCAACGCCGCCAACACCGTTGTTTTCCCGCTTACGGTTGTCGCCCTTGCCATCGCCGTTATGATAGGCGACGGCTGCTGCGCGTATATCAGCATAAGCCTTGGCAAAAAGGAGTATGAAAACGCGTGCAGAAGCGCCGGAAACGCCGCGCTTCTCAGCATAATCAGCGGACTTGCGCTCGCCGCCGTATACCTCTGCTTTTCGGAGCCGCTCCTTCGCGTTTTCGGCTCGGAGGTAAACGAGGAAACAAGCCGACTTTCGCATGAGTATTTTGTGTATATCGCAATCGGCATTCCGCTTTATATGTTCGGTCAGGCGATGAATCCTGTCATCAGGGCGGACGGAAGCCCGAAATTCGCAATGATTTCAATGCTTGCGGGCGCGGGAATCAATATTGTTCTTGACCCCGTATTCATTTTTCCGCTCGAAATGGGAATGATGGGCGCAGCCCTTGCGACTGTTATCGGTCAGGCGGTCACGGCTATACTTGCGGCGTGGTATCTATTCCATACCAAGGCGCTGAAGCTCACAAAAAAGAGCTTTGCGCCGAAATCGTCCGTGCTTTGCGCCTTTCTTCCGCTCGGGCTTTGCAGCCTTCTTTCGCAGCTTTCGCTTGTTGCGGCAATGGCTGCAATCAATAACATGGTTTACAAGTACGGAGCGGCGGACGCGGTTTTCGGCAGAGCCGAGCTTTCGCAGATACCGATGGCTGTAATCGGAATCGTCATGAAATTCTTTCAGATTGTTATATCCGTTTCGGTCGGGCTTGCTGCAGGCTGCATACCGATAGTCGGCTATAATATCGGCGCAGGCAGAAGGGACAGGGCAAGAAAGCTGCTCACAAGGCTGATGATATGCGAGTTTTCCGTCGGCGCTGCTGCGCTTCTTGCCGCCGAGCTGCTTCCGGTGCAGCTTATCGGCATATTCGGCGCGGGCAACGAAAGCGTTTATTATACCGAGTTCGCAATCCGCTCTTTCCGCGTTTATCTTTGCCTTTTGCCGCTCGCGTGCGTCAATAAGGCGTCATTCATTTTCCTCCAATCACTCGGAAAGCCGTGGATTTCAACGCTGCTTTCAATGGCGCGCGAGATTGTTTTCGGCGTCGGCTTCGCGCTGCTTCTGCCGGTATGGTTCGGGCTTTCCGGCGTGCTGTACTCAATGCCCGTATCGGACGGATGCACCTTCATCATCACCGTTTTTGTGCTTGCAAGCGTATACAGGGAGCTGCGCGCTTGACATACGTTTGTTTACCGCATATAATGACAACGAAAATTGAAAATCCTCGGTCGGCGCCGTGCCGGCAAAGCATCTTCGGGGCGGGGTGAGATTCCCCACCGGCGGTAAAGCCCGCGAACCGTGAAAACGGCCGATTCGGTTGGATTCCGAAGCCGACAGTAAAGTCTGGATGGAAGAAGAGCATATGCGCTTTTTGTGCCCCCGAATTCATGTTCGGGGGTTTCTCTTTACTGGAGGTAAAGCGTTATGAAGGGGAAAAAACTGTTTTCTACGCGCGATATTGCTACTATTTCCGTTTTGTCGGGCGTTGCCGCGCTTCTGTTTCTGTGGGAAATACCGATTGTGCTGTTCTACAAGCTTGATTTCAGCAATCTGCCCGTGCTGCTCGGCACATTCTCAATGGGACCGCTCGCCGGCTCTGCGATTCTGCTTGTAAAGAGCTTGATTGGGCTTTTGCATTCCACCTCGCAGGGCGTCGGGGAGCTTGCGGATTTCATCATCGGGCTTGCGATGGTATGGCCTGCGGGGCTTATCTACAACGCCAACAAATCCCGCAAATCCGCGCTGACGGGAATGCTCGCCGGCTCTTTTGCCGCAACGCTCGCGGGCGCTGTTTGCAATCTTGTGCTGCTGATTCCGTTTTACAGCGTGGTTTTCAATCTGCCCGTTGACAGAATCGTTGCAATGGGTCAGTCGCTTATCCCTGCGCTTGATACGGAGTTCAAGTTCATCCTGTTTATCACCGCGCCCTTTAATCTTTTGAAATGGCTGCTAATCAGCGCCGTTACTTTTCTTGTTTACAAGCCGCTTTCGCCGGTTATCAAGGGGAGGAAATAATCTTTGCCGCAGTTTGTCACTTCATCCCGCGAGGAAACGCAGGCGCTTGCCCGCCTGCTTGCGCCCTTTCTCCGCCCGGGCGATACGCTGCTCATGCGCGCCGATATGGGCATGGGCAAAAGCGAATTCGCCCGCGGAATAGCCAAGGGGCTTGGGATTAACGGGGCTGTTCCGTCCCCGACCTTCACCATCATGAACGTCTATGAGGGCGGGCGGCTTCCCTTCTACCATTTTGATTTATACCGCCTTGAGGACGAGGACGAGTTTGAGCAGATGGGCTTTTCGGAGTTCATTTGCGGCGAGGGTGTTTCGCTGATTGAGTGGCCGCAGAACGCCGAAAGCTATATGCCGGAGCGCGCGCTGAACGTTTATATTTCGGCGGGGGACGGCGAATGCGGGCGCGTTATAAAGCTGGAGGGCGTTGGCGGCTTTGAGCTTCCGCCTGCCTGCGATTTGGAGGGGAAACTATGATTTGCCTTGCCGTTGATACTTCCGGAGCTGTCGCTGGCGTTGCAGTAGCCGATGAAAGCTCCGTGCTTTACGAAAACACGCTTTTGTGCGGCAAGAATCATTCGCTTACCATAATGCCGATGATTGACGAGGCGCTTAAGCGGCTTTCGCTCACTACGGGCGATATCGGGCTTTTCGTCTGCGTCGTCGGCCCCGGCTCGTTTACGGGCGTTCGCATAGGCGTTTCCACAGTCAAAGGGCTTGCGCACGGGGCAGGAAAGCCCTGCGCGGCGGTAAGCTCGCTCGAAACGCTTTGCCAGAACGCGCCGTATTTTGACGGTATTGTCTGCCCGATGCTCGACGCAAGGGCGGGTCAGGTTTACGCCGCAGCATATAAAAACGGCAGGGAATACCTTGCGCCTGCCGCCCAAAGGCTTGAGGATTTTATCGCGGCGCTGCCAACAGACGGAAAATGCCTTCTGCTCGGCGACGGAGCGCTTTCCCTGCGCGAAAAAGCGGCGGAGCTACTCGGCGAAAGAGCCGTTTTCGCTGCGCCCGAGCATTCCTTCATCCGCCCCTCTGCAGCCGCGCGTATTGCTCTTTTGAATCCTGAGCGCCATACGGATTATATGCGGCTTGAGCCGCTGTATTTAAGGCTTCCGCAGGCGGAGCGCGAAAGAATCAAGCGGGAGAGTAAAGCCGAATGACTGTTGAAACGCGCAGAATGACGGCGCTTGATTTGGACGCCGTGCAAAGCATAGACGAGGAATGCTTTTCGGTTCCGTGGTCGCGCGCGGAGCTTGAAAAGGATTTGACGCAAAATCCCGCCGCGCGCTATATCGTGCTGCTTGAAAACGGAATCGTCGCCGCCTACGCGGGCGCATGGATGGTGCTTGACGAGGGGCAGATTATGAACGTTGCCGTGCGGAAGGATAAGCGGCGCTTGGGCTACGGAAAGCGCGTGCTTTCAGCGCTTGTTCAGTATGGCGCAAATCTCGGAATGAGCTGTTTCACACTTGAGGTGCGCGCGTCAAACTCCGGCGCAATCGCGCTTTACGAGTCAATCGGCTTTATCAGGGTCGGGCGCAGGAAGGGCTATTATCAGGATAACAAGGAGGACGCCCTGCTCTACTGCCTCCCCACGCTCCCAAAGGCGGAGGAAGGGTTTTGCGAGGCTGAAACCGTAAGCGTTTAAGCCGCCTGCCGCTGATAAATCCGTCAGCGGAAATTTCTCTTTCGATTTAGCGGCAAAGTGGATGGAAAAAGCAATGCGAATCGTATATAATATGTGAAGAGAGAGTTGATTTTCCTTCTACCGATATTGAAAGAGGTGTAAACAATGAAAAAAATAGCAGCCGTTATGCTTGCGATAGCTCTCTGCCTCAGCGCCGCCGTGGCGTTTGCAGACGGCAATTATCCCTGCCCCGGCACCGTAATCAGCCATAACGCGAGCCTTCGCGAGTCTGCCAAAACCAGCGCGACCCGCCTTGCGAGCGTAATGAACGGCGAGGAGCTTACCGTTCTGGGCGAGGATGGGGATTTTTATTACTGCGAGTATGTCAACTCCAAGGGCAAGGTGTTTGACGGCTATATCCTCAAGGTTTACATGATGGCAGACCCTGAGTATATCGTGCTTCGCAAGGGCAATACGGCGCTTTACGCCGCTCCGATGTATACGGATAAGCGCGTCGGCTCTATGGGCGCGTATGAAAAGCTGCTTGTAATCGATGAAACAGATAAATACTGGATTGTCAACCTGCGCGACGCTTCCGCGTTCGTTTCAAAAAAATCCAGCGTATGGCTTCAGTCCGAAATTGACAATATGCTCATGGAAACCGAAAAGGGCGCTGTTGTGGAAGCGACGACCTCCCGCACCGGCCCCGGAACGAGCTGGCCGAGCGTTAAAAAGCTGTCCGCCGGAACCGAGATTGAAATCTGCGGCTATGACGGAAACTGGACGATTATAACCTATAAAAACGCCGTTGCGTATGTAAATAGCGAGGATATCGTGGTTGCAAACGGCGCTGTAAGCGAGTAAACGCAGATTAGCGTATAAAGAAGCCGTGGCGCATTAGCGTCACGGCTCTGCTTTTATTTTCTTGTTTCCATCAGCGCGCGAACTTTTTCGAGCGTCGGCAGGTTTTCGGGCAGGGGATAGCCCATGCACGCGACGCCCGCCGTCGCGCAGGCAAAGCGCACAAGCTCGTCGTCGTCCATTCCCTTGTACAGCCCGTAGATTGTGCCCGCTTTGAAGGAATCGCCCGCGCCGAGGGTTGACAGCGCCTTAATCCTGTACGGCTCTGTGCGCTTGATTACGCCCTTCCTTCCGTATATAACGGTATGCGCACCGAAGGTGAATATGAAAAGCCCGTCGCCGCGCTTCATGTACTCGCGCATCAAATCGTCTGCGCCCGCGCTTGGGTATTCGTTTGAAAGGAACTCGTCCGAAATCGCCGCAACCGCGCAGTTGTTTGCAAGATAGCTGTCGTAGGCGCAGTCGATTACCGCATACGGAACGCCGTGCTTTACGGCGTATTTTGCGCCAAGCAGCGCCGCGTCCGAATTGAAGGGGTCAAGCCCTGCGCATTTCGCGTTTCTGATATCGTCCTCAATCGGCATATTATAGGGGTTGTTCATCTTCCGTACAAGCGTTCCGAACTGCCCGAAGCAGTTGCGGGTATTGTTCTTCCTGTCGATAAACACGTTGTCGTAAAGCCCCTCGAAATCGTCTCTTACCCTCATTGAGCTTAAATCAACCGAGCGCTTTTCAAAGTAATCGAAGATTGGCTTTGCCGTAACTGTTCCCAAATGATAGCCGTCCGCCTTTACGGAAACGCCGTATTCGCTGAGAATTGCGCAGGCTATTCCCGTTTCGCCGCCTATGTGCTTGTGATGCTCGATTACCTCCGCATATGCGTTCGGCGCGGGGAAATCGCCCTGAAGAATATAGGAATCAGTGGTCAGAATTGAGCCGTACAGGTATACTTCGTGCATTGGAGCCTCCTTGACGTATAACGTTTTTTGTTATGTTTATTATACATCATTGCGCATTTGCGGTAAAGCGCCTGATGTGATTTTATTTTTATCCGCCTTGTGGTATACTTTATATAAAATAACAATTTTCTTGTTAAGGGGGCGTGTGCTTGGATATTGAAAAGTTCCTTCGGGAAATTACTGCGATAAGCGGTCTCAGCGGGCGCGAAAAGCTCGTTGCGGAGTATGCGCGGGAAAGCTTTCTGCCCTATACCGACGAGGCGGAAATCGACGATATGTATAACATGGTCGTCGTCCATCGCGGCGCTGAGGGCGGCGCGCGGATAATGATTTGCGCGCACATGGACGAAATCGGAATGGTTGTGAGCAAGATTGAGGACGACGGCTCTCTGCGCATTTGGAAGTCGGGCGGGGTTGACCCGCGCGTGCTTCCCGCCTCGCGCGTTATCGTGAAGGGCGAAAACGGCAGTCTGCTCGGCGTTGTGGGCGCAAAAGCGCCGCATCTTCTCACTCCCGACGAGCAGAAGCGCAATTATTCCCTTGACGAGCTTTATGTGGATGTCGGGCTTGATAAGGAAAGCGCCGAAAAGCAGATAAGGATAGGTGCGGAGGTCACCTTTGAGCCTATCCTGACAAAGCTCGGCAACGGCTGCCTTGCCTCGAAAACGATGGACGACCGCGCCTGCGTCGGAATGATGCTCGAATGCGCGGAAATCCTCTCGAAGCGCAAAACATGGGCAAATGTGTATTTTACCGCTTCCTCGCAGGAGGAAGTCGGCTCAAAGGGCGCCGAAACCGCCGCTTTCCGCCTTAACCCTGACCTTGCGATAGCGATTGACGTAACGCACGGCCCCGTAAACGGCGCTCCGCCGGATTCAACCTACCCGCTCAACAAGCTCTGCCTTACCAAGGCTCCGCTTATTCAGAAGAAGCTGTACGAGCGGATTATCGAAACCGCGGACAAGCTGCACATCGGCGTTTCCCGCGGCGTATCGGGCGGAGACACATATACGGACAGCGACAATATCCAGTTTGCGCGGGACGGAATACCGACGGCGCTCATCGAGCTGCCGCTCAAGTATATGCATACAAGCGTTGAAACCCTGTCGCTCAGCACCCTTCATGACGGCGCGAGGCTGCTTGCCGAATTCTGCTCCGCCATTGAGGCAGGATGGGAGGAAGAACTGTGGAGTTAAAGGAGCTGTGCCTGCTTCGCGGAATATCCGGCGATGAAAGCGAAATCAGGAATTATATCAAGAAAGAATGCCTTAAATATACCGAAAACGTAAGAATCGGCAGGGGCGGCTGCCTTATTGCCGAAATCAGGGGCAGGAAAAACCCGCAGAAGCGCGTTATGCTGTCGGCGCATATGGACGAGGTCGGCTTTGCCGTCACCTCCGCCTGCGAGGACGGTCTGCTCAGGATTACAGCCGTCGGCGGAATCGATTCGCGCGTATCGGTAAGCAAGCGCGTGCTTGTCGGCAGCCGCGCTCTGCCCGGCGTAATCGGCGCAATGCCGATTCATCTGCAATCGCCGGAGGACAGAATGCGCGTAATGCGCCTAAGCGATTTGTTCGTCGATATCGGCGAAAGCACCAAGGCGGGGGCTGAAAAGGCGGCGCCAATCAATTCGAGCGTCACCTTCGATACCCCTTATACCGAGTTCGGGGCGGGCTTTGTGTGCTGCAAGGCGCTTGACGACCGCGTCGGCTGCTATAATATGCTCAGGCTCATGGAAAAAGCGCCGTTTGACGATACTGTGATATTCGTTTTCACGTCCATGGAGGAGGTCGGGCTTCTCGGCGCGCGCACCGCCGCCTATGACGTTGACCCCGACGAGGCAATCGTTCTTGAAACGACCGCTGCCAACGATATCGGAATGGTTGACGAAACGAAGCAGGTCTGCCGAGCGGGAAAGGGAGTCGCCCTGAGCTTTATGGACAGGCGCACCATTACTCCCCGCGCGCTTTTTGAGCACGCGCTTTCCGTTGCCGAGAAGAACGGAATAGCCCTTCAAGTCAAGTCCGGAACGACCGGCGGGAACGACGCGGGCGCTGTTCATACATCGCGCCGCGGCATTCCGACGATTACCCTTTCCGTTCCCTGCCGCAATATTCACTCGCCCGCTTCCGTCTGCGCGCTTTCCGATATTGAGGCGCAGTATCATGAGGCTGAGGCGCTTATTTCAAATACCGATTGGAGGAATTGATTATGCTGCTTGATACGCTTAAAACGGTTCTTGAGCCTTTCGGGGCTTCCGGACGCGAGGATGCAATAGCGAATAAAATTTCTGATATTCTTTCCGGCTCTGTGGACGAGCTTTACCGCGACAACATGGGCAGCCTTATCGCCGTCAAGAAGGGACTTCCGGCAAAAAGCTGATGATTTCGGCGCATATGGACGAAATCGGCTATGTGGTTGTCGATGTTGAAAAAGAAGGTTATCTGCGCGTTTCGCCCGTCGGCGGCGTCAATCCGCTTTCCGGCTATGCCCGCGCCGTCGTTTTTGAAAACGGCGTTTCCGGCGCGCTCATGCATCAGCCGCATAAGGACAGCGTAAAGTTTTCGGATTTGTTCATAGATATCGGCGCGGACAGCCGCGAGGAAGCGCTTGAAATGGTCAAAATCGGCGACTGCGCAGTTTCGGCAAGGTCGTTCTCAAGCCTTGGCAAGAACCGCGTTTCGTCGCCCATTATGGACGACCGCTGCGCCTGCGCTCTTTTGATTGAGCTGCTGCTTTCGCTTGACAAGCCTGTAAATACGGTCATCGGCGTGTTCTCCGTTCAGGAGGAAGTCGGGTGCAGGGGAGCAAAAACCGCCGCCTTTGCGCTTGAGCCTGACCTCGGGCTTGCCATTGACGTAACCACAAACGGCGATACTCCCGAAACCAAGCTGCCCAGCGTTCGCCTCGGCGACGGCCCCGCGATAAAGATTCAGGACCAAGGCAGTATTTCCTCGCCCGAAATCGTTAGAATGTTGGAAAAGGCGGCTGAAAATGCCTCGGTCAAGTATCAGCGCGAGGTTCTGCCGTTCGGCGGAACGGACGCGTCCGCAATCCAGCTTTCCCGCGGCGGCATAAAAGCGGGAACGCTTTCGATTCCCTGCCGCTATGTCCATACGCCCGTTGAAACGATTGATATGCGCGATATGGCGGGCGCGCTTGAAACCATCAAGGAGTTTGTAAAGCTCTGAAAGCAGGAGTGAAATAATGGCGGCTTGTGCTTATTATCTTGCGTATCTCGCGGCGGGCGTTTTCTGCGTCCGCTGCCTTTTGCCGTGGCAAGCGAAAATAAACCGCATATGGCTCGGTCTGTGCTTCGGAACGCTTCTGATGATGTGGCTGCCGGCGCTTGTCGCCTTCGTTGACGCATTTTCCGTTCGCGGTCATCTGCTTGCGCTGCTTTTGCTTGCTTTGGTTTGCCTTGCCGCCTATATATTCCGCTCGCGCCATGCGGTAAGAAAAACCGATAAGGATGATAAAAGGTTTCTTATTTACGCGCTTCCCGTTGTAATCCTGCTCGGCGCTTTGATGGCGTATCTCCAATACACCCATACAATCCGCGCGGCGAGCGACGGCTCGCTTTGGGTGGGTCAGGCTACCTACGGCGACCTTAATATGCACCTCAGCTTCATCACCTCGTCCGTAAACGCGCGCTTCCCGCTTGATTACGCGCTGATGACGGGGCAGAGGCTTTCCTATCCGTTTCTTATGGACACCTTTTCCGGCAGCCTTTATCTTCTCGGAATGAGCCTGCAAATGAGCGTAATCCTGCCCGGAACGCTGTTTACAATGCTTGTCGTTTACGGGTATATGGCGCTTGCGCGGCAGATTGTGTCCTCCAATAAGGTTGTGCTTCTTTCAGCGCTCTTTGTTTTCATAAACGGCGGGCTTGGCTTCCTTTATACGTTTGATATGAGCTTCGGCAATCTGTTCAGCGGCAGACCTGAGTTCATGGAGCGCCTTGACACGGTTATGAATGGCTTTTATCAAACGCCGACGAATATGCCGGAGCTTAATCTGCGCTGGTCAAACCTTATCGCCGATTTGCTTCTGCCGCAGAGAACCTTCCTTGGCGGCTGGCTCATCGTTATTCCGTGCATTTTCCTTTTGTTTACCGCCTTTGCGCCGGAAAAGCAGCGGTATATGGACGAGCTTGACTCCGGAACGAAGGCGCGGCAGATGGTTTTTGCCGGTATCATGGCGGGCTTGCTCCCGCTTCTGCATACGCATTCCTTTTTGGCGCTTGGGCTTATCAGCGTCGGCTGGGTTACGTATGACCTTGTAAGGGGCAGGAAAAAGCTGTACCGGACGGGCAGACCTTGGCTGTTTTTCCTTGTCGTCACGCTTATTCTCTCCCTTCCGCAGCTTATGGGCTTTACCTTCCGTCAAGTGGGGGAGGGCAGCCATTTTCTCAGCTTTCATTTCAACTGGGTCAATGCCGAGGCGGGCGGGCTCAAGGACGGATATCTCTGGTTCTATATCAAGAATATCGGAATCCCCTTCGTGCTGCTCGTGCTTGCGCTTTTTGAAAAAAACAAAACGTGGCGCTTTGTCGCCTGCGGCGCTTTCGTGGTTTTCATTCTCGCGGAGTTTGTTCAGCTTACGCCAAACGAGTATGACAACAACAAGCTTTTCTACATCTGGTATCTGCTTATGGCGGCTGTTGCGGCTGACTATGGCGCTTTGGTTTACCGCCGTATGCGCGCAATGCCGTCAAGACGGCTTATCGCCGCGGGAGTTGTCGCCGTAAGCGCCTTCAGCGGCTCGCTTTCAATCGCCCGCGAGTGCGTGAGCAATTATCAGGATTTTGATTCTGAAATGGTCGCCGCCGCCGATTATGCAAGAGCAAACATGACGGGCGAGGACGTGGTTATCACGGGGCGCGAGCATATAAACCCAATCGTTTCGCTTGCGGGCAAGCGCATTGTGTACGGCTCATCCCTTTATCTTTACTGGCACGGGCTTGTTGACGATGAGCGCGAGCGCGATGTAACGCGCTTTTTCGAGTCGCCGGAAGAAAGCCTTGAGGTTATAAAGCGCTACTCTGTCGATTATGTGTATGTCGGGCCGTATGAGCGCTCGGACTATAATATAGACGAGGGCGCGATTGCGGAAATGTATCCCTGCGTTTTTGAAAGCGAAAGCGGCTCCGTGAGGATTTACAAGGTTACCGGCGGCGAGGAAGCCGCCGCGGAGGACGAAGGTTGAAAAGATTTTTGGAGTACTCGCTTTATCATCAGCGGATGGTTCGGGCGGTGTTCATGCAGGGCGGCGTCATCACGGAAAGAAACATCCGCGTAACAGCGCTTGAGGAAAACCGCGTTGTCTTTACCGTTTCCGGCAAAAAAACGCCAATCGAGCTTCCCGTTGACGATATTCTTTCGGTCAGCTACGCGCGGGGCGACAGCGGAGAGGGCTGACGGGCAGCTTTGGACTGTAACGCCGCAGTTGCCCAAAATTTCACGATGTGATATAATCAGCTATCATAATACTTGTATGGAGGCGAAAGCCATGTATACTCAGGAGGACATCCAAGCGAATTCCCGCGCGCAAGCCAGAATGATTCGCTTTGCGCTCGTTCCCGCAGTGCTTCTGTTGGCGGGAGTCGTCGTTTCCGTGGTCTTTCGCGTCGAGTGGCTTTCGGATTTGCTCACGATTCTGATGCTTTCCGAGCTGTTCTTTCTGTATGAAATGAAGATTAAGCCGATTGTTTCCTACGGGCGGATGCTTTCCGGCTGCGTTGACGGAAAAAAGCATGAGTACACCGGCGAACTCAAGAATATCGGGACGGAGCTTTGCACGGTCGAAGGCGTTTCCTATCATCCCGTTACCCTCTGCGTCGGAAAGCTTCGCAATGAGGATGACGACAGGCTGCTGTACTTTGACGCTGAAAAACAGCCGCCGACGGAGCTCATCGGCAGCAATGTGACCTTCACCGTTCACGATAAAACGATTGTGGATTGGAAGGCGCAAGCCCTTGCCTAAGGAGAGCATACTTGTTTGCGTTACGGGGCAGCGCAACTGCCGCAGGCTTATACTTGCGGGTCAGAATGTGGCGCGCCAGCGCGGAGCTGAGCTGCTCGTGCTGCACGCCCTTGGCGAAAACGCTCCGCTTATGGGCAATCCGGACGAGCGCGAGGCGCTCAATTATCTTTACGAATGCAGCGCGATAGCGGGCGCGGAGATGATGGTAAGGCGCTCCGGCGACCCTGTGCAGACAATCGCCGACTGCGCGCGGGAGAATTCCGCGATAGCATTGGTTCTCGGAACGCCCGGCGTTCGCGGCGGAAGCGAGAAAACGATTGCGAGCCGCCTTGCCGAAATGCTTCCCGCCTGCCACATACTTGAAATCGGTGACCAGCAGGATTTTTAAGCTTTAATCTGCAATGTTATTCTTGAGGGAGAGTGAGTAAACATGAAAAGGATTTCCGCCCTGTTGCTCGTGCTTGTTCTGCTTGTGGGGCTTTCCGCTCCGGCTTACGCAGCGGAAACGGTTGTAACGATTCCGGCTGTCGGCGGCACTGTCGAAATGCCGGACGGCTTCTTCCTGATAACCGCGAATAATCTCAAAAATTATCCGGCGGTGCTCACGAACATGGGCTTGTCCACCGAGGAGGAGTATTGGCAGTACTGCGCTCTGCGCGGCGTTGTCGCTCAGGGGTGGAACAGCGATAAGGATATTTCCATAACTGTTTACTGCACGCAGGACAGCGTTTCTTCCGAGTATGTCGGTTTGAAGGAATGCACGAACAAGCAGCGCCGCGCCTACGTTTCTGGCTATAAAACCGGCGAGTACGGCGAGGAAAGCGACCTTTCATTCAATGTTGCTTCGTGGTATGACGAAACCAAGTCAGTCAAATACGTACTCTGGCTCAAGTATGCCAAGGCGCTTTCGGGCGGCAAGGCACAGGCGCGCGGTCATCAGATGCGCACGGTTTACAATGGCTTTTCCGTGCTTCTCGATTACCGTTCCTATTCTGACCGCAAGCTTGTCGCCGTTGACGGAAGGGCAATCAAGGAAATGGCAAAGAGCCTGCGCTTTGATTCCGAAAAGGCTACCGGAGTAACGACTCAGCAGACGGGAATCACCTTGACGGGCGCCGAGCCTTCCCAGACCGCCGAGTTCAAGCTCGAAAACAAAATGCTTGCCGAAACGAATCAGCCGAGCTTCAAAATTGTAGGAACGGGCACTCCTCAGGCGAAAATTACCGCGTCCTGCTCGCTTGCAAGCGACACGGCGATGACGCCGATTGAGTTTACCGAAACGATTTCAAGCACGGGAACCTTCACGCTTCTTCCGCAGCTTACCGAGCAGGGAATATGGCTCATAAACCTTACCGTTTCCCGTGCGGGGCTGAAGGACTATTCCGAGGATTTTTACATAGAGTACAAAACGAACCTGCTCGCGCTTACCTTCTATAACGATTTCCCCGAAACCGTGACCGAAAGCACCTTCAAGGTTTTCGGCGCTGCTCCCGCGGGAACGCGAATCGACGTAATGCTGAATGAATCATACATAAAGAACCTGCGCGTGGGCAGCACCGGCGAATTCACCTGCCCCATCGACGTAAGCACAAGCGGAGATTATAAACTTGTTCTGACCTTCTCCCTCGCGGGCTATCCGAACCGCATTATCGAGCGCACGTTCACAAGCGCCCAGAACGAGGAGGATTTGCGCCAGAGCATCCGCGAAAACTCAACCAGCCCGCTTTTTGAAAAGCTGATGATGTCCCTTGACGCTTATAACGGCTATACCCTCTGGTATACCGGAAGCATCCGCGACGTGGGGCAGTATGACGGGCGGTATTCGGCGATTCTTGAGGTTCATGAGGACGGCTCGACAGAGCCGCATCTGATTCGCCTTGTGTCCGATGAAAATCTCGGCTTTGCCACGAACCAGATGACGACGGTTTACGGAAAGCTGATTGGCAGCGCTCCGAGGGACGACGCGCCGGCGCCTTCCGATTCATCTGACGAAGCGGAGCTTACACCGGCGCAGCGCGCGGCTTTGCTGGAATCGCAGGTTTATCCGCTGCTTGAAGTTATCTTCAGCGAATAATTAAGGAGTCAAACGGCTCTCCGCGAATTGCGGAGAGCCGATGTGTTAGTATGAGTATTGTTGTCGTAGCCGAAAAGCCCTCCGTCGGGCGCGATATCGCGCGGGTGCTTAAATGCCGCGAGCGCGGCGAAGGGTTCATAAAGGGCGAGGAGTATACCGTCACATGGGCTGTCGGTCATCTTGTTCAGCAGGTTGAGCCGGATGAGCTTGACGAAAAGTATAAAAAGTGGCGTATGGATGATTTGCCGATACTCCCCGACGTTATTCCCGTAAAGGTAATACCGAAAACCCGCTCGCAGTTTACCGTGATAAAAAAGCTTATCACGGCGCCGGACTGCGACGAGGTCGTGTGCGCAACGGACGCAGGGCGCGAGGGCGAGTATATTTTCAGATTGATTTATGATAAAGCGGGCTGCAAGCGCCCCGTCAAGCGGCTCTGGATTTCCTCCATGACCGACGAGGCAATCAAAGAGGGCTTTGATAAAATTAAGCCGCAGAAGGAATACGACGGGCTTTACAGAAGCGCCGTCTGCCGTTCGCGAGCGGACTGGCTTGTCGGAATGAACGCAAGCCGCGCCTTCACGCTTCGCTTTGACGCGCTGCTTTCCGTTGGAAGGGTTCAGACGCCGACGCTCGCAATTCTTGTCAAGCGCCTTATTGAACGCCGCGATTTTGTGCCTAAGCAGTATGCGATTGTAAACGCCGAATTCGGGGATGAAAAGAAAACCGCCTATTCCGGTCAGTATGTCGGCGAAAAAGGCGAAACGCAGATTGAGGACATCAAAAAAGCCGAGGGAATCGCCGCGCGCGTAAAGGGCAAAACGGGAGTTGTGCGCTCGCTTGAAAGCAAGGAGAAAAGCGAAATCGCGCCGCAGCTTTTTGACCTTACGGCGCTCCAGCGCGAGGCGAACAAGCGGCTAGGCTTCACCGCGCAGAAAACCCTGAAGGTTGCGCAGAGCCTTTACGAGCAGTATAAGCTGCTCACATACCCGAGAACTGACAGCCGCTATCTTTCGCATGACATACAGCCGAGGATTCGCAAAACGATGGAGCTGCTTCCGGAGGAGTACCGGCAGTACCTGCCGATTGCGCAAAAAATGGGTATGCCCGTTTCGTATAAGCGCATATTTGACGACGCGAAGGTTTCCGACCATCACGCGCTTATCCCGACCCTGAAACGAGCCGAGCTTTCAACGCTTCCGAATGACGAGCGCGCGCTTTATGATATTGTCGTGCGCCGCTTTCTTGCGGCGTTCGCTCCGCCGCTCGTATACGAATCGTGGCGAATCGACACGGATGTTGACGGCGATTTGTTCAAGACGACGGGCAGAATCGTAAAGGATGAGGGCTGGAGGGCTATAGAAAACTCCGCCGCTGCAAGAAAAAAGAAGGACGCGGACGAGGAGCAGGAGCTTGCGCTGCCCAAAATCGGCGAGGGCGACAGATTCCTTGCGCGCGCAGCGTCGGTCAAGAAGGACGCTACAAAGCCGCCCGCTCCGCATACGGACGCGAGCCTGCTGCTTTTCATGGAGCAGGCGGGACGCGACTGCGAGGATGACGTGCTTCGCGAGTCCATGCGCCAGAGCGGGCTTGGTACTCCCGCTACAAGGGCGGCGGTTATCGAGCGCCTTATCGACGTCGGCTACGCCGTAAGAAAGGGCAAAACAATCGAAGCCACCGAGAAGGGCGAGGCGCTGATTAACGTTGCCCCGCAGGACATAACATCGCCGGAAACAACGGGTAAATGGGAGCTTGCGCTTAACAAAATCGCAAACGGCTCCGGCAGCGAGGACAGATTCATGGAGGGCATACGCCGCCTTACCTCGTACCTAGTTGATTATGCAAAAAGCGCGAAGGATATTGCGATTCCGGAGGAATTGCGCAGGGGCAAGGCGAAGGGGAAGCGAAGAACCGCCTCCGGCGTAAAAATGCTGGAGGGTGCGCTCTGTCCAATCTGTGGCGCTCCTGTTCAGGAAAACGACAAGGCGTTCGGCTGCTCAAAATGGCGCGAGGGCTGCGGCTTTACCATATGGAAAAACGCGCTTGAGCGCGGCGGCGGGCCTGCAATTACCGCGCCAATCGTAAAGCTGCTTCTTGATAAGAAGGAAGTTAGGGGTTCAACCGGCTTAATCGCGCTTTCGGGCGAGCGCCTGAGCTTTACAAAGGCGGGGGAGCAGGCGCCTTCCGCTTTTTCCGCCATAAGGAAAACAAATATCCAAAAATAACGGCTGCTTGGATAAATCTGTCCCGATTAGGCGTTTAATAGATTGTGAAGGCGCAAAAGCGTCTTTTGCGTGCAACTTTGCGCTTGAAGGAGAAATTGTTTTGTTTCGGAAGAAGAAGGTTGTCTGGCTGCTGCTGCTGCCCGCCTTTACCGGGCTTTTCGTATTCTATATCATTCCGTTTTTCGGCGGTATTTATTACAGCCTGACCGACGGAACCTTCCAGAATAACTTTATCGGTTTCGGCAACTACGCGAAGGTCTGGAATAACACGATGTTCCAGACGGGTCTTAAAAACACCCTTATACTTTCCGTTCTCTGCGCTCCGGCAATATGGATTATATCCTTCATCCTTGCGGATATGCTGCGCGTGCTTGACAAGCACGCAAAGGGTTTCCGCAATATTCTGCTGCTTCCGTATCTTATGCCGTCCGCCGCGCTGATTCTAATCTGGACGATTCTTTTCGATTACGGCGGAGTCGTAAACAAAATGCTTGTAGCGCTTGGGCTTGACAGGGTTATATGGCTGCGCGGCGCTCCGCTGCGCGTCCCGATAATCATTCTGTATATGTGGAAGAACATCGGCTTTTCGGTCGTTATCTTCACCGCCGCTTTCCAGTCCGTTCCGATTTCGCTTTATGAGTTCGCCTCTCTGGAGGGCGCAAGCCCGCTTTATCAGGAATTCAAAATCACGCTTCCGCTTATATCGCCGAGCGCCTTTCTGGTGTTCGTTATGGCGTGGATTAACGCCTTCAAGATATTCAAGGAGGCGTACTATATCGGTGGAGCGTACCCCGACTCAATGGAAATATACACGCTCCAGCACTTTATGAATAACCATTTCGCGAAGATTAACTACCAGTATGTCACTACGGCGGCATACTCGTTCGCAATAATCGTTTTCGTCCTCTTTGCGCTTCTCTATTATATGGAGAGCCGCATACGCAAGGGGGTGAACTGATATGCCTGTCAGCCATAAGCATCCGGAAAGGCATCATTACTGGACGCTCGGCAAGCTGCTCTGCTTTTCGCTTTTGCTTCTTCTGAGCATACTTACCCTGCTCCCTCTGGTGCTGACCTTCCTTTACAGCTTCTTTCCGCAGTCGGAAATCAAGGCGTACCTTGCGCTTCGCAATAACTACAACACGGAAATGTGGATGGACTTCCTCATATCCCCGAAGCAGGCGACGGTGCGGCAGTATTACACGATACTCATTGATAATCCGCAGTACCTGAAGCTTTTCTGCAACAGCGTTATGTATACCGTAATGATTCTTGCGGGTCAGGCGCTCGTCGTTCCGCTCACCAGCTACTGCCTTACCAAATTCGAGTTCAGGGGAAGGGACGCGCTCTTCTTCGTTATTCTCGCGCTTATGCTCCTGCCGTTTCAGGTAACGATGACGCCGACGGTCATAACCCTGAGAACCTTGGGGCTGATGGATACCATATGGGCTGTAATCCTGCCGATGTGGTTCTCGCCGTTCTATATTTTCCTTCTGCGCCAGTTCATGCTCGCCATACCGAACGATATGTTCGAGGCGGGAATGATGGACGGCTGCGGGCCGGTTCGCAGTTATGTACACGTTATGGTTCCCTGCTGCAAGCCGATTCTCTGCGCCGCCGCCGCGCTTTCCTTTGCGGACTGCTGGAACATGGTTGAGCAGCCGCTGGTATATCTGGCAAACAATACAGGGCTTCAGCCGCTTTCCGTAATGTTCAATCAGCTGAACGCGGAGGGCACGGAGGTCGCTTTTGCGGGCGCCGCGCTGTATATCCTGCCCGCGCTCTTGGTTTATCTGTATTTCCAAGAGGATATCCTGCTCGGCGTACAGCTCAGCGAACTAAAGTAAGAGGTGTGATAGATATGAAAAAGGCTGCGTTAAAGGGGCTTATCATTCTGGGCGTCGTTGTCGCGCTGTGTATGTTCTTTGCAAACACAGTGCAGACGATTACAACGCCGAAGGTAAAGATTGTCACGCCTACCTACGGCAAGCTTGAGCAGTCAATCGACCTTACGGGAAGCGTTGTTTTCCCCAAGGAAACCGAGGTTTTCATCGAGGGCGCGGAGGAGATGAACATAAAGCTCATCAAGTCCTACGTCAAGGTCGGCAGCTATATTAAGAAGGGCGACAGGCTTTTCACAATGGAAGTCTCCGATTATGACACCAAGATGAAGGAATTGCGCAAAACCTACGACGATAAAACCGCCGAGCTTGACGCGCTTGATACCGAGAATTATAAACGCAATCGCCGCACCGACAGAAACGACGCCTATCAGAAAATGATTAAGGAGCAGGAAAAGTTCGCGCAAAAGAAGGCGGATACCGCGCTCAAGGCAGTTGAGCTGGGGCTTGCGCTTTCTTCCGACGTGGATATGTGGCCCAAGGAAACAGCCGCTTTCGGAAATGAAGAGCTGTCGAAGCTCGCCCGCGAAACCGCCGAGGCGAAGCTTGCAAAGTATACCGCCGAGCAGGAGTACATAACTGTTCTCGGCACTAAAAGCATGAAGATAAGCGACGAGCTGTTCAAGTATGTCAACGACCGCACCGCGCTTGAGGAAGAAATTGCGACAACGCTCAAGGATATGATGGCGCTTGAAAGCAAAGCCAGCTCGCTCGGCACAATCTATTCGGGGCTTGAGGGCTATGTAACCGAGATTTCGCTCGAAGCCGCGACTGCCTACGACGGCTCAACCTACGCCTATAAAATCAGCTCCAGCGATGAAGCGCCTTATATCCGCGCGGATGTAACCGAGCTTTCGGGAAAGAGCTTCTCAAACGGAACAAGGGTTAATATTTCCGCGTCTGACGGCGGAACCTACCGCACCAAGATTACCGGCACAACAATGGATTCAAACGGGCAGAAGTATATTCTTGTGGCGCTTACCGAGGATATAATCAAGTCCGAGGGCGGAATGAGCAAGATTATGAACGCCTCGCTCGGTATGTCCGTTTCCTATAAGGCGGCGCAATCGTCAACGCTGATTGCCGCGAGCGCCGTTCGCAGCGACGGCGAGGATAAGAACTACGTATTCGTTATCAATGCAAGAACAAACGGCTTCTTCGGAAAGCAGATGTATGTTACGAAAACGGATGTAACCGTGCTCGAACGCTCCGATACCCTCGTGTCCATTCAGGAGGATATGAGCTATTCGCAGCTTGCCGATAAGGAAGACAGAGCGCTTGAGAATAACAAGACCGTTATGGAGTACATCAACTGATATGAGCGAAACCAATAAGAGAAAGCTGAATAAAAGCGGAATCTGGCTCGTCGTTATCGGGGCGGTTCTTGCTCTCTATGCGGCGATGAGCGTCTGGTCGCTGCCCGATACGCTGCAATACATGGTTCTTTCGCCCGCCGTTACGGAAAGCGAAAAGACCGTGGAGGGGCAGGCTGTCAAGGTTCGCAGCAATGAGGACGTGAAAGCCCTCGCGGAAGCGCTCAAAAAGAGCGCTGAAAACGAGTGGGCAGGGGTTATTGAGCGCTACAGCCTCAGCTCCTCAGCGCCCTCCGCGTCCCTTTCGGGCGATAAGGGCGGCGGAGCCTCGACCGCGCTTGTAGCCGCGGGCAGCGATTATTTCACCATATATCCGAAGCTTCTTATCGCGGGACGGCTCATATACCCCGAGGAGCTTAAAAACGGCGCAAATGTGATTCTGCTCAATGAAAAGCTTGCGCTTTCAATCTTTCAGATGACGGCGCCAATCGGCAGAAAGGTCACTTTGGGCGAGACGGAGTACAGGGTTGTGGGCGTTCTGCGCGAGCAGAAGGGCGTCGGCGACCTTTCCGTGAACATGGCTTATGTCCCGCTCGCCTCACTGTATACGGTTGACTTTACGCTCGAAACGCTTACGGTAACAGCCGTTCCCTTCCCTGCGCAGGGCGCGCTGTCGAACTTCGCTTCAACCGTGTCCTCATGGAAGCAGGGCGGGGACGTTTACAGCATTCAGAAGGAGAAAATGCGCTCCCTGCTTTCCCTGCGCTATCTGCTTTGCGCCGCATGGCTGTTCTTCACAATCTGGGCGCTTAAAATCGTCAATGCGCTTTTGCTGAACTGGCTTGACAGATATCGCGGGCGGCTTTTGCACCAGTACGCCCTGCGCCTTGCGCCGCAAACCTTCGGCGGGTGCGCCGTGCTGTTTGCGCTGTATGCCGTCTGCGCCGTTTCGTTTGTTTTCATGGTGCAGTTCGCGCTTGAGCCGGTTTACACCTTCCCTGAATGGATACCTACCGTGCTTGTAGAGCCGGAGGATATTGTCGCGGCGTTCTGGAACGTTCGGGATATGTCCTCAAAAACGGTTGAACTGCGCTCGCCGCAGCTTATACGCCTTCGCTTCTTTGCAATGCTTGCGCGCTTTGCCGTTATGTTTGTCTTGGGCGGCGGGCTGATGAACCGCCTCAATGTTCTGCGCCTTAAAATGGCAAGGAGAGTGCGCGATGCCTGACGAGGAAAAATGGATGAGGATTGCCCTTGAGGAAGCGAAAAACGCCTTCTCCTTGGGCGAAGTTCCCGTCGGCGCGGTTGTTGTTAGGGACGGCGTGCTTGTAAGCCGCGCGTGCAACGCCTGCGAGCGGAAAAAGGATGCGTCCGCTCATGCCGAAATGCTCGCAATGCGCCTTGCCGCGGAAAAGCTGAATCAGAAATTTTTGACCGGCTGCACTCTTTATGTGACCCTTGAGCCTTGCGTTATGTGCGCGGGCGCCATTGAAATGTTCCGCCCCGAAAGGGTTGTTTTCGGCGCTCGGGACGAGCGTATGGGCGGCTGCGGCAGCCTTTATCATATATGCGAGGATGAAGCGATGCCCGCCCGCATCCGAACCTGCGGGGGCGTGCTTGCGCGTGAGTCGGCGGAGCTGTTAAGCGAGTTCTTCAGGCAAAGGCGGAGCTGAGGCGCTTTTATTTACAGCGCTGAATCGTACTGTAAGCCGAGAATCTTCTATATAATATGATGTGTTTCAGAAATAAGCGTTCCGATTATGCCGTGGAGCGTCCTGCGCAAATATCTGCGGATAGCTTTGCTTGATGATTTCGTGCGGGAAATCTGCTGAGCGAGCAAACACGGACGGCTTTTCGCGCGCGGCATTTATCGGCAGCTCGCTTTATCAAATACTCCGTCTTTGCTCCTCCGCACGGGGAAGTGCAAAGACGTGCACGGCGGAAGAATAATTCGCAATAGGATTTGGCGATATTTCATAGTATTGCACAATACCATATTGGCGCATAATGCCGCATAAATTGCTGCTGTAACCGTAGCAATATGTGATATATTGCGCAACATTTGTAATTATGCCTAATGATAGCCTATAAAACTAAATTTTTTTTGTTTATTTTAACGAAAGTATTGACTTGTACATGGATAAATGCTAATATACTCCCATAGTTCGGTGTTGTACCGGAAATTTATAAGGAGGTGCCCATTCCATGAGGAAGTTCCTTGCTGTTGTACTGTCTCTGGCGATGGCTCTCACCGCTATGCTGGCGGCCGTTCCTGCTTTCGCAGCGGACGAGGGAGTTATCAATGTCTATGCCTTCACGACTGAAGTGCCGGACATGATTCAGAAGTTCATTGATTCCAACCCTGATTTTGGTTACAAAATCAACACCACCATCATCGCCACCACCGACGGACTGTATCAGCCTGCTCTTGACCAGGCTCTGGCAGCCGGCGGCGCCGACGCTCCTGACATCTACTGCGCTGAGTCTGCTTTCATCCTCAAGTACGCGCAGGGCGACATGAGCGAGTACGCGATGGCTTACTCCGACCTCGGAATCGATATCGACAACGCTATCGCTGCTGCCGACATCGCTAAGTATTCCGTAGATATCGGCACCCGTCCCTCCGATGGCAAGGTCGTTGGACTTGGCTATCAGGCGACCGGCGGAGCGTTCATCTATCGCCGCTCCATCGCTAAGGACGTTTGGGGAACCGATGACCCCGCTGCTATCGCCGAGAAGGTTGGTCCCGGCTGGGATAAGTTCTTCGCGGCTGCTGCTGAGCTGAAGACGAAGGGCTATGCCATCGTTTCCGGCGACGGCGACATCTGGCACGCTGTTGAGAATAGCTCTGAGAGCGGCTGGGTTGTTGATGACAAGCTCGTTATCGACCCGAAGCGCGAAGCTTTCCTCGACCTTTCCAAGCAGCTTAAGGACAATGGTTACTCCAACGATACCCAGGACTGGACCGAAGCTTGGTATGCTGACATGAAGGACGCCGGCGCTCAGAAGGTATTCGGCTTCTTCGGACCCGCTTGGCTTATCAACTACGTCATCGCCGGCAACTCCGGCGGAACCCAGCCCGGCGAAGGCACCTACGGCGACTGGGCTGTCTGCAATCCTCCTATCGGCTTCTTCTGGGGCGGCACCTGGGTTCTTGCTAACAAGGACACCCAGAAGGCTGACGCTGTGAAGCAGATTATCGAATGGATTACCCTTGACACCACCGAAGATGGACTCCAGTACAAGTGGGCGAACGGCACCCTTAACGGCGAAGGCGGCACCAAGGATACTGTTGCTTCCGGCACCGTTATGGCTAAGAGCAACGGCGAACTCGCTTTCCTCGGCGGTCAGAATATGTTCGACATCTTCGTTCCTGCCAACCAGTTTGCAAACGGCAAGAACCTGACCCAGTACGACGAAAACATCAACTCCATTTGGCGTGATTGGGTACGTCAGTACACCGCCGGCAACTGCACCCGCGAAGAAGCTCTCGCAAGCTTCAAGCAGGCTGTTACCGACACGCTGGGAATCGAAGCTCAGTAATCTGGTATAGATAACCGGTTTGGGCGGACGGATTAGCTCCGTCCGCCCAAATTCGGTTAAAGATGAAAACGGAGGAGTTACTGTGGCAAAAACTCGCGTTAAGGCCGTCAGTTATGCTAAATACGGTTATTTGTTCAGCCTGCCGTTCATAGTCGCATATCTGATATTCTCGCTGTATCCCACGCTCTATACAGCTGTAATCGGCTTCACGGATTTGAAGGGCGTTGCAAGAAACTTCAAGTTCCTTGCCGAACCGTTCAAGAATTTCTCGATTATCCTTAACAACGTCACCTTCCAGAACTCGCTCGTCAATACGTTTGAAATCTGGATAATGAACTTTATTCCTCAGATTGCTCTTTCGCTGCTTCTGACCGCTTGGTTCACGAGCCGCGCAAGGAGAATCCGCTGCCAGGGAGCCTTCAAGGTTCTCTTCTATCTTCCGAATATTATCACCTCGGCTACCGTAGCTATCCTGTTTGCTACGATGTTCGGGTACCCGATTGGCCCGATAAATGATATCTTGGTATCTACGGGCATGATTGAGGCTCCGTTTAACTTCCTGACAAGCCCGATTGCCGCCAAGCTTGTGGTAGCCTTCATCCAGTTCTGGAAGTGGTACGGCTACACCACAATCGTCTTGATTTCCGGCGCTCTGGGCATCAATCCGGAGCTGTTTGAGTCCGCAGAAATCGACGGCGCGCGTCCGTCGCAAATCTTCTTCAGGATTACGCTGCCCTGTATGCGGACAATCCTCGTGTTCACGCTCATTACGAGCCTCATCGGCGGCTTGAATATGTTTGATATTCCGAAGCTGTACATCATGGACGGCGGGCCTGCCGACGCGACAAAGACCGCGAGCGTGTTCATCTATACTCAGGCGTTCAAGGGCGCGTATCTGTATAACAGAGCCGCTGCCGCGAGTATGATTATGTTTGTGATAATTGCCATCTGCTCCGCCGTTGTATTCTTCATTATGCGTGACAAGCATGAAGTCCAGCAGAAGAGGGATGAGCGCAGGGCAAAGAGAATCCATAGCAAAAGACTGGAGGGACTTGCAGAATGAGTACGAGTAAAATTGCGCTCAAGCATAGCAACGATATGCGCAAGGGAGCAAATCCCATAATCTATATCGTCTGCATAATTCTCGGTCTTTTGAGCCTTTTCCCGTTCTGGGTAATGGTTTGCAACGCTACGCGCAGCACTTATGAGATTCAGGCGCACGCGATTTCGTTCCTTCCGTCGGTTTCATTGCCTACAAACTATGAAATACTGAACGGAAAGACCTTTAACGCCGTGAGCGGCTTCTTCAACTCTCTTATAGTGTCTACCGGCGTTACGTTCTGCTCCGTTTACTTCTCTACGCTGACCGCGTTTGCGCTCATAGCGTATAACTGGAAACTGCGTCAGGCGTTCTTCACGCTGATTCTTGCCGTTATGATGATTCCTGCGCAGGTAATATCAATCGGCTTCTATCAGTTCATGTACAAGATTGGCATGACGAATAACTTCCTTGCGTTGATTCTGCCCGCGATAGCCTCGCCTATGACGGTATTCTTCATGCGCCAGTATATGCTGCCCGCCTTGAGCCTCGACCTTGTGGCGGCAGGCAGAATCGACGGCGCGGGAGAATTCAGAATCTTCAACCAAATCGTTATTCCGATAATGAAGCCCGCTATGGCGACTCAGGCAATATTCGCCTTTGTAAACAGCTGGAACGAACTGTTCCTGCCCATGATTCTTCTTACCAGGAAGGAAAACTATACGATGCCTATCATGGTAAGCTTGCTCAAGGGCGATATTTACAAGACGGAGTACGGCGCGGTTTACCTCGCTCTTACTCTTTCGGTATTGCCGCTGCTGGTCGTATACCTGACGCTTTCCAAGTACATTGTTGCAGGTGTAGCGCTCGGCTCGGTAAAAGGATAATAATCCTCCGTTAATAATCTTTGGCTGACAAAGTTTTTGACACAGAAGCGCCCTTGCTGCATAAGCGGCAAGGGCGTTTTGCTGCGCAGGTATAGCAGGGGAAGGATAATGTAAAGCGTATAGACTTGCATGGCTCTGAAACCGCCAGCCTTTTCGCAAAAACGAGAAAGTGAAGAATATCTGCTGACGGAGCTGTCGCCGTTTGCGAAGTTGGGCTGCCGTCATTTTTCGGTGAACTGACTGCGGATGCTCAGATATCGTATTTCAGCTTGCGCGACAGTTTGCCTGCGCCTGATTTTTGTTAATCGTTAGCTTCCTTTGTTCCGCTGCCGCGTTTGTTTTTCGCCGCCCGCCTTCATGATATGCCCCTCGATTTTTTGTTTGCGCTCATGCTGTACATTTAGGCTTTGCCGTGATAAAATCCAAGTATAATAACTGCAAATCATTCATGGAACGAAAAGAGGGAGAGTATGAAAAAACTGATTATCGCGCTTCTGGTAATTGCGATTATGCTTCCGTCCGCCGCTCTTGCGGGCAGGCAGTATATCGTGCCGGACAGCGACACGCGCGAGCTTACCTACGAGGAATTGTGGGAGTGGAACTACGAGTCGCTCGGCTTTATTTTCAATGAAATCTTCGCGCGGCACGGCTATAATTTCATCGTCGGAGGAAAGTATTACAATTACTTCACCTCACGCCCTTGGTATACGCCGAACGCAAACAGCGATAACAGCAAGGCGTGCTATCCCAAGCTGAACGCAACAGAATGGTATAACGAGGCGCTGATTAAGGAAGTCCGCGCCGATATGCGTTTGCTCGAAGTCCGTGACGAGGAGGGCAAGAACTATCTGGACTATATCGAAAGCGGCGAGATTGACGTTCTGAGCGGCTTTCGGTATTCGGAGATGAAAGCCAACCAAAAGCTTGACGTGTACTCCGCTCCGGATTATTCCTCCTATCGCGGCGCAAACGGAAAGGCTCTCGTCAATACAAACGGCTCGGTATACGTTGCCGGATGGGAAAACGGCTGGCTGCTCATTATGTACGAAACGAATAACGGCTCCGTCCGCGTAGGGTACGTTGACGGGGCAAAGGTAAAGGGCACGGTCAATGCGCCTATGCTGACTTTTGCGTACACGAGCGTAAAGTGCCTTGAGGACGCCGCGCTGACGGACGACCCTGCCGCCGCGTTTTCAACAATAGTAACAATTCCCAAAAACTCCGTTGTAACCTATCTTTCCGAGTATCAGAATCGGTACGGATGGGCGTATGTGGAAACGAAGGTCGGAAATCAAACCGTTCGCGGCTTTGTGCGCACGGAAAAGCTTGAGCTTGATACGACCCTTGATGAAAACGAGGACGCGAGCCTCGGCTGATGCAAATAATTCCCTGCGTTTGAATTTTTCATAACCGCAAATCAATATACCCAAGGCGGATTGCCGTATAAGGCTCCGCTTTGGGTATATCGTTTCATTGACTTTGCGTTTGCTTTCGGGTTATACTAAACCGTTGGCAATTCATTTTGCGCGAGCTTCAGTTCCTCGCGCGACGCGCGAAAGGGTAACGTATGCAGAAGATTAGCATAGCATCTCCGCTTTTTCTTTTGAGGGAAAAGTGCAAGGATAATCTTTATGGAGTTCTGAGCAGGATTGCGGCTCTTGGGTTTGACGGCGTTGAGTTTCTCGGCTTTTTCGGCAAACCGCCGGAGGAAATTGCGCAGCACCTTAAAAACATTCATCTTACGGCGCTCGGCAATTTTGTGGAGCTTGGGGAGCTTGTTTCCAATCTTGACGGCGTTATCGGCGCGCATAAAACGCTCGGCTGCAAGTATATTACGCTCGGAAGGCTTTCCCGCGAATTCCTGCCGGACGGGGAAAAATACGAAAGCGCCGTTTCCGCAATCAAGGACGCCGCTCAGGCGCTTAATGAAAACGGAATTCAGCTTCTTTTCCATAATCATGACGGCGAGTTTTACAAAACCGCTTCGGGGCAGATTGCCCTCGACAGGATTCTTTCCGACATTCCCGCTTTGAAGCTTGAGCCGGATATCGGCTGGATGCAGATTGCGGGCGCAGAGCCTGCGCATTACCTCACCGAATATAAGGAGCGCTGCCCCGTTATGCATTTCAAGGATTACTATGCGGACGACGGCGCCGATATCGGCAAGGTTTCCGATATGGACGGAATGCGCGGCGGGCTTAATCAGGCGCATTTCTGCTTCAGACCCGTCGGCTACGGCGTTGTAAATTATCCCGTTCTGATAACCCCCGCAATGGCGTGCAAGCCGGAGTGGATTGTCTGCGACCATGATAATTCCTATGAGAACGACCCTTTTGACGACCTCGCGCTGAGCCTGAGCTACACCCGCTCGCTGACCCGAATGGCGGAAAACTACTGAAAAAATGTAAAGCTGGCGCGAAAGACGCCGAACATTCCCAGATTTGCGCCTCGCCTTTTTATCCATCATAAACCTGCGCATGGATGAAAGGGGGAGGTTTTTCTTTGGAATACTTTCTGATTATAGTTCAGCTTGCGGCTACGGTCATTATGTCGGTTTTCTTTTTTACGCAGCTCCGCCGCCAGCAAAAGAGCGCTCCCGCCGCCTCGCGGGAGTGCCAGAGGGAAATGGACGAGCTGCATAGGTTAAGGCAGGTGTCGCTCACGCGCCCGCTTGCCGAGAGCGTCAGACCGCAGACCTTTGAGGATATCATAGGACAGGAGGACGGAATCCGTTCCCTGAAGGCGATTCTTTGCGGCTCAAATCCGCAGCACGTTATAATCTACGGGCCTCCCGGCATAGGCAAAACCTGCGCCGCGCGGCTTGTAATGGAATACGCAAAGCACAGCCAAGGAACGCCCTTCCGTAAGGACGCTCCGTTTATAGAAATGGACGCGACCTGCGTTCGGTTTGACGAGCGCGCGATTGCAGACCCGCTTATCGGCAGCGTTCACGACCCAATCTATCAGGGCGCTGGGCCGCTCGGCGTGCAGGGAATTCCTCAGCCGAAGCCCGGCGCGGTTACACGCGCTCACGGCGGAGTGCTGTTCCTTGACGAAATCGGAGAGCTGCACCCAATACAGATGAACAAGCTGCTCAAGGTGCTTGAGGACAGAAAGGTTATGTTTGAAAGCGCGTATTACCGAAGCGACGACGCGGGAACGCCGCGGTATATTCACGATGTTTTCAAGAACGGAATGCCCGCGGATTTTCGGCTCGTCGGCGCTACGACAAGAAACCCGCAGGATATTTCGCCAGCCCTTCGCTCGCGCTGCATGGAAATCTATTTCAGACCGCTTGAAAACGGGGAAATCGCATTGATTGCAATGGGCAGCGCGAAAAAAGCGGGCTATGCGCTTTATGAGGCGGAGGCAATGCAAATCGGCAATTATGCCGCCTGCGGGCGCGACGCTGTAAATATTGTGCAGATGTGCGCGGGTCTTGCGCAGATGCGGAAGGAAAAGCAGATAACGGCGGACGACGTTTCATGGGTGATTGCGTCCGGACGCTATCCGCAGCGCTCCGCTCAAAGCGTCTCGCTTGAAAGCAGGGTCGGCTGCGTTCACGGGCTTGCCGTAATGGGCAGCGGGCAGGGCGGAGTGCTTGAGCTTGAGGGAGTCTGCCGAAAGGGAAGCGGAAGCGTTGAAATCAGCGGAATCGTGGAGGAGGAGGAAATGCGCTCCGCGTCCGGCAGCTCAAGGCGAAAGAGCATGGCGCGCGCTTCGGTCGATAACGTGGTTTCCCTGCTTCGCGCAATGGATTACCCCGTTGACAGCTTTGATATGCATATCAACTTTCCCGGCGGCGCTCCGGTCGATGGTCCAAGCGCGGGCGCTGCAATCGCCCTGCTTTTAATCAGCCTTATGACGGGAAGGGCGGCGGACGGGCTTTGCGCCGTTACGGGCGAAATTTCGGTTCGCGGAAGGGTTCTGCCAGTCGGGGGAGTGCCTGCCAAGATTGAGGCTGCGGCAAAGGCAGGGCTTACGCGCGTCATAGTGCCTAAGGGCAATGAATCAGAGGCCTATCGCGCAAGCGGAATAGAGGTTCTGCCGGTTGAAACGCTTGAGGAGGTTATAATGGCAATGCTTCTTCCCGCTATGCCGGAAAGCAACTCTCTGCTTGAGGAAAAGAAAGCGCTCTGAAGCGCCCCTCAAAGCCCGAGGGCTTGCATTTGGCGCAATCGAAAGCTATAATATGCTGATACCGTTTACACAGTCGCAAAGCGATATGCCTGCGGTATGAAGGGATGTGAAAGCAAAATGGCTAACAAAAACCAAATTAATCCTATTCAGAGAATGCCGGTGCTGCCGCTTCGGGGGCTGATGGTGTTCCCGCATATGGTTCTGCATTTTGACGCGGGTCGGCAGAAATCGGTAGCGGCGCTTGAAAGCGCGATGCTGGATAACCAGACTATTTTTCTTGTGGCTCAGAAGGACAGCGAAACGGATGAGCCTGCGCTCAGCGACCTCTGCGCAGTCGGAACGGTTGCCAATATCAAGCAGGTTCTGAATCTGCCGGGCGATAATATCCGCGTATTGGTTGAGGGAAAAAGCAGGGGCGTTATTAACGCCGTTATCGAGGAAGAACCGTTTATGAAGGCGGATATCGAGATTGTCAAGCCTCAGCCCGACCCCGATAATCTGGAGCTTCAGGCGCTTGTGCGCACCACTCACGATATGTTTGAAACCTATTTCAAAACCTCCTCGCGGGTAACTCCGGAAACGATTCGCTCCGTGCTTGAGGTTGACGACCCCGGCTCGCTTGCCGACCTTATTGCGGCAAACGTACTTACTCAGATGGACGCGCGGCAGGAAATTCTTGAGGAAATCGACGTCGGGCTGCGCCTTGAAAAGCTCTGCGGCATACTTGCCCGCGAGTCCGAGCTTGCCAGCGTTGAAAAAAAGGTTCAGGCGCGCATAAAGAAGCAGATTGAAAAGAATCAGAAGGATTACTATCTGCGCGAGCAGATAAAGGCAATCCAAACCGAGCTTGGCGACAAGGATTCCACGGATGTGGAGGATTTGCGCGAGCGCCTTGCGAAGCTGCCGCTTAACGACGAGGCGAAGGACAAGGTGCAGAAGGAGCTTGACAGGCTTTCCAGAATGGCGCCCGGCACTCCCGAAATCGGTGTCGCGCGCACCTATGTCGAATGGATTCTTGATTTGCCGTGGGGCAAATCGACTCCCGACCAGCTTGATTTGAGGCACGCCAGAAGGATTCTGGACGAGGACCATTTCGGTCTTGCAAAGGTCAAGGACAGGATTATCGAGTACCTTGCCGTCCTTCAGATGAAGAAGGATATGAAAGGCCCTATTCTTTGCTTTGTGGGCCCTCCCGGCGTCGGCAAAACCTCAATCGTAAAGTCCATAGCGCGCGCAATCGGCAGAAAATATGTGCAGATGAGCCTTGGCGGAGTGCGTGACGAGGCTGAAATACGCGGTCATCGCCGCACCTATGTCGGCGCGATTCCCGGCAGGATTATCTACGGAATCAAGAACGCCGGAACGATGAACCCCGTGTTCCTCTTTGACGAAATTGACAAGATGAGCAGCGATTTCAGGGGCGACCCTGCCTCCGCAATGCTCGAAGTGCTTGACGCGGAGCAGAACGCGAACTTCCGCGACCATTATCTTGAGATTCCGTTTGATTTGAGCCGCGTCATGTTCATCACGACCGCGAACTCGATGGACACCATTCCCGCTCCGCTTCTGGACAGAATGGAGATTATCGAGGTCACGAGCTATACTGAGGAAGAAAAGCTGCAAATCGCCAAAAAGTACCTGCTTCCCAAGCAGATAAAGGAGCATGGGCTTAGCGATAAATCCGTCAGGATGAGCGACAAGGTTATGCAGAAGCTCATTGAGGATTACACGCGCGAGGCGGGAGTAAGAACGCTTGAACGTACCGTTGCCAAGGTTGTCAGAAAGAGCGCGGTCAGTATGCTCGATAATAAAACTGACTCCGTAAGCGTTACGGCAGCCGTTTTGCACGACTATCTCGGCGCTCCGCGCTTTTTGCGCGAGAAGCCCGAAAAGGAGCCTGCTGTCGGCGTTGTGAACGGGCTTGCGTATACGACTGTCGGAGGCGAAACGCTCCAGATTGAAACCACGATTATGCCGGGCAGCGGAAATATCGAGCTTACCGGAAAGCTGGGCGACGTAATGAAGGAGAGCGCGAAGGCAGCTCTTTCCTACATCCGCTCCCATGCGGCGGAGCTTGGGCTGGACAGCGATTTCCATAAATCCGTCGATATCCACCTTCACGTTCCCGAAGGCGCTGTTCCCAAGGACGGACCTTCCGCCGGCGTCGGAATCGCAACCTCGATGGTTTCCGCGCTTACCGGAATCCCCGTAAGGCAGGATTTAGCCATGACGGGCGAGATAACCCTGCGCGGGCGCATTCTGCCGATAGGCGGAGTGAAGGAAAAACTCATGGCGGCATATCGCGCCGGCCTTTCGCTTGTCCTGCTCCCGAAGGAAAACGAGAAGGACATGGAGGAAGTATCGGAGCTGGTTAAGGCCAAGCTGAAAATCAAGTATATGGAGAGCGTAAGCGAGGTGCTTGCAGCTGCGCTTACACAAAAGCCGCAGCTCTCGCTGCAACTGCCGCTGAGGCATCAGCAGTCGGAGGCAGAGCATGGAAATCAGTAAGGCGTCCTTTCTGACAAGTATGGCGGACTGGAAGCCGCCAGTAGCGGAGCCGCTTTCCGAAATCGCGGTTGCCGGCAGGAGCAATGTGGGCAAAAGCTCGCTTATAAATAAGCTTTGCAATCGGCGCGGGCTGGCTAAAACCAGCTCGACGCCGGGCAAAACCCGCCTTATCAACTACTTCACGCTAACCCTCAGCGATAAGGAGAAGGAGCTGAAACGCGACTTTTACCTCGTCGATTTGCCCGGCTACGGCTACGCGAACGTTTCAAAGGATGAAAAGCTGCGCTGGGGAAGGCTTATGCAGAGCTATTTCGATAAATCCGAAAAGCTGCTTCTGACGCTTATGCTGGTTGACATTCGCCATGAGCCGACGCGGGACGACCTTGATATGATTGGCTTTCTGCGGCAAAAGGGGCTGCCCTATCGGGTGATTGCAACTAAGGCGGATAAGCTCAGCCGCGCCCAAGTTTCGCGCGCGCTTCTGCCAATAAGCCGTGCGCTTCAGGTTCAGCCTTTTGATATTATCGTCACCTCTGCGGAGAGCGGCGACGGCATTCCCGCGCTCGCTTCCGCAATCAACGATTTTTTGGAATAATCCCGTATTCTGATAAAGCCGCGTTTTTTGCAGATAGTACAAAAAGCGCGGTTTTCATTTGCTTTTTGGCGGTTTTTTGTATATTCGGACAGTACAACTTGAATTGAAAAAGCGCCTGTTATTTGCTATACTTAGTAATCGGGAGAGCCGAGCGGTTTTTCAGGCGCTCAGGGCTTGCGGAGGTATGTATGTTTTCCGGATTTACCGATAAAACCTTTGAATTTCTGATGGGGCTGAGCTTCAATAACAGCCCCGAGTATTTCCACAGCCACCACGACGAGTATGACGAATACTGGCGCAAGCCGTATTTTCAGCTTATCGACGCGCTTTCGCCTACGCTTTCCGAAATTGACAACGGCATTGAAATCCGTCCCGAAAAGGCGCTTGCGCATATCAGGCGCGATACCCGCTTCACCAAGGATAAAACGCCTTACCGCACGCATCTTTGGGCGGCGTTCCGCGCGGGGAATATGGATAAGGACGGCTCGATATTTTTCTGGGTCGAGTTCGGGCTTGGCGAGCATAACTGCTGGGGGCTTGGCACTTGGAATGAAAACAAGCCGCTGATGGAGCAGATGCGCAGGAGCATAATTGCCGCGCCCTATGAAGCGCTTGACCTTACCGCCTCGCTTGAAAAGGCGGGCTTTCAGTACTCCGGCTGGAATTACAAGCGGATGAAGTATCCGCCCGAGCTGAAGGATGAGCTGAAGCCGCTTTATTCCTCAAGAAGCCCCGGCTGGATTAGAAACCTTTCCGACCGCTCTATGCTGTTTAAGCCTGAAATTGTCGATGCGGTTATTGCCGATTTCAAGCTGCTTGCTCCTGCGTATCATTACCTCAGGGGCGCTTATGATGCCGTTCCGCCTGCCGAGGAATAACAAAACGGCAGAACAAATATTTAAGCTCTGTAAAGGAGGAGTTTGATGGATTTTTTGAAGCTGAAAAGCGGAAGTGACGTAAGGGGCGTCGCCATAGGCGATAACGCTTCTCTCACGTCGGATGTCGCGCGCAGCTTGGGGCTTGCGTTCGCAAAATGGCTGTCCGGAAAAACGGGCAAGCCGGAGAGCGGGCTGAGCATTTCGCTTGGACGGGACAGCCGTCTTTCGGGCGAGAGTCTTCTGCGCGCCGCTGCCGAGGGAATCTTCATCGGCGGGGCAAAGCCCGTATCGCTCGGTATGTGTACAACTCCGGCGATGTTCATGTCAACGATTACGGAAGGCTTTGATTTTGACGGCGCGATTATGATTACCGCGAGTCATCATCCTTTTGACCGCAACGGGCTTAAATTCTTCACAAAGGACGGCGGCGTTGAGAACGAGGATATTGAAACCCTGCTCAAAATGGCAAGCGAGTATTCGCTCGCCGCTCAGCCCGATATGGTGCTTTCCCAGAGCGCCTTCCTGCCCGTTTACTGCGCGCATCTCAAAACGAGAATCCTCAAGGGGTTGGATACGGACGTTGCCAAGCCTCTGCTCGGGCTTCACGTTGTGGTTGACGCGGGCAACGGCGCCGGCGGCTTTTACGCCGACTTCCTTGAGGAGCTTGGCGCGTGGGTTGAGGGCAGCCAGTTCCTTGAGCCTGACGGACGCTTCCCGAACCATATCCCGAACCCTGAAAATCCCGACGCGATGGAGTCCATATCCAAGGCGGTTATTGCCGCGGGCGCGGATTTGGGCGTTATATTCGACGCGGACTGCGACAGAGCCGCGATAGTTGACGAGAAGGGCAGACCAATCAACCGCAACCGCCTTATCGCCCTTATCAGCGCCGTGCTGCTTGACGCGAAAAGCGGCGGAACAATCGTTACCGATTCCGTCACCTCCTCCGGTCTTACTGAGTTCATCAACGCGTGGGGCGGCGTGCATTTCCGCTATAAGCGCGGCTACCGCAATGTGATTGACGAGGCAGTAAGGCTCAACGCGGATGGAATCGACTGCCCGCTTGCCATCGAAACGAGCGGACACGCGGCGCTTCGCGAAAACTACTTCCTTGACGACGGAATGTACCTTGTGACCGTTCTGCTTTCCGAGGCAATGAAGCGCAAGCAGGCGGGGCAGAGTCTCTGCGACTTAATCTTTGACTTGCGCGAGCCGGTCGAGGCGCTTGAGCTGAGGCTGAATATCCTTACCGAGGATTTCAAAAAGACGGGTCACGAGGCCATCAACCGCGTGCTTGACGCCGCTAGCCACGACCCCGCGCTTGATATAGCGACCGACAGCCGCGAGGGCGTCCGCATTTACTTTGACCTTGACGGGAAGCATCAGAGCGGCTGGTATATGATGCGCCTTTCTGTCCATGACCCTGTGCTGCCGATAAACGTCGAAAGCGACGTTGCGGGCGGCTGCAAGCTCATGCTCGCAAGCCTCAAAAACGCGCTTGAGGGAATGAGCGGAATAGATTTCACACCGATTGACAAAGCCTGTAAGTAATACTGCGAAGGGGGATTCTCATGACAATTTCCGAAAAAACAGTCAACTCCATCCGCTGCCTTGCCGCCGACACCGTTCAGAAGGCTAACAGCGGACATCCCGGCGCGCCGATAGGCATGGCGCCTGCCGCCTATGCCATCTGGGGCGAAAACATGAAGCACAACCCGAAGGACGCTTCATGGCCTGACCGCGACCGCTTTGTTCTCTCCAGCGGCCATGCGAGCGCGCTTATCTATTCGCTTCTGCACATTTTCGGCTACGGGCTGAAAATGGAGGATATGCAGCAGTTCCGTCAATGGGGCTCTCTTACCCCCGGTCATCCCGAGTATGGTCACACCTACGGAATCGAAACCACTACCGGACCTCTTGGTCAGGGCGTTGCCAACGCGGTTGGCTTTGCGATTGCCGAAACCATCCTTGCCGCCAAGTTCAACCGCACCGGCTATCCCGTGGTTGACCATTACACCTACGCTGTCTGCGGCGACGGCTGCATGATGGAGGGCATTTCCTCCGAAGCGGCTTCCCTTGCGGGAACTTTGCAGCTCGGCAAGCTCATTCTTTTCTATGACGATAACGAGATTTCCATCGAGGGCAATACCGATATCGCCTTCAAGGAGAATGTCGGCAAGCGCTTCGAGGCGTACAACTGGAATGTTATCCGCGTAAAGGACGGCAACGACTGGCAGGAGGTTTCCGACGCTATCAAGCAGGCGAAATCCCAGCAGGAAAAGCCGAGCCTCATCATCGTTCCCACCACCATCGGCTTCGGCTGCCCTGCCAAGGCGGGCAAGGCTTCCGCGCATGGCGAGCCTCTGGGCGCAGACAACGTTCTTGCCACCAAGAAGGCTCTCGGAATGCCCGAGGAGAGCTTCTTTGTCGCCGAGGATGTTTACGCGCACTGCAACGAGCTTATGGCGCGCAACGCAAAGACGGAGGAAGCTTGGAAGGCGATGTTCGCGGAGTACTGCGAAAAGTATCCTGAGCTGAAGAAGGAATGGAACGACTGGTTCAATAAGGAAGTACCCGCCGAGGTCATGAACGATAAGGATTTGTGGGCTTTCGAGGGCAAGGGCGCTACCCGCAATCTTTCCGGAACGATTATCAATAAGCTTGCAAAGCTCATGCCCAACTTCATCGGCGGCAGCGCTGACCTTGCGCCCTCCAACAAGACCAATATCAAGGACGGCGGCGATTACAGCGCCGAAAACCGTCTTGGGCGCAATTTCCACTTCGGCGTTCGCGAGCATTCCATGGCTGCCATCTGCAACGGTATCGCCCTGCACGGCGGTCTGCGCGTGTTCTGCGGCACGTTCTTCGTTTTCAGCGATTACATGAAGAACGCTATGCGCATGAGCGCCATCATGAAGCTGCCCGTAACCTATGTGCTTACGCATGATTCCATCGGCGTCGGCGAGGACGGGCCTACCCATCAGCCGGTTGAGCATCTCGCGGGTCTGCGCGCGATTCCGAATATGCAGGTGTTCCGTCCCTGCGACGGGCATGAAACCGCAGCGGCATGGCTTACCGCCATTTCCTCCGGTCTGCCCACCTGCCTTGTGCTTACCCGTCAGGATTTGCCCCTCTACGAGGGCACGGACGAGCGCGCCTTCAAGGGCGGCTATGTGCTTTCGGACAGCAAGGCGCAGCCTCCCAAGGCAATCCTTATGGCAAGCGGCAGCGAGGTTGAGCCGATGATGAACGCCCAGCAGATGCTTTGGGACAAGGGTATTGACACCCGCGTTGTTTCCGTGCCCTGCATGGAAATCTTCGAGAAGCAGTCCGCCGAGTATCAGGAGAGCGTAATGCCCAAGGCTGTCCGCGCCCGCGTGGCGATGGAAGCCGGAGTAACGATGCCGTGGTATCGCTTTACCGGACTTGACGGCGCGGTTATCGGTCTTGACCATTTCGGCGCGTCCGCTCCTGCCAAGAAGCTCTTTACCGAGTACGGCTTCACGGCTGAGAACGCGGCAGAAACCGTTGAAAAGCTTGTAAAGTAAAAACAAACATACAAAAGCGGAGAAGCGGCACTCGCTGCTTCTCCGCTTTTCTGCGCTTATAAGCCTGTGGGCGCGCCGCAGCGCACATTTTTAGCATAAGAAAGCCGCCGCGATTTTACTGCGGCGGCTGTGATTATGCCCTGTTTATCTTCCCAGCTTTGCGTTGATTCCCCGCAAATCGGGTTTGTCGTCCTCAAAATGGCGCGAGAACTTGTAGATGATAAAGCAGCAGATTCCGACCGATATTGCCGACACAACCGCGATTATGCTTCTGAACTCCGAGGAATCCCCGACGAGCGCGGCGAGCAGCGCGAGCATATTCATAAAGGAATAGAGCGCAAAGACCACAAGCGCGATGTTGGAGCCGACCTTCCATGCCGACAGGCGGCTGTAATGCCTTGCGGAAAGGAAGCACCAAAGGAGGGTTACGAGAACCAGTACGACGGCATAAAGCGCGAGCGCTACCGTAAGAATGGTTGCAAGGCTTCCCGCAACGCTCTGATATTCCGCCTCAAGCGCGGGAGAAAGCCCAAGCCCGCTCGTTATTACGCCGTCCGCGGGCGCTTGCGATACAGCCGGAGCGCTTGTCGCCTCCGCCGCTGCAGGCTCTGCGCCGCTTGCGTCGGGCGCTGAAAGCGTCGCTTCCGGAGTCGCCGTCGGCGCTATTGCCGTTCCGTCCATCGTCGTTCCCGCATAGGAATTTATCGTGTCCTTCAGTTCCTGACTCATCGAGTTGAAAAGATTGTTTGACATAAGGTTAACTATTGCCGTTACGCCAAATAGCAAGCCGATAAACACGACCAGCGTTATCAGCGCCGAAATTCCCCAGTGCAGCTTTTTGTTCATTTTCGTCAGCCCTTTCGTCTCCCGCTAAATAGCCTCCCTATTATATCGCACAGCGGCGAAAAAGTACAATGAATAATTAATGAACGCTTTACAAATCGCAGAATTCTGATTATAATATTCGAATAAAGCGATGACGGGGACGAAACGGCGTCGGCTTTCGCCAAGCGAGCGGGGGAAAGGTGCAAGCCCTGCGCGAGAGTGCCGTTTGTATCACCCCCGAGCAGCCCTGCCGAATAATCAGGCGGGTCGGGCGCTCCCGTTACAGAGCAGGCGCGTTTTTATGCGCGCGTGAGAGGGCTGTATAGCCAAAAAGGGTGGTACCGCGGATTTATTATCCGTCCCTTCCGAGGATTTCGGAGGGGACGGTTTTTTCATCCTCTCCGGCATAACAACAAAATGGGAGGCAGCAAAAATGTCGTTGTACAAAAAGGTTGACACGGATATGAGCTTTGCCGCGCGCGAAAAGGAAGTGGCGGAATTCTGGAAGGATAACGATATCATAAAGAAATCCTTCCATCTTCGCGACGGCGCGAAGGAATCCTTTACATTCTTCGACGGCCCGCCTACCGCTAACGGTAAGCCGCATATCGGTCATGTTCTGACCCGCACGATGAAGGACTTGTTCCCGCGCTATCAGACGATGAAGGGAAAAAGCGTGCTTCGCAAGGCGGGCTGGGATACCCATGGGCTGCCCGTTGAGCTTGAGGTTGAAAAGAAGCTAGGGTTGGACGGAAAGCCGCAGATAGAGAAGTACGGCATCGAGCCGTTCATCAAGGAATGCAAGGAAAGCGTCTGGAAATACCTCCACGAGTGGGAGGAAATGTCCGAGCGCGTAGGCTACTGGGTTGACATGGAAAACCCGTATGTAACCTATCATGACGATTATATCGAGAGCGAATGGTGGAGCCTTAAGCAAATCTATGAAAAAGGTCTGCTTTACAAGGGTCACAAGGTCGTTCCCTTCTGCCCCCGCTGCGGAACGGCGCTTTCGAGCCATGAGGTTGCGCAGGGCTACAAGGCGGTCAAGGAATACTCCGCGTTTGTAAAATTCCGCGTAAAGAACGCCGATACGCTTACCTACATACTCGCATGGACGACTACGCCGTGGACTTTGCCGAGCAACGTTGCGCTCTGCGTCAACGCGAAAGAGGACTATATCGAGTTCGAGCTTTATGGCGTGCATAACATAATGGCAAAGGCGCTCGTTTCCGCCGTTTTCTCCGAGGAGGACATCGCGGAAATGAAAACCGTGCGCGAAATGAAGGGCGCAGACCTTGTCGGAACTGAGTATGAGCCGCTTTTCCCGCTTGCCGAGCTGCCCCGCGAAAAGGCTTGGTATGTTGTAAGCGACGATTATGTAACCCTTACGGACGGCACGGGCGTAGTTCATATCGCTCCTGCGTTCGGCGAGGACGACGCGCGCGTCGGCAGGGTCAATAAGCTGCCTTTCGTTCAGCTTGTCAACACCCAGGGACGCTTTGTTGAAGGAACGCCGTGGGAGGGTATGTTCGTTAAGGAAACCGACGAACCGATAATGAGCGACCTCAAGGCGCGCGGACTTTTGCTTAAAAAGGCGCTTTACGAGCATGAATATCCTTTCTGCTGGCGCTGCGATACTCCCCTTATCTATTACGCAAGACCCACTTGGTTCATCAGAATGACCGAGCTGCGCGACAGGCTCACCAAGAATAACAGAAGCATAAACTGGTTCCCTGACAACATCAAGGAAGGCAGAATGGGCAATTTCCTTGAAAACGTTGTGGATTGGGGACTTTCCCGCGAGCGCTATTGGGGAACTCCGCTTCCCGTATGGCAGTGCGAGGAGGGGCATATCCATGTTGTCGGCTCCAAGCAGGAGCTTTACGATATGGCAATCGGCGAGGTTGACTTGCCCGAACTGCACCGCCCGTATATCGACAAGGTGAAGCTCCGCTGCCCCGAGTGCGGCAAGGAAATGACGCGCGTCAAGGAAGTTATCGACTGCTGGTACGACAGCGGCTCAATGCCCTTTGCGCAATGGCATTATCCCTTTGAAAACAAGGAAATGTTTGAAAAGAACTTCCCCGCCGATTTCATCTCCGAGGCAATCGACCAGACGCGCGGATGGTTCTACACCCTTATCGCGATTGGAACGCTTATCTTTGACAAAGCGCCATTTGAAAACTGCCTTGTACTCGGTCATGTTCAGGACAAGGACGGAAGAAAGATGTCAAAGCATCTGGGCAACGTCGTTGACCCGTGGTCAGTGCTTGACGTTCAGGGCGCGGACGCCGTCCGCTGGTATTTCTATACCGCCGGAGCGCCGTGGATTCCCAGCCGCTTCTATCCCGAAGCCGTAAGCGAGCAGCAGCCCAAGTTCATGGGAACGCTCTGGAACACCTATGCGTTCTTCATCCTCTACGCAAATATCGACAGCTTCAATATCAAGGAGCATCCGATTGAGCAGGTTAACCTCTCGCTCATGGATAAGTGGGTGCTTTCAAAGCTCAATACCCTTATAAAGACGGTTGACAGCGGGCTTGAAAGCTATAAGGTTCCCGAAACCGCGCGTGCGATAGCCGAGTTTACGGACGAGCTTTCCAACTGGTATGTGCGCCGCAGCCGCGAGCGTTTCTGGGGCAAGGGAATGGCAGGCGATAAGGAAGCCGCGTTCTCAACGCTTTATACCGTGCTTTCAACGCTCAGCCGCGTCATTGCGCCTTTCCTGCCCTTCCTTTCCGAGGAGCTTTATCAGAATCTGGTTCGCTCAGTTGACAAGGACGCGCCCGAAAGCGTGCATCTGACCTCCTTCCCCGTATGCGAGCAGAAGTATATCGACGCCGACATGGAAAAGCAGATGGACGCGCTTATTGAGGTCGCGCAGCTCGGAAGAGCCTGCCGCAATCTGGCTTCAATGAAGGTTCGTCAGCCCTCCAAGGCGCTGTATGTTAAGGGCGCGCGCTTTGATGAAAAGTATGCAGAGCTTGTGGAGGATGAGCTGAACGTAAAGAGCGTCGTGTTTACCGACGACGCGCGCGAGTTCACAACCTATCATCTCAAGCCGCAGATGCGCACACTTGGGCCGAAGTACGGCAAGCTTCTGGGCAAAATCGGCGCCCGTCTCGGCGAAATGGACGGAAACGAGGTTGTAGAAGCGTTTGACAGGGGCGAAACCCTCCACTTTGACGTTGACGGAACAGAGGTATGCCTTGAAAAGAACGATGTGCTTACAGAGCCTATGCAGAAGGAAGGCTTTGTTGCGCAGACGGACGCTTCCGTTACCGTCGTGCTTGACACCAACCTGACCCCTGAGCTTATCCGCGAGGGCTATGCCCGCGAGGTTGTAAGCAAGCTTCAGACAATGCGCAAGGAAGCGGGCTTTGACGTTTCAGACAGAATCAACGTATGGTATACAGCGGGAGCGGAGGTTTCCGGCGCTGTTGAGGCGCTGAAGGATACCATAACGAGCGGCGTTCTCGCGCTTTCCATGACCGCGGGCGAGCCTGACGAGGGCGCTGTGGTGAAGGAATGGGATATTAACGGAAAGCCGGCAACGCTCTGTGTAAAGCAGGTTAAGTAATTATATGAAGATAACCATTCTGGGCGGGCAGGATACGGCGAATATCCTGTTCGCCCTCCAAGACGTCATTTCCGTATACGGCAAGGAATGCGAGCTTGCGCTTTACGAAAAATCGCAGGGCATGGCTGCAATCTACGCAAGATCCGGTCAGGAATACTCGCGCAGGCAGGGCGTTTCGGTACGGGTCTATGAAACGAACGACCTTTCATTGGCGCTTACCGGCGCTCAGCTTGTGCTTTTGACGGACGTTTCGGGCGAGCGGGACAGGTTTGCAGCCGATTCCGCGCTCATGCGCGAGCAGGGGATGACCAACCAAATCCGTGTGCTTTCGGGCGTTGGCGGCGCTGCGCTTTTCCTTCGCCTTGCCGCGTCCGCGCTGGATTACGGGCGCGAGATAGGGCGCATTTGCCCGAACGCCAAGGTAATTGCCGTTATGCCGCAGGCGGATAAAATCGCAAGGCTTTTGAGCGAGGTTTTTTCCCTTGACGCTTACGGGTACGATTTGTATCAGGTTATCGGCTCGTGCGGAATAGGCGCTGTTGCGGAGCTGATAAAGAAAGAGCCGCGCCAGCTCAAGCTGACGACCTACGGCGTATACGGAATGACCTTCATTGCCTCCGCGCAGTATCTTGCGGACGGCAATTTCAGGAATAATCAGGGCATGGAAATGCTCCCGCTCATAAAAAAGCGCGTCGGCGAGGGAGCGATGGGCGAGTTTGCCCGCTATATTCTTGATACCTACGGCGCGGTATTTATCGGCGATGAAGCGGTGGCTTCCCAGTATCTTGCCTCGCGCCCCGATATGCCGCTTGAAGCGCCTGCTGATTTTGCATTTTCGCAGGACGATTTGCTGAAAATGGGTCAGCTTCTTGCGGGCTATGTCGCTACGCGCGATATGCCGTTTGACAGGCTGCTCGCCTACGGGCTTCCACAGCATTCGGCGCTTTTCGGGCTTTCGCTTATAAAGGAAATGCCGCCAATGCGCGCGCCGTCCGTCTGCGCGAGGAATGAAGGCTCGGTAAAGGCGCTTTCCGACAATATGTTCATAGAGCTTCCGCTGCTTTCGCTCGGCGGAGCGGCGCTGCGCCCAAGCGCGATTGATGCTCCGGATTCGCTTTTCGCCCTGCTTGATATGCTTGCAAGGCAGCAGGAGAACTTTATTCTTGCGGCGAAAGGTGACAGGGGCGCTTTGCGCGATTTCTGCGAGAGCGATTCAAGCCTTGAAGGGCTCGACAGGCTTTACTGCCTTGACGCTCTCTATTCCCTAATCGGAGATAACGGCGGGGAGGATTTATGTTTTTAGCGGACGGATGGAAGGACTTCGAGGTTCTGGATACCGGCGGCGGCGAAAAGCTGGAGCGCTGGGGCAGCGTTGTGCTTGCGCGTCCCGACCCGCAGACAATATGGAAAAAGCAAAAGCCGGAAATGTGGAAAACGGCTGACGCGCGCTATATACGCTCTGAGCGCGGCGGCGGAAGCTGGGAAATCCTGCGCCCGCTGCCGGAAAGCTGGACGGTTTCGTACCGCGAGCTAAAATTCCGCGTCCGTCCGACAGGCTTTAAGCATACAGGTCTATTTCCCGAGCAGGCTGCCAACTGGGACTGGATGAGCGGGCTTGTCAGTAAGCGCGTTTCTTCGGGCAAGCCCTGCAAGGTGCTTAATTTGTTTGCATATACGGGCGGGGCAAGCGTTGCCTGCGCCGCTGCCGGAGCAAGCGTCACCCATGTTGACGCGGCTAAAGGCATGGTAACGTGGGCAAAGGAAAACCGGCAGGAATGCGGGCTTCCTGAGGAGCGTTTCCGCTTTATCGTCGAGGACGCGCTGGCGTTTGTCAGGCGCGAAATCAGGCGCGGCAACAGCTATGACGGAATACTGATGGACCCGCCGAGCTACGGCAGAGGGCCAAACGGCGAGGTGTGGAAGCTGGAGGACGAGGTTTTCTCGCTGGTTTCCACCTGCGCAAGCGCGCTTTCCGCAAACCCGCTTTTCTTCCTCGTGAACAGCTATACGACGGGCTTCCAACCGACCGTGCTGAATAATCTGATTTCCTATACTGTCTGCCGTAATTTCGGCGGCAAGGCGGACGCTCAGGAGCTTTGCCTTCCGGTAAGCTCCGGCGGGCTTCTGCCGTGCGGCGCTTCCGGCAGGTGGCAGAGCAATGAATAGCGGAATCGAAATTCTTTACGAGGACAATCATGTTATCGTTGCCGTCAAGCCGCCCAATATGCTCTCGCAGGGCGATATAACGGGCGATAGAAGCATCCTTGACGAACTCAAGGAATATGTAAGGGTTAAGTATAACAAGGCGGGAGAGGCATATCTGGGGCTTGTTCACAGGCTTGACAGACCTGTCGGCGGGCTTATGGTGTTCGCAAGAACGTCTAAGGCGGCGGCGCGGCTTTCACTGGAGCTGAGGGAGCATCGCCTCGGGCGCGAGTATCTTGCGGTTGTAGAGGGCGAAACGCCTGAAAAATTCCTGTTTGAGGACGAGCTTATAAAGGACGAAAAGACCAATATCGTCCGCGTCGCGCAGGGCGGAAAAGCCGCGCAGCTAAGCGGCGAAACCATTGCGGTCCAAAATGGCCTTAGCCTTGTGTATATAAAGCTCGGAACGGGCAGAGGGCATCAAATCAGGGTGCAGCTGGCGCATCATGGCTACCCGCTTGTCGGGGACGCGCGCTACGGCTTGGGCGGGACGGGCATTGCGCTTTTCGGAGCGGTGCTTCGCTTTACCCATCCAGTAAAAAAGGAAGTTCTTGTTTTTTCCGCCTCTCCGAAAGCTCCGGCGTTTGACGGATTCAGGGAAGCTGTCCAATCGTTTTTGAAGGGAGTCCGCGATGGAAAAGCCGTTTCGTTATGAGGTGACGCACACCTGCGCGCAGTCCGGAGCGCGCCTCGGAAAGCTCTACACTCCGCACGGCGTTATTGAAACGCCAATCTATATGCCTGTCGGAACGCAGGCGGCAGTAAAGGCAATGACGAGCCGCGATATGGAGGATATTGGCACGCAAATTTTGCTTGCCAATACGTATCATCTTCATCTTCGCCCCGGCGAGGCGCTTGTCAAAAAGGCGGGCGGGCTGCATAAATTTATGTGCTGGAATAAGCCCATCCTGACGGACAGCGGCGGATTTCAGGTTTTTTCGCTTGCCAAGCTGCGCAAAATTGAGGAGGAGGGCGTCCGCTTCCAGAGCCATATTGACGGAAGCCGTCTTTCGCTTACCCCCGAAAGCGTCATGCAGATAGAGCAGGATTTGGGCGCGGATATAGCGATGGCGTTTGACGTATGCTCGCCCTATCCCTGCGATTACGATACGGCAAAGGCGGCAATGGAGCGCACCCACCGCTGGGCGGAGCGCTGCAAAGCGGCGCATACGCGTGAGGACCAAGCGCTTTTCGGCATAGTTCAGGGCGCGTTCTATAAGGATTTGCGCAGGGAAAGCGCCAAAGCCTTGTCTGATATGGATTTTATCGGCTACGGAATTGGCGGGCTTTCCGTCGGCGAACCGAAGGAAATAATGTATGAAATGCTTGAGGAAATCGAGCCGATAATGCCAAAGGAAAAGCCGCGTTATCTCATGGGCGTCGGAACTCCCGACTGCCTTGTGGAAGGCGTGCTTCGCGGCGTTGATATGTTCGACTGCGTGCTTGCCACAAGAGTTGCGCGCAACGGCACCTGCTTTACAAGAAAGGGCAGGCTCGTTGTCAAGAACGCAAAGTATGCGGAGGATTTTTCCCCGCTTGACGACGACTGCGACTGCTACTGCTGCCGCAATTTCTCGCGCGCGTATCTCCGCCATCTGTTCAAGGCGGGCGAAATCACCGCGGGCGTGCTTGCCAGCATTCATAATCTGCGCTTTCTCATAAAGCTCATGGAGGACATCCGCAGCGCAATTGCGGAGGACAGATTCCTTGATTTCAGAAAGGCGTTTTACGCTGAGTATGACATGAGCAATAACTTCGGCAACGGCAACTGAACATGAAAAAGCGGCTCTGAAGCTTATGCCTCAGAGCCGCCGCTTTTATATCGCGGTTACTATTTCGTTCATCAGCGCGCTGAACTGATGCTTGACCCTCTCGCCCGTTTCGATTACTTCGGAGTGGGACAGCGGCTGCGGAAGTATTCCTGCCGCCATGTTCGTAATGCAGCTTATACCAAGCACTTTCATGCCCATGTGCCGCGCGACGATGGTTTCGGGAACGGTCGACATTCCGACTGCGTCCGCTCCGAGCGTTCGGAGCATCCTGATTTCGGCGGGGGTTTCAAAGCTCGGGCCGTTCATCTGCGCGTAAACGCCGCTTTTGAGCTGAAGCCCCAGCTTTTTGCCGCAGCTAATCGCGGTATTCACCAGCACCTTGTCGTACGCTCTTGACATATCGGGGAAGCGCGGGCCGTAATTATCGAGGTTTTCGCCGATGAGCGGATTCTTGCCCGTGAAATTTATGTAATCCGTAATCGCCATCAAATCGCCCGGCTCGAAGGAGGTGTTGACGCCGCCTGCCGCGTTAGTCAGAAGCAGCGTTTCAACTCCGAGCCGCTTCATTGCCCGTATCGGCAGCACCACGTCCGCATAATCGTAGCCCTCGTAGCCGTGAAAGCGCCCGCGCATCATGCATACGCGCTTGCCCGCTATGTAGCCTGTATACCATATTCCCGCGTGCCCGGGGACGGTTGAGCGCGGGAAGCCGGGAATATCCGCGTAGGAAATCTGCTGCGGCGCCTTGAGCGCCTGATAGTAGTCCCCAAGCCCGCTCCCGAGTACGATTCCGATTTCAGCCTTGCCGCAGGCGTTTTCTATCGCCAGCGCCGCGCGTTGAATGCGCGCTTCCTGTTCGCTTGCAGTCATATTATCTTTCCTTTATCAAAGAATTTCACCGAGAAAGCTTAATCCGCGCCTGAGCTTCAATGAGAAGTATTCGGCGATTGTCTGCGCCGCGTCCGCATAGGTTTTCCTTATTCCGAGCGGCGTTTCCTTTTCCTTGCCCTTGACTAAGCACATGATTGGAACGTATTCCCGCGTGTGGTCGGTGCCCTTGAAGGTCGGGTCGCAGCCGTGGTCGGCGGTTATCATCAGAATATCGCCGTCCGTCATCCTGCCTTCGAGCGTCGGAAGGAAATCGTCGAATTCCTTCAGCGCCCTTGAGTACGCCTTTGCGTCGCGCCTGTGCCCGTACTGCATATCGAAATCAACCAGATTTACAAAGATAAGCCCGTCCTCGCCGTGCTTTTCCATGTCGCAAAGGAGCGACTTCATGCACGCGGGATTGCCCACGGCATGGTCTGAATCGGTCAGCCCGCGCAGCGCGAAAATGTCCTCGATTTTGCCTATGCCCATTACGCGCTTTCCCGCCGCCTTCATTTCGTCAAGAAGCGTGTCCTCCGGCGGCTCGAGCGAAAAATCACGCCTTCCCGCCGTGCGCGCAAAGCTGCCGGATTTTCCATTAAAGGGTCTTGCGATTATGCGCCCGACTCCGTACTTGCTCTGCATGATTTCGCGCGCCTGCCTGCACATTTCGTAAAGCTTTTCGTCGGGATACAGGCTTTCGTGGCAGGCAATCTGGAGAACGCTGTCCGCCGACGTGTAAACAATCGGCTTTCCCGTTCTGAGATGCTCGTCGCCCAGCTCCTCGATTATCTTGGTTCCGCTCGCCGGATTGTTGCCGATGATTCCTACGCCCCAAGCTTTTTCGAGCGCGTCGGTAACCTCTTTCGGGAAGCCGTTTGGAAAGGTCGGGAAAGGGGTTTCGAGCTTTAGCCCCGTAAGCTCCCAATGTCCGGTCGTCGTGTCCTTGCCCGCGCTCTGCTCAGCCATTCTGCCCCACGCGCCGATAACCCTTCCGCTTTCTTCAAGCCCAAGCAGCTTGTACAGCCCGAGCGCGCGCATATTGATAAGCTCCTGCGGAGCGGCAGCAAGCGTGTGCAGAAGCGTGCTTGCGCCTTTGTCGCCGTAAGCGCCTGAATCGGGCAGCTCTCCTGCGCCGACGCTGTCCAGCACTATCAGAATTACCCTCTTTGACATATAAGCACCGCCTTTTCGAGATTATTATACCTTAATCGGCGGGTTTTGAAAACCTTTACATTGCGGAAATATACTGGTATAATTCTTTTATTACGCGCGTCTGCCGATACTTACGCAGGCGCGCCGAAGGAGAGAATATGCAGTTTGACTGTATTGCTTCCGCGGCGTTCGGTCTTGAGGGAGTAGCCGCCAAGGAGCTTCGCGATATAGGGTTTGACTCCGTAAAGGCGGAAAACGGCGGCGCGCGCTTTCAGGCGGACGAAATCGGCGTTATGCGCGCCAATCTTTGGCTCGGTACAGCCGACAGGGTGCTGATTGTGCTAGGCGAATTCCCCGCGAGGAGCTTCGACGAGCTTTTTGAGGGCGTAAGGGCGCTTCCGTGGGAAAGGTTCATTTCGCCGCGCGGCAGGATTCTCGTCAAGGGCAAATGCGTAAGAAGTATGCTTATGTCCGTGCGCGACTGCCAGAGCATTACCAAAAAGGCGATAGTCGAGCGCTTGAGGGACAAGCTGAACGTCAGGGTGCTTCCCGAGGACGCGGAGGAGTATTCGCTTGAGGTTGCCGTGGTAAAGGATGTCGCCCGTCTGACGCTTGATACAAGCGGAGCGGCGCTCAATAAGCGCGGCTACCGCGTGTTGAACGGCGAGGCGGCAATCCGCGAAACGCTCGCAAGGGCGCTTCTGACGCTTTCTCCGTGGCGGCTTTCCGAGCCGCTTTACGACCCCTGCTGCGGAAGCGGAACTTTCCTTATTGAAGCAGCGATGATGAAAAGCGGCAAAGCGCCGGGGCTTGAGCGCGGCTTTGCCGTAACCTCATGGAAGGGCTTTGACGCGCGCGCAATGGAGCTTCTGCGCGAGGAGGCGAGGGACAGGTTCAAGCCGGAGCTTGCTTGCGATATTGCCGGAAGCGACATTAATCCCGAAGCCCTTTCCTACTGCGCGACTCATTTCAAAAAGGCGGGCTTTTCCGGCATAAAGGTCGAAAAATGCGATTTGCGCGAGCTGAAAATCGAGGAAAATAGCGGCTGCTTCATCTGCAATCCTCCCTACGGAGAGCGCCTTTCGGACATAAAAACGGCGGAAAAGCTCTATGCCGAAATGGGGAAGCTGCTAGGGCGCACACCAGGCTGGTCAATGGGCGTAATCGCGACAGACCCGCTTTTCGAGCGCTGCTTCGGCAGGCGCGCAAAGAGCAGGAGGCGGCTTTACAACGGGCGGCTTGAGTGCGAGTTCATGTGCTTCTGAAACACCATGCGCCGAAAACCGCACTTTTGTGTCTGAAGCATACAAAACCAATATTGCCGCCGCATTGCAGCAGTGATAAAATTACTCACGTAGAACAAAGGAGGCTGTTGCCATATGGAGAATATGATTGAGTTCAAGAACCTGACTAAGAATTACGCCAAGGGCAAGGCGAACGCGGTAGACAAGCTTAACATGGAAGTAAGGCGCGGAGAGGTTTTCGGTTTCATCGGGCCGAACGGCGCGGGAAAAACCACCACAATCAAGATGCTCATGGGCATCCTGAAGCCGACGGAGGGCGATATCCTGATTGACGGAACCTCCATCATCACCGACCCCATCGCAGCCAAGGCGAAGATTGGTTACGTTCCCGACGGGCATGATTTGTACGAGCGTCTGACGGGCATTGAGTACCTCAATTTCCTTGCGGACATCTACCATGTTTCGCAGGACGAGCGCAAGGCGCATATCGAAAAGTATCTCAAGTATTTTGAGCTTGAGGAAGCCGCGAACAGCCAGATTCGCTCCTATTCGCGCGGAATGAAGCAGAAGATAACCGTTATCGGCTCGCTTCTGCATCAGCCCCAGCTTTGGGTGCTTGACGAGCCGATGGTCGGTCTTGACCCGCGCGCAAGCCATCTGCTGAAGGAAGAAATCCACGCGCATTGCCAGAAGGGCAATACCGTGTTCTTCTCGACGCACGTTCTGGACGTTGCCGAAAAGATGTGCGACAGAATCGGAATTATCAACAAGGGCAAGCTGATTGCCGAGGGTACGCTCGACGAGCTGCGCTCCGGCGAAAAGGGCGCAAGCCTTGAGCAGCTGTTCCTTGAGCTTACTGATGATGAAGGGGTGGAAACCCATGCGTGATTTTCTGACTCTATTCAAGATGCAGATGCGCTGCCGTCTGCGCTCCCTGATACCTTCCAAGGACCAGGGACGCTCCAAGCAGGCGCGCCGCGCGTTGGGAATGGCTGTGCTGTTCCTTTTCGCCGGCGCAAGCGTTCTGTGGATGCTGATTGAGATTTACAGAACTGCGTTTTCGGCAATGCATACGATGGGCATAGAGGAAATGCTCATTTCCTTTGCGGTGCTGGTTTCGATGACGATAACGCTCGTTATGAGCTTGTTCTATGTAACCTCCGTTATGTATATGGGCAAGGACGCGGAGCTGCTTGCAAGCCTTCCCGTTTCATCCCGCTCGCTGTTTTACTCCAAGTTTGTGCAGGTAATCATCAGCGAAATCGGCTTTGCAATCGCAGTCGTTGTTCCCGCCGTGATTATCTACGGAATCGGAATGGGCATGGGCGCGCTTTTCTACATAAAGCTGATACCCGTAATCCTTTTCCTGCCGTGCATTCCAATCTGCATTGTAAACCTTGTGGCTATGCTTCTCGTGCGCGTTTCCTCCTTCTTCAAGCGCAAGGAGGGAATGACAACGGTAATCGGCTTCCTCGCGCTGCTCGGCTATATGTACGTCTGCATGAACTTCTCCTCATGGCTGCCTACCGCGATGGACGGGGATTTCATGACGAGCCTTATAAGCAACCAGCGCGGAATGCTTGAAGGAGTAATCAATGCAATCCCGCCCTGCGCATGGGCTTCAAAGGGCATAACACTTATGGACGGCTCGGGCGTTTTGTATATGCTGCTCTTCGTCGGCGTAAGCGCGCTGTGCGTGTTCCTTACGGGCCTTGTTTTCGGCGGAATATATCAGCGCCTCTCGCTTGCTCATCTTGCTGTCGGAAGGGTTACCAATAAGAAGTACAGCAAGGACGCAAGGCAGTACAAGGAAAAGTCGCCCGTGTTCGCGCTGTTTATCAGGGAATGGAAGGAAATCCTGCGCGTTCCCACCTACGCCCTCAACAGCCTTATGACGCTGATTATGGGGCCCTTGATGATGGTTGCCTTCTATGTCGGCTTCAACAACAATGTTGACGCCGGAACTCAGGAGACGATTCAGGGCTTCCTGCCGATGCTTGAAAATATGCTCAGAACGAGCGGCATTGATAAGGGAATCATCGTTCTTGCCATCACCGCGTTCTTCGGCTTTATCTGCGGAATCAACTCCGGCACGTCCACCATTGTTTCCAGAGAGGGCAAAACGCATGAGTTGTTCTGCATGATGCCGCTTTCCGCAAGCCAGATAATGCGCTCAAAGGTGCTGTTCGGGCTTTCGATATCATTGCCGTCCGTTATAGTCACCGGCGCGCTGATGATTATCATCGCCCCCTCGCTTATTGATTTGCTTCTCCCCGGGCTGCTGCTCTCGATTATTCTCGCTACGCTGTTCACCTATCTGAACGTGCTGATAGACGTAATCCGCCCGCAGCTCTCGTGGACGACCTTCGCTCAGGCAATGAAGCAGAATATGAATTCCCTGTTCGGAATGCTTATCTGCTGGGCGGTTGCGATTCTCCTCGGCGTTGTCGCCTACTTCCTGATTAGCGGCGGTATTCAGGGAATGACGGTCGTGCTTATCTTCGGCATAGCGCTGACTGCCGCCGCCGTCGGAGCGCACTTCCTGCTCAACCATATCGCTGCAAAGCGCTATTACGATTACGGCGGCTGATAAAAGCACAGCCCCGTAAACCTTGATTCATTGTTTGCCGCCGCCGCGAGCTTTCGTGGCGGCGGCTTTCTATATTCCGGCGCATATCCTCAGCAGGGCGCATTGCCAAGCGCTTTTCTGCTGCCAAAGCCGTTATAATTACGAAAATGTGACAAAATTATAAATTTAGATTGCATAACGACGCAAACCATGATATAATTGTGACATCAATCGGTAACGGAAGGGGCGGACTGTAATGGAGCGCATGGAAAGACTGGACGCACGGCTGACGGGAGAGCTTCCTGCTTCCCGGGTCCGAAAGCTTATGCGCTTTTGCCCTATTCCCGAAAAAAGTTCCCTGCTTGATATGACTGTCGGAATGGATTCGCCCCTTCGCGGGCTGCACAGGCTGCGCCCCGGCGTCGCCCTTTCGGGCATCTGCGGGGAGTTTGACTATTTCAGAGGCATACGAAACGAGCTGCCCGATGTCGAGCTGATTTTCGGCAAACCCTCAAAGCTGCCGTGGGACGACGAAACCTTTGACGCGGTAAACTGTTCGATGCTTGCCGGAAGCGAGGAAAACGGCGCGGCGCTTTTTGACGCTATGCGCGTGCTTAAAAGCGGCGGGCGGCTGATGATTTATGTAAGAAGCGCTCCGAATTTTATGCTCCGCGCGCTTCACAGCCTTAAAAATGCGCAGGAAGATGAAAACGGAACGCCGATAAGCGTCCGCGAGGCGCAGGAGCTGCTTTCGTCGCTCGGCGCGGAATCCGTAAGCGTTCATCGCGTTTCAATGACGCGCGCCTTGGTTGTCGGAGTTAAGCCGCAAATTTCGGAGCAATAATTGCATATAAGCCTTATCGCCGCAGTATGAATACTGCGGTTTTTTCTGCTTTGCAATCCCGATTTGTGTTGGTAATGGCATTTTCCTGCCAATTAATCTTTTTCTAATCTTTCTTTTAATGAAACTCACTTTTTGTGTTCTGCGTTTCGCGGTATCATCATCTTGTTCCCGAAAGGAACGAAAGAAAAATCAAACGCGAAAGTTTGAAAGGAAGAAGAAAATGCTTATCCTCGGTCTTGTAATCGGAATTCTGTCCCTTGTGTTTACGGTTGTTTCTGCGATAATCGGCTTCATTCTGCCCGTGTTCTGCCTGCCGGTATTCGGCGTGATAGGTCTGCTGCTCCTGCTTACCGGCAACCGCCGCGGGCTTCGCGTTCTCGGCGTTCTGCTGCTTCTTTCCCTGATATTCTGATGCACATTTCCCTCTCTTTCACATAGTATGCTATGGAAAGGGAGGGATTTTTTGTGGCAGATAACGAGATGGATATGACGACTCCCGCGCAGGAGCGCACAGATTTTACCGGCTGCGCGTCAACCTACACCGTGCGCAGGGGCGACAGCCTGTACATGATTCCCCGCCGAAGCGGCGTCACCCTTGACGAGCTGATGGAAGCAAATCCCGGCGTCACGCCCGGCAGACTGATGGTCGGCGACAGGCTCTGCATTCCCGCCGGAGGAATATGCGACAACGGCAGCGGCAATAACAACGGCAACAATAACGGCAATGGAAATAACAACGGCAATAATAGCGGCAATGGAAATAACAACGGCAGCGTCTCGGACGATACCGGAAATAACGGCTCGTCCGGAGCGGGGGACTGCAGCGGAAACCGCGTAACCCTTTCCGATACGCAGACGATTGCCGATATACAGGTTGAAAACAGCCTTACTTACAGCACTCTTGAACAGGCAAACCCGCGCCTTGACCTTGCGTCGCTGAGGGCGGGCGACACGGTATGCGTTCCCGCCTCCAATATTCCCTGCGCAAGCCGCGTAACGCTATACCGCATGACGGCGGCAGACACGCTCGAAAGCCTTGCAATAGCCAGAAACGTATCCGTAGCGACGCTCCTTCGCGCAAATCCGTGCCTCGCGCCTGGCGATTTTGTCGCCGATACCTGTGTGGTTCTGCCATCCGCTTCATCATAAAGCCGCTCCGCGCCGATTGCCGCTTTGTGCCGCGCCGATTGTCATTTCGGCGCGGCGCTTGCCGATATAGAGCGGCTTGCCGTAAAGCTTGAGGACGATAACCTCGGCGATATGGGAGTTGGCGGCTGCCTTGCGCTTGTCAATGGCTCCTGCGCGTCGGTTCTGCCGTATGCTGAAGAATCTATGAGCGCGCGAATCGCTCAATCGTCCGCGACGCCGAAAGGTGGAAAGACTACTGCGTCCGTCCTTCTGAGCATATCAGAAGCCCCGAAAGCCGCTTATATAAGGGCAATGAGGAAATAACCGCCGCGGAGCATTATTATCTTGCCGAAAACCGGTGGAAAACATCAAGGGCGATTGAAAACCTGCTGTTATTGCGCGTGTTCGGAAGGCTTCCCGAATAAGCCTGCCGCTTAAAAGATAAACGACCCTTTTTGCATACCGCGCCTGAAATAAGGCAGAATATGCGAAAAGGGGGATTCTTATGCTTGGATTTATTATGGCGCTTGTCGCGGGAGCCGCAATGAGCTTTCAGGGCGTTATGAACACGCGCCTTTCGGAAAAAATCGGGCTGCTTGAGTCCAACGCGTATGTGCAGGGCACGGCGTTCCTGCTCTCCGCCGTCGCGCTCGCGCTTTTCGGAAAGGGGCAGCTGCAGTCGCTGTTTTCAGCCAACTGGCTTTATCTTCTCGGCGGCGTTCTCGGGCTTGTGATTACTGTTACGGTAATGCTTTCTATTCAGGGGCTTACTCCGACCGTAGCAATATCGACAATCCTTATTTCCCAGCTTTTCTCCGCTGCACTGATTGACGCAATGGGAATTCTTGGCGCGGAAAAGGCGCCGTTCATATGGCAGAAATGGCTCGGGCTTGCGCTTATGGTCGGCGGAGTCGTGCTGATGAAGCTTAAATCAAATTAGGATTTTCCCGTTGAGCCGAACCCGCCGCGCGAGGGCGAGCTTACCTCGGTAAGCTCCTCAAACTCAACAGGCGGCATCTTCTTTACTACGCGGAACTGGCATATCCTGTCGTTCAGATGAAGCTCCGTATCCCGAAGGGCATAGACGGGCATACGCCACTCGTCCTTTTCGCCGCAGTAGCTTTCATCGACTATTCCCATTCCGTTCGTCTGTATTATCCCGAAATTCTTGAAGGTGGACGAGCGGGGAAGAATATGCGCCTCGCAGCCTTCAGGCAGCTTGATTACAACGCCCAAAGGTATAAGCGCGCTTTCGCCCTTCTTGATTGTCATGTCCTTTGCGCAGCGCAAATCAATCCAGTCGCCGCAGGGCAGCTTTGCAAGTCTTTCAACCGGCGCGGTGTAGTAAACGGAAATCTTCATAAATCGGCGCCTCCGTAATTTCTTTATGCTTGTAAGAATAAAGCGCTTTTGCCTCTTTGTCAACGCGGAGAGGTTTTTTATATCCCGCCTGCGGCTTGCTTGTAAATAAAATGTTCACCTTTCCCGTCTGTTGTGGTATACTAATTGGTACTAACCTATCCCGCGTTGGCGATAGGATTGGAGGGGATACCATGCGGAGCATGACGGGCTACGGCAGGGCGACCTTGGAGCGCGACGGCCGCGAGGTAACGGTTGAGATAAAGACCGTCAACCATCGCTTTCTTGACATTGCTTTCCGCATGAGCCGCAGCGTTTCCTTCTGCGAGGACGCGATGAAGAAGCTGATTGGCGGCGAGCTTTCGCGCGGTCACGCCGATGTTTTCGTAACCTATAAGAATTCGCGCAGGGACGCGCGCGAGCTGAGCGTTGACGAGGCGCTCATAAAGGCTTACCGCCGCGCGGCGGAGCGCATTTCCGATATCGCCGGATGTCAGGATAACATGAAGGCTGTCGATTATATCACTCTGCCGGACGTTGTAAACATAACAGAGGCGGAGGAGGACCGGGAAGCGGTAACCGCGCTTCTTGGCGACGCGCTTATGCTTGCGCTCGGCGAGGTCAACTCAATGCGCCTTTCCGAAGGCGAAAGAATGAAGAACGATTTGCTTCTGCACCTTTCCGCTATTGAAAATATGGCAAAAAAGGTGGAGGAGAAAGCGCCGGATGTGGCGAAAATTCATCTGGAAAGAATGAAGGAGCGCATTGCGGAAATCGGCGCTCCGATTCCGGATGAGGACAGGCTGCTTTCCGAAATGGCGATTTACGCCGACCATTGCGCAGTTGACGAGGAGCTTGCCCGCCTTTGCAGCCATATAGCCGCATTCCGCGAAATGTCCGAATCCTCTTTGGCGCAGGGCAAGAAGCTCGATTTTCTGGTTCAGGAGCTGAACCGCGAAGTGAACACCATCGGTTCTAAAGCCTCTGACGCGGGCATCACCTCGCTTGTAGTCGAAATGAAGAGCGAGATTGAGAAGATTCGCGAGCAGGTTCAGAACATAGAGTAACCTTCAATCATTCAGGCTGAATGGAGAGTGCGTATGATTAAAAAAGGAATGCTGATGGTCATTTCCGGACCGAGCGGCGCAGGCAAGGGCACGCTGTTCAAGCGCCTTTTGAGCGAGGACAGCAGCTTCCGTTTCTCCGTGTCCTACACTACGAGGAAGCCCCGCCCGACAGAGATTGAGGGCGTGGATTACAAGTATGTTAGCGAGGAAGAATTTGCGGAAATGGCAGCGTCCGGCGGCTTCCTTGAGTATGCCTCCGTTCACGGTCATCATTACGGAACGCCGCGGCGCGAGGTTGAGGACTATATCAGGAATGGGGAAAACGTGCTTCTTGATATCGACCCGCAGGGCGCGAGGAACGTAATGGCGGCAATGCCGGACTGCGTTACCGTGTTCATTCTCCCGCCGAGCTATGCCGAACTGCGCAGCCGCCTTCATACGCGCAATACGGAGGACCCCGTTGAAATCGAGCGAAGGCTCGGCAATGCGCGGGGCGAAATCGCCCAGATGCATCTTTACCAGTATGTGCTTGTCAATGACACCGTGGAGCAGGCTTATGAGGAACTGAAAACCATAGCCGAGGCAGAAAAGCACCGCTCCACACGCTATTTCCCGGAGATACCGGAAGAATAAGGAGGAAATCTTATGCCTATCATGGACCCTTCGGTTGTTGAACTTTCCGAAAAGGTGGACTGCCGTTATACTCTGGTTGTTGAAACGGCGAAGCGCGCCCGTCAGCTTGTCGCGGGAAGTATGCCCCTTATTGATTCCAAGGACGGCGATAAGCCCGTTTCCATTGCTGTCAGGGAGATTGACCGCGGGCTTCTCGGCTACGAGCGTCCGGAAGGCGAGTATGAAGGCTCCAACGACGTGCTCACGGATGTCGTCGGGGTTTGACGGGAGGATTACAAATGCTGGAGGGCAAATGCGTAGTTATCGGCATAACGGGCGGAATTGCGGCTTATAAATCAGCCGAGCTTGCCCATCGCCTGAAAAAGCGCGGAGCGGACGTTCGCGTTATCATGACAAAGAACGCCTGCCGCTTCATCGCGCCGCTGACGCTGGAAACCCTTACCGGCAATCCCGTTGCGGTTGACACCTTTGAAAGACCGAAAACGTGGGAGGTTGAGCATATCGCTCTGGCTAAGCGCGCCGATATATTCGTAATCGCGCCCGCAACCGCCAATATTATCGCAAAGCTCGCCTGCGGGCTTGCCGATGATATGCTTTCCACAACAGCGCTTGCAACGAAAGCGCCCATGCTCGTCTGCCCCGCAATGAATACGGGAATGCTTGATAATCCCGCGACCGTTGCCAATATCGCGCTTCTCAAAAGCCGCGGAATTGCCGTTATGGAATCCGGCGAGGGAATCCTTGCCTGCGGCGACAGCGGAAGGGGAAGAATGCCGGAACCCTCCGAAATCGAGCGGCGCGTTATCGCCTCGCTGACCCGCGTCAGGGATATGGAGGGCATGAAGGTGCTTGTAACCGCAGGCCCTACCTGCGAAAGCCTTGACCCCGTTCGGTTTATCACAAACCGTTCGTCGGGCAGAATGGGCTTTGCCGTTGCTCAAATGGCGGCGGAGCGCGGAGCGGATGTAACCCTTGTTCACGGAAAGGTCAGCATTCCGGTGCCGCCGATGGTAACGGCTGTGCCCGTTGTTTCGACGGGCGACCTTTACCGCGAGGTTCTCAGTCGCTGCGAAAGCGCCGATATTGTCATTCAGGCGGCAGCTCCGGCTGATTACCGCGCGGCTGAAATTGCGCCGCAGAAGATAAAGAAGCAGGACGGCGGCAAGCTCGTGCTTGAGCTTGTCGAGAATCCCGATATTGCAAAGGCTGTCGGTCAGCGCAAGCGTGAGGGGCAAATCCTTGTCGGCTTTGCGGCGGAGACGCAGAACGTTTACGATAACGCGCGCAAAAAGCTCGCCTCAAAGAGCCTTGATTTAATCGTTGCAAACGACGTTACGAAAAAGGGCGCGGGCTTTGACGTTGAAACCAACATCGCCGCGTTCATAACCAAGGACGGAATCGAGGAACTGCCGCTTCAGCTTAAAACGGAACTTGCCGATAAGCTGCTCAGCAAGGCTGTGGAGCTGAAAAGCCGGGCGTAATATGCGCTTTTGGCTTCGTGGAACTGCCGTTGTATTAAACAATCCCGCAGGGCGTTTGCCGAGCGGGATTGTTTTTTGTCCGAGCAAGCGTCAGCCTGCCCTTGCGCAGCTGCTGTACTGCTTGCTTTCCGTTATCTTGCGAAAACCTGACACTCGTAGATGTAGCCGTTTTTATCAACGGCGATTCCGATGCCGACCTTCGTCCATGAAGCGGAAAGTATGTTGCGCTTATGACCTGCGCTTGACATGAACGCCGCTTCCGCTTTCAGCACGCTTGCGTGGTGAGCAATGTTTTCGCCCGCCGCAGTAAAGGCGTAGCCCATGGTTTTCAGCATTACGGACATTTTGCCGTATGTCGGGGATTCGTGCGCGAAATATCCGTTGTCGCGCATATCTTCCGCCTTAATCCTTGCAATTCTTGCAAGCTCTGCGTCCATAGGCAGCGCCTGCATACCGTTCTTTACCCTGTCCTCGTTCATCAGGCTGATGGCTTCCGATTCAAGGGAGCTTGCTTCGGAGACCGTCGGCTTGCTCGTCGGCTTTGCGGTAGGCGCGGCAGTGGGTTTTGAGGTGGGCGCTTTGGTGGGATTTGCCGTCGGAGCGGTAGTTGGCTTAACTGTCGGCGCAGTGGTGGGCTTAAGCGTGGGAGCGCTCGTCGGCTTTGCCGGCTCGGGCGTTTTTACGGGTTCTGCGTCGGGCGAGCCGGTGGCGTCGCAGCCGCTGCCCGGGCAGGCGGTGCTTCCGGAGTCCGTTTCGCAGCTGTCGCCTGTACAGGGCTTTTTGTTTGCGCATGAGCCGCTTGTAAGCCCGTTTGCCGCTATAAACGCCCGGTTCGTTTCGCAGTCGATATGGGAAACGCATACGCCGTATTCGTTTATAACGCATCCGCCAGCCGTTTCGGTTTCGCTTACAATTTCCTCTTGCTTTTGCCGCTTTGTTGTGCTATCTTTATCCCGCCTTGTATCACATACGCCATTACTGGCATATTCTGTGCCTGTGGACTACGTTCTTGTGCATATCGGGGCGGCGTTTGCCTGCAGCGGCAGAGCAAGGGCGAGCAGAAGGCTCATTGATACGCGCTTGATGTTGTGTTTCATGGGTTTTCCTCCTTTGTAACTGCTTTGTAGCAGCTTTGTAACAGTATCGTAACAAACTGCAATAGCGACTGCAAGCGAATTGGTGTATAGTTTCCACGGTAAAATATTGCTGCCAATATTGTGGAGGGATTGTAATGCTGCTGGAAAAATGTCCGCGCTGTGAGCTTAACTACATTCTTGACGACGGCGAGAAACTCTGTCGGGTTTGCCGCCGTGACTTGATGGGCGAGAAACCGGTTGAGGAGCAGGAGCTTTGCTCCATATGCAATGAAGCGCCCGCGCTGCCCGGCAAGGACGTGTGCCTTGCCTGCCTGAAGGAAATGAGCGGCCATGACGTCGATACGATTGATACGCAGGACGAAGCCGCCGTTAACCCGAGCAGCATTGATATCGACCCTGTAAGCAGTATGGATGAGATAATTCCCGATATTCAGGAGGATATATCGTCCCCTGAATACGGCGAAATCCGCAACGAGCTGTCGCTCGAAACCGTTCTTGAGGATGAGGAGCGGGAAGCGGACAAGGACGAAAACGAGGAAGAGGAAGAGTAAGAATAATGCGCGTGTTTGCGATTGGCGACCTGCATCTGTCCGGCGGCATGGATAAGCCCATGAATGTGTTCGGCGAGCAGTGGGACAATCACTTCGCGCGCATTTCTCAAAGCTGGCAAAACGAAGTTGCGGACGATGACCTTGTGCTTATTCCCGGCGATTTGAGCTGGGCTATGCAGCTTGAAAACGCAAAGCCCGACCTTGAGGCTATCGCAAGCCTGCCGGGCAGGAAGCTCATACTGAGGGGCAATCACGATTACTGGTGGTCGTCCCTTACGCAGCTTCGCGCGGCTCTTCCGAAAAGCATGAGCGCCCTGCAGAACGACGCGTTTGAGTATGAGGCGTGCGTTGTATGCGGAACAAGGCTGTGGACTTGTCCTACAATACAGACAGTCACCGCAGACGACGAGAAGATATATCTTCGGGAGCTTGGGCGGCTGAAACTGTCCATCGGCGCGGCAAAAAAGCTCTCGAAGGATAAGCCGCTTGTGTGTATGCTCCATTATCCGCCGATAACGGAGGGCGCAAACGGCAGCGAGGTTGCCGATATACTTGCGGAAAGCGGCGTCAGCTTCTGCGTTTACGGGCATCTGCATGGCGCGGGAATCAAGGCGGGCTTTAATGGCGACTTCTGCGGAGTTGAGTACAGACTTGTGTCCTGCGACGCACTGTCCTTTTCGCCCCTGAGAATCATCTGATAACGGCTCTGTGGAGCCTGTGACCTGTATTGTGGAGCGCGTCCTTCCCCTTTGTGGGGGTGGGCGCGCTTTTTTGCGCGCATTTTTATGGATTTGCGTCGTTGCGGCACTCTCTGTGGAGAATCAGCCCATCCGCCGCTTCTGCGCATGAGGATAAATGGAAATGCAAACATACGATTAAGAAATAGCAAGCGGATGTCGTTTTGAAAAATAATATATTAAATAAATGACACAATAAAGCAACATATATGAAATATAATCTGCCGTTCAAAAATCCTTTCGCCATATTCTGTGGCTTTGGCAACCCGCACCCACAATTCACATAAAAAGTAATACGAACGCGTTTTCTCATTTGAGTCGTAATTACTACGAATTTGTTATAGTACACCCAAAGCCCGAAATTCCCGCCCTATTGCGTTTTTCAGCTTATTCGTGCATAATTTGTGGTGTCAAGTGGAGGCAAAGTCCAAATTGGGGAGTAAAATCCCGTGATATGGCGTAGAGCGATGACTTCGAGGCCGTTATAGGCACGAAGCCGTTTGCAGCCCCCGACGCGGCAAGCTTACAGCGGAGGAGGGGATTGCGGTGGCAGAGCTAAGCGAGCTGTTTTTCGGCGCGTATGAGCATTCCGTTGACAGCAAGGGCCGCATCATAATTCCCGTTCCCTTCCGCGCGGGTTTGGGCGAAAAGTTTGTTGTCGGGGTAACTCTCACCTTCAACGCAATCGCCCTTTATCCCGAAAAGGTTTTTCTTGAAAAGCTGGAGCTTCTTGAAAAGCTCGGCAGAGGCACAGACAGAACGAAGGCGGCGGCAATGGCTCAGTTCGCCCGTTCATCCTATCCGGACAGCGTTATGGACGCGCAGGGCAGACTGCTTTTGCCGCAGAAACTGCGCCAGCGCTTCTTCGGAGAAGAAAAAGAAATAGAAATAAGCGGCGACAGCCGCATAGTGCGCATAGTGTCCCTCAAGCAGGCGCGCGAAGAGGAGCAGTACTTCGACGAACATAAGGATGAAATAAGCGACTACCTCAGCGAGCTTCAGCTTGGCGAGGAGCGCTAAAGCGCCACTGTCATTAACGGAAAGGTAGGCGAATAGGCATGACGAGAGCAGCCGTCGGCGGAACATACGCCCGATACACAGGCGCTTATGCACCTGTCTCAGGTTCGTCTGCCTTGCAGCCAGATTCCTATGGCTTCGGCGTTTCGCTTCCGCTTCCAGGCAGAAGAAGGCGCAGAGTCGAAACCCCCGACGCGCCGTATGTTGACGAGCGCGAGCTTCCGCTTTCCGGACTTATGAGCATTGACCGCTGCGATTTGCTTCGCTATCCGCTAAGCCCCGCCGCCGTTCCGCAGGTCATAATTCCATACAGGCGCGGCGTTGCGCCGAAAACCTTCTTTACGGTTATCGGCGTGCTGTTTTCCGTGCTTTGCGTTATGCTTCTGATGTCCTACGGTAGAGTCACCCTCCTTCAGAAGGATGAAAACGACGTCCGCCGCCGCATAAGCGAAACCGTCAAGGAGAATATCGACCTTACGGCAAGCGTTGAGAAGCTGTTCAATCAGGACGTCGTTATCACCACTGCAGTGCGCGATCTTGGCATGATTTCCGGCGCGGGAGTCAATACGATTCCCGTTGCCGCGCTTTCTTGCCCTGATGCCGTTTCTGAAACCTACGCTGCGGCTCCCCCCGCCCGCGAAGGCTTCTGGAACGCAATATTCTTTTTCTTGGAATAACTTGAGGTTTGGGGGAAAATGCTTGCAAAGGTCGGGAATCCTTATACGCAAGCGAATGCTCCTGCTGGTCATGATTTTCGTTTTTCTCAATCTCACCTTGGTGGCAAGGCTCGTATCGGTATGCGTCATTGATTCCTCGGCGCTTACTGCAAGAGGAGTCGCGCAGTGGACGAGAAAAGGGATAGTTACGGCGGGCAGGGGAAACATTACCGACAGAAACGGTCATGTACTGGCGATAAGCGCTACAGCCTTTGTGGTTACCGCTAATCCACGCGTAATCGCGGATGACGCGGCTTTCGCAGAGGCTTTATCGCCTGTTTTGATGGTCGATGAGGAGGTCATCAGGAAGCGCATTGCCGACAAAACGAAGGCGTCGGTAATCCTGAAACGGCAGGTGCCGAGGGATGTCGTCGACGCGATTCGCGCCCTTAGGCAGGAGCAGTTCGACAAGGGCGTCAAGGTGCTGCGCGGCGTTTCCTTTGAGGAGGACGCAAGAAGGGTTTATCCTCTCGGCACGGCGCTCTGCCAGGTGCTTGGGCTTACGAATGTTGATTCCGTCGGTCAGAGCGGGCTTGAAAAGCAGTACGAAAGCGTGCTCAGGGGCGTTGACGGGGAGTACAGAACGGAGGTTGACGCCTCCGCAAGAACCCTGCCGGACGGCGAAACGCTTTACATTCCTCCGAAAACGGGCAACACCCTCGTGCTTACCATCGACAGCGTGCTGCAAAGCATATGCGAAAAGGCAATGCGCGAGTGCCTTGCGGTTAACGAGGCTAAAGCCGTTTCATGCATAATGATGAACGTTCGGACGGGCGACATACTCGCAATGTGCATGAAGCCCGACTACGACCCGAACAGCCCTCCCAGAAACGAGCTGGAAACGCTGACGCAGCTTATGCGCATAACGCTTGTAAGCGACGTATACGAGCCGGGCTCGACCTTCAAGATTCTGACGACGGCAGCCGCGCTTGACGCGGGAGTTACCTTTCCGGAGGACAGATTCCATTGCTCGGCTCGGGTTACCGTTGACGGCGATGTAATCAAATGCTGGGGACGCGCTCACGGCGCGGAGTCGATGGCTGAGGGCTTGTGCAACAGCTGCAATCCGGTTTTTGTCGAGCTTGCGCTTCGCCTCGGAACGGAAAGATTCTACCGCTATCTTTCCGCGTTCGGGCTTGGCAAGTACAGCGGCGTTGAGCTGCCGGGCGAAACCGCCGGAATTATGATTCCGCTTTCCGCCATAAAGAACGTAGACCTTGCCCGCGTCGGTTTCGGTCAGTCGATTGCCGTAACTCCGCTGCAACTTATAACCGCTGCAAGCGCCGCCGTAAACGGCGGAAGGCTTTTGAAGCCGCACATCGTAAAGGCGGTTGAAACGCCGGAAGGCGAAACCATTTACGAATCCATGGTGGAAGTTACAGCCAATCCGATAAGCGCGGAAACCTCGGCTACGATGCGCGGGCTGCTTGAGCTTGTTGTGGAAAACGGCGGAGGAAAGAACGCGCGGGTCAGCGGCTACCGAATCGGCGGAAAGACGGGCACGGCTCAGTTTTACCGCGACGGCAGGGTTGTCACCGATACCCATGTCGGCTCCTTCATCGGCTTTGCTCCCGCGGATGAACCGGTGCTTGCGCTTCTTGTAATAGTAAGCGAGGCGCAGGTGCCGATTGATTACGGAAGCGCGACCGCCGCGCCCTTTGCGGGGCAGATATTTGCGGAGGCGCTTGAGAGCATGGGCTTTCCGAAAGAAGGAGAAACGCTTCCCGATGTTGAAGTTCCACAGCTTGCCGGACTTTCGCTTTCCGCCGCAAAGCGCGAGCTGTCGCTTCTTACCCTGACGGCTCAGACGGACGGAGTCGGCGATACGGTGCTTTCACAGCTGCCGCCTTCCGGAAGCGTCCTCAAGCGCGGGGGAGAGGTAATGCTCTACACTCAGCGTGAGGGCGAAATAACTCCGGAAACGCTGCTTGCCGTGCCGGATGTCAAGGGAATGACGATGACGGAGGCGGGGCGGGCAATTCGCACCAAAGGGCTTTCGATGACGCCGCTCGGCAGCGGGCTTGCCTCGCACCAGACGCCTGCCGCAGGCAGCTACGTTGCGCCGGATACTGATATAATAGTGACATTTTCCATACCTTGAGGAGGAAGCTATATGAGATTACAGGACCTTATCGCGGGCGGAGATTATGTTCTTGAAACGCGTGGAGATATCGGCGTAGAAATCAGGCGTCTGATGGCGGACAGCAGGGAAAAGGCGCAGGACGCGCTCTTCTTCTGCATCCCCGGGCTTCGCTTCGACGCGCATGATTATGCCGAGGGCGCGGTTAAAAACGGCGCCTGCGCGCTTGTCGTGGAAAGATTCCTTGATAAAATCGACGTTCCGCAGGTAATGGTTAAAAGCGCGCGCGCGGCTATGTCCTATATCGCGCAGGCATTTTATGGCTATCCTGCCGAGGATATGAAGCTTATCGGAATAACCGGAACAAAGGGCAAAACCACCACGAGCTATATGATAAAGGCAATCATTGAAAAGGCGGGCTATAAGTGCGGGCTTATCGGAACGACGGGCAGCATGATAAGCGAAAAGCACCTCAAGAGCGAGCTTACGACGCCCGACCCGATTGACTTGCACAGAACGCTCAGGCTTATGGCGGACGAGGGCGTTCAGGTAGTCGTTATGGAGGTCTCCGCGCACGCCCTTAGCATGGATAGGCTTATCGGAATGAAGTTTGAGGTTGGAATCTACACCAATCTTTCGCAGGACCATCTTGATTATTTCGGAACGATGGATAACTATTTTGCCGCCAAGAAAACCTTCTTCACTAGCGGGCTTGCCAAAAACGGCGCGTTCAACGCCGACGACGAGCGCGCGGAGAATATGCTTTCCGGCTTGAAGATTCCGATGGTTACGTTTGCGATTGCGCATAACGCCGATTTGTTTGCCCGCGATATCGAGGTCGGAGAGAACGGCGTAAATTTCATGCTCATGTTCAGGGACTTGGAGCAGCATGAAATCCGCCTGCGCCTTACGGGAATGTTCAACGTATATAACGCCCTTGCAGCCGCAAGCGCCGCCTACATTCTCGGAATTCCAGCCCGAGTAATAAAGGACGGGCTTGAGAGCCTCAGAGCCGTTCCGGGGCGCGAGGAAACACTCGAAACCGGCACTCCTTTCAAGGTTATTCTGGATTACGCGCATTCGCCCGAGGCGCTCCATGTAATCCTTATCACCGTCAAGCAGTTTGCCCGCGGCAGAATCATCGCCGTGTTCGGCTGCGGCGGCGACCGCGACCATGCAAAGAGAGCCATAATGGGCGAAATTGGCGGCACATACGCCGATTTCTGCGTTTTGACAAGCGATAATCCGCGCACGGAGGACCCCTACGACATTCTTTCGTCGCTTGAGGAAGGCATAAAGCGCACGGACGGCGCCTACACGATAATCGAAAACAGGCGCGACGCGATTCTTTACGCGATGAAAATGGCGGCGGCGGGCGATATTGTTCTTCTTGCCGGCAAGGGTCATGAAACCTATCAGGAGATTAACGGCGTAAAGCATCCGTTTGACGAGAAGGTTGTTGTGGCGGAGCTTTTGAGAGAGCATCCGGAGCTGCGCTGAGGGATTGTATTCCTTTGCAGGAGCGGTTGCCAATGCGGGGAAAAAGTCGTAAAATATCACTTGACTATTTAGCGGCATTGCCGCCGACCAAGGAGGAAACCCCGTGCTGCATTACATAATCGCTCTGCTGCTGCCCTTCCTGCTTTCCCTCTTAATCGGGCCTTATCTTATCCGCTATCTGCATAAGCTCAAGTATGGGCAGACGGAGTATGAACTCGGGCCCGAAAGCCATAAGAAGAAGCAGGGAACGCCTACAATGGGCGGGCTTATGATTGCCTTTACCGTTACCGTAACAACCGTTATCTGCAACATTTTCGGCATTGGATTCTGGCAGGACGCGACAATCGGCTTGCTTGCCGCCGCGCTGCTTTCAATGCTTGTCGGCTTTCTGGACGACTATATCAAGGTTGTCAAAAAGCGCAGCCTCGGGCTTACGCCTTGGCAGAAAATTGCGGGTCAGGTGCTTGTGGCTGGGCTGTTTACCGCCTATTGCTACTTCCATCCGCAGATTGGCTCAAAGGTTATCGTTCCGTTTGCTAATATCGAGTGGGATTTGGGGCTTTGGTATCTTCCGCTCATGTTCGTAACCGTGCTTTTGATGGTAAACAGCGCAAACCTGCTTGACGGGCTTGACGGGCTTTTGAGTACTGTTGCCTGCATCGGAAGCGGCGCGTGGGCTGTAATAGCGCTCTTTTCGCCGCTGCTTCTCGCCTTCATGCCGGGCAGCGGAGCCGTCAGCGAAAGCACAGCCGTTTTCGCGCTTGCAATCGTCGGCGCGCTGATGGGCTTCCTTCGCTTCAATTATTATCCAGCAAAGGTCATTATGGGCGACACCGGCTCGATGTTCATCGGCGGCGCAACCGTCGCGATTGCGATGGTGCTTCGCCTGCCCCTGCTGCTTATTCCAATCGCTTTCTGGATGCTTGCCTCGTCCTTCTCCGTAATACTGCAAAGGTATTACTTCAAGCTTACGCACGGCAAGCGTATTTTCAAAATGTCTCCGGTTCACCATCATTTCGAGCTTTCCGGCTGGAGCGAAACGCAGATAGTGGCAATGTACGGCGTAACCACCGCTATCCTTGCAATCGTTTCGGTCATAGGCGTGTGCATCAGGTGACCGGCAATGCCTGAGTGTTCGGGCAGGAGGTTAGTATGGATTATAAAGGCAAGAGAATTCTGGTTGTCGGAATGGCGCGCAGCGGAATAGCTGCCGCCAAGCTGCTTGCGGCGCGCGGCGCTCTGCCCGTCTGTCAGGATGACAGGGCACAAGGCGCGTTTGGCGATAAGCTTTCCGAGCTGTATTCGCTGAACTGCGAAATGCATATGGGCGAAAGCGTCCTGCCGCTTATCGACGGAATCGACGCGGTAGTCGTAAGCCCCGCCGTTCCGCTTTCCTCGCCGCTTATTACCGAGTGCAAAAAGCGCGGAATATACGTAATCGGCGAGCTGGAGCTTGGCTTTCAGCTGATGAACGGCGAGCTTGTCGCGATAACCGGAACGAACGGCAAAACCACGACTACAACGCTTCTCGGCGAAATTTTCAAGAATCACGGCGATATAACCCATGTTGTCGGCAATATCGGCTACCCGATAACGGCGGCGGCGCTTCAGAGCCGCGATAAGGACATTTTTGTCTGCGAGGTTTCGAGCTTCCAGATGGAAACGTCCGATACCTTCCATCCCCGCGCGGCGGCGATTCTCAACATAACCGAGGATCATCTTAACCGCCACGGCGATATGGAAACCTATATCAATATGAAAATGCGAATGTTTGAGAACATGGGCAAGGACGACGTTGCGGTATTCAACCGTGACGACGCCGTATGCCGCGAATTGAGCAAGCGCGTAAACGCAAAGGTCTGGTTCTTCTCAAGGAAAGAGCCTGTTCCTGCCGGCGCGTTTGTTGAGGACGGGTATATCGTAGTCCGCAAAAAAGACGGGCAGACCTTCCGCGTATGCGAAACGACGGAGCTTCAGATTCCCGGCGCGCATAATCTTGAAAACGCGCTTGCCGCTGCAGCGCTTGCCTTCGCTATGGACATTCCTCCCGCCGTTATCCGGCACACGATGCGCACCTTCAAGGGCGTTGAACACAGAATCGAGTTTGTCCGCGAGCTTTGGGGAGTCAGGTATATCAACGACAGCAAGGGAACGAACGTTGACGCGAGCATTCAGGCGGTAAGGGCAATGGAGCGCCCGAGCGTTATAATTCTCGGCGGCTCAGACAAGCACTCCGATTTTGCTCCGCTTGTTTCCGAAATGAAGAAAAATCCCTGCCTCAAGGCGGCGGTCACGATTGGCGCTACCGCTCAGCAAATCGAGGCGGCGCTTTCGGCGCAGGGCTTTACGCAGTTCGAGCGCGCGGCTGACATGAAGGACGCCGTGCTCAAATGCCGCGCCTTTGCCTCCGACGGCTGGAACGTGCTTCTCTCTCCCGCCTGCGCAAGCTTTGATATGTTCTCGGATTATGAGCAGCGCGGCAGGGTGTTCAAGGAAATCGTAAACTCCATGGAATAACCGACAAAAACTCTCCCTCCCCCAACCTAAATGCTTTCAGGGCGCTTAAACGGCGGGAAGGATGAGTGAGCATATGGACGAGTTACAGCTTTCGCGGGGGCTTTCCCGCAAGGCGGGCAGACCGGTGGACTCTGGCATTATTATGCTTGTTGTGCTGTTGGTCTGCTTTGGTTTACTTACACTTTTTTCAGCGACCTATTATAAGGCGCAGGATTCGGGCGACGCGCTCGCGGAGGTCAAAAGCCAGTCGCTCGGAATTGCACTCGGCTTTGTCGCCATGTTTTTTACTTCGAGAATCCCCTATGAGTTTTTCAGAAAGCGCTATGTGCTTCTGACGCTTATAATATCGAGCCTTGTGCTGCTTGCGCTCGTGCTGATTCCGGGAATAGGGCAGTACAGGAACGGCTCGAGGCGCTGGTTTTCGCTCGGCGGGCTAAGCGTGCAGCCGTCCGAAATCGTAAAGTTCGCCGCCGTAATCTATATGGCAGGCGTTCTGAGCAACGTCGGCGGAAAAATAAAGCGGCTGTGGAGCGTTGTTGTCCCTGTTCTCTCCGTTCCGCTCGTTTTCTTTCTCCTTATCCTTGAGCAGCCGAATCTTTCAACGGCAGGCTCTATTCTGATAGTCTGCTTTCTGATGGTCATGATGGCAGGCGCAAAAAAACGCCATCTGCTGCTCATGCTGGCAGGCGGGCTTGTGATGGGCGCTTACTATGCGTGGAGCGAGCCGTACAGACGCGAGCGGCTTCTCTCCTTCATGAATCCGTTTGCGCAGATGAGCGATGAGGGCTATCAGCTTTCGCAGTCGCTCATTGCGTTCGGCTCCGGCGGGCTTTTCGGAATGGGACTCGGGCAGGGGCGGCAGAAGTTTTCGTATCTGCCGTACCCCGAAAGCGATTTCATTTTCGCTATCGTCGGGGAGGACTTCGGGCTTTTCGGCTGCACCGTCGTAATCTCGCTGTTCGTCGTATTTCTGTTCATGGGAATGCGCGTAGCCGTGCGGTGCAGGGATTTGTACGGCTCGCTTCTTGCGGCGGGAATCACGATGATGATTTGCACCCAAGCGTTTCTCAACATCGGGGTTGTAATCGGAATCCTGCCGACAACGGGGCTTCCGCTTCCGTTTTTCTCGTCCGGCGGCACTTCCGTTTCAATCGCGCTTGCCGCCGTCGGTATTCTGCTGTCCGTAAGCAGAAGCGTAAGATGATATTCCGCACCTTTTTCTTGCCTCTTACATACGATGATTTTATGTATGGCAGGATAACGCCGCCTTTATCGCGGCTGCGGAGGTGGGGATATGGGCGCGTTTCGCGTTCACGGTGGCAGGAGCTTAAACGGCAGCATTTACATACCGAGCGCTAAAAACGCCGTGCTGCCGATAATGGCGGCGTCCGTTTTGATTGAGGGCGAGGTAAGGCTTCTTGACACACCGCAAATCAGCGACGTTAAGCATATGCGGCAGATACTGGAAAAACTCGGCGTGAGAACGCGGCTAATCGGCAGAACGCTCGTTATGGATACGGCGGGAATATCCGGCTGGGAAATGCCCGAAAAGCTGTCCAAATGCCTACGCTCGTCAATTTTCCTACTCGGCGCGCTGCTTTCGCGCTTCGGGCGCGCAACCGTTACATATCCCGGCGGCTGCGAAATAGGGCTTCGCCCAATCGACCTTCATCTGCACGGGCTTCGCGCTCTCGGCGTTAAGATAACGGAGGAAAACGGGCTTATCTACTGCGACGGAAGCAAGCTTCGCGCGGGGGAAATCCTTCTGGATTATCCGAGCGTCGGCGCTACCGAAAACGTAATGCTCGCCGCCGTTTCGCTACACGGGACGACGGTTGTGCATAATGCGGCGCGCGAGCCGGAAATCGTTGACCTTCAGCGCTTTCTTAATCATTCGGGCGCGGCAATAAGCGGCGCGGGAAGCGAAACCATAACAATCTGCGGGGGGAAAACTCTGCATCCCGTGGTTTACAGACCGATAGCGGACAGAATTGTGGCAGGTACATATTTATGCGCGGCTGCCGCGGCGGGCGGCGGGGTGACGATTGATAACTCCCCGAATCACGACCTTTCCGCCGTGTTCATGAAGCTAAGGGCGATGGGCTGCACAATCGAGGAAAGCCTCGGGCGCTGCCGCCTTGCCGCGCCGGAGCGCTTGACTCCCGTAGAAATCTCGACCTGCCCTTATCCGGGCTTCCCGACTGATATGCAGTCGCAGATGACGGCGCTCTGCTGCCTTGCGGACGGAGTAAGTCGGGTTACGGAAAACGTGTTTGAAAACCGTTTTTCGTTTGTGCCGGATTTGCGGCGAATGGGCGCGGATATCTATGTCGGCGGGCGGATTGCCGTTATTCGCGGCGGAAAGCGCCTATCGGGCGCGTCCGTTCAGGCGCGCGATTTGCGCGGGGGAGCGGCGATTGTGATAGCCGCGCTTTCTGCGCGCGGCGAGAGCCTTGTAACCGGCACGGAGTTCATTGACAGGGGCTATGAAAGCATGGAAAAAGCGCTTACTGCGCTCGGCGCGGAAATTGTTCGGGAAAAAATTACTCGCGAGGACGAAAATGGATAGAAATCTGTTTGCCGCGCGTTGTATAATAGTCGAGGGGGAGGTTTGAATATGATTGGCGTCGGCAGGAAACCGAGGAAAAGGTGGCCCTTGTATTTATGCATAGGGCTTGTTCTCCTGATAATCTTTCTCTGCTATTTTTTGTTTGCCAGCGGCTTCTTCAACGTTAAATCCGTTGTCATAGAGCACACGGGAGAAACGCAGGCGAGCTATAAGCTGTCGAACTCGGATATTTCCGATATAATGGATATCGCGCGCGACGAAAACCTGCTGACGATGGATAAATCCGTCTATGAGGCGCGGATAAACGAAAGCCCCTATCTTGACTGCGCGGGAATCTACCGCTCTTTTCCGGATAAGCTTATAGTCAGGGTTCGCGAAAGAGTTCCGTCCGCAATCCTTATTTTTCAGGGCGAGCATTACCTGATTGACGAGGAGGGCGTTGTTCTGAAAAAAGTGCAGACGAGCGATTACGGCTGCATGATTGTTTCGGGCCTCAGCGCGCGCAATATTTCCCTCGGCAGCGTCATCAATCCGCAGAACAAGGAGCAGCTTGCGGCGCTGATAACCGTTCTGGGCGAGCTGAAAACTTGGCGGTATTCGCAGCACATTTCCGAAATCAACGTTTCCTCACTTGAATCGATTATGCTGGTTGTGGATACAAAAACAATCGTCAAGCTCGGCGACTCGGAGGATATGCACTCAAAGATTGGCTCGCTCTGCGCCTTCCTTCCGCAGATGGAAAATAAGGACGGAGTGCTTGATTTGAGCAATCCGGGCGAGGGCACTTTCATACCGAACTGACGCGCAGATACAGCCCTGTTTGTGATAATTATTGTTTTGTATCTGCCCTTATGGGGCTGATTTTGAATTATTTGGGGGAAAACGCTCGAAAATACAGCCATTTTGTTTATTTTTCTAGGAAATCACTTGATAAATTAGAGTAAAACGGTTAGAATATAACGTGAGTATTTACAGGGTTTGATTAGCCTGCCGGTCGGAATATTTCGCGCTTTGAGTGACGTTTTCGGCTGCGGCTTAGAAGCCAGCTATCAGAAGCAGGGGGCATGATTGCTCATGAAGATTACGGTAGCCGCGATTGATTTTGGGACAAGTAAAATCGTCACGCTGGTAGCCGAAAACGGCGGAAACCAGCGCTGCGATATTATTGGCGCGGGGGTTGAGAGCTATGACGGTTATCAGGGCGGAGCATGGATTTCGCCGGATAGCCTGAAGGACGCTATTGCAAGCTCTGTTGCAAAGGCTCAGGACCAGTCACATCATAAAATCAGAGAAATCAACGTCGGCGTTCCCGGCGAGTTTTCGCGCGTTTACGCCGTGGAAGCAAAGGTTGAGCTTCAGGGAACTGACCCGAGGGTTACGCCTCATGATATTGAGCTGCTGTTTTCCCGCGCCAGCGAGGAGCTTTCGCCCCTTCGCGGCGTGATAATCCATCGCAGTCCTGCGTGGTTTATCGTGGATGACGGCAAGAAAACCCTTGAGCCGGTCGGAATGAAGGGGCGCGAGCTTCGCGCTCTGGTTTCCTTCGTTGTGACGGACGAGTATTTCATCAGTGAAACCCGTCAGCGCATGGACGAGCTTGGCATAAAGGTCAACGGCTATTTCTCCGTTCCCACGGGCGAGGCGATGCTTTTCCTGCCGGACGAGGAGCGCGACCGCACGGCAGTCCTGATAGACATGGGCTATCTCTCCACCGACGTTATGGCGGTTGAGGGCGACGCGGTTGTTTTCCACGAAAGCATTCCGATGGGCGGCGCTTATATCGCGCTTGACGTGACCTACGGGCTTGACATTCCCCTTACAATGGCTGAGGAAATCAAGCGCAATTATGTGTATGGCCTCAGCGGCTCGAACAGCGAAATAGAGGCTGTTTCGTCCGAAGGGCGCAATGTTTCCTTCCCCCGCGAAAAGGTTGCGGAGGTGCTTGAGCCGAGGGTTGACGAGATTGCCGAGGCAATCAAGAAGGCTATTGACGAAAGCGGAGTCAAGCTTGGAAACTGGAGCTCCGTTTATCTTACCGGCGGCGGAATAGGCATCAACAGAGGCGGCAAGGATTATCTTGCGGCAAAGCTTGAGCGCCCCGTCCGCGAGGTTCCCAAGCGCACGGCGAAGCTCAACAGCCCCGTTTTCTCAAGCGCGCTCGGGCTTATAGATTTGGTTATCGACACTATGGAGAATCAAAGCTCCGCCTCAGGCGGACCGTTCGACGGCATAGCGGATTTCTTCCGCAGCTTGTTCGGAAATTAAGCTTTACTTGAAATTGAGGAGGAATAGCTATGTTGGAATTCAGCCCTGAAGACGAGAGCACGAATTTCGCTTCCATAAAGGTTGTCGGCTGCGGCGGCGGCGGAAATAACGCCGTTAACCGTATGGTTGACGCCGGACTCAAGGGCGTCGAGTTTATTTCGATAAACACGGACAGGCAGGCGCTTACGCTTTCCCGTGCCGACCAGAAGATTCAGATTGGCGAAAAGCTCACCAAGGGCTTGGGCGCAGGAGCTGTTCCCGATATCGGCCGCCGCGCTGCGGAGGAAAGCCGCGAGGAAATTGCAGCTTCCTTAAAGGGCGCGGATTTGGTTTTCGTAACCGCCGGAATGGGCGGCGGAACGGGCACAGGCGCCGCTCCGATAGTCGCTGAGGTTGCCCGCGATTTGGGCTGCCTCACCATTGCGGTTGTAACAAAGCCGTTCCTCTTTGAGGGCAAGCAGCGCATGAAGAATGCCGAGCTTGGAATTGCAGACCTCAAGCAGTGCGTTGACACGCTCGTCGTTATCCCCAATGACCGCCTCCTTCAGGTTGTCTCCAAGGGAACTACGATGCTTGAAGCCTTCCGCATTGCGGATGATGTTCTCAGGCAGGGCATTCAGGGCATTTCCGATTTGATTGCTGTTCCTGCCATGATTAACCTCGACTTTGCGGACGTAAAGACCGTAATGGAGAGCGGCGGAATGGCTCATATGGGAATCGGCGTCGGCAAGGGCGAAAACCGCCTTGTGGACGCGGCGAAGAATGCCATTCAAAGCCCGCTTCTTGAAACCAATATTGATGGCGCAAGAGCCGTTCTTATCAATATCACCGGCGGCCCCGATGTAAGCATTCTTGAAATCAATGAGGCTGCAAACCTTATTATGCAGTCCGCTGACAGCGAAGCGAACATCATTTTCGGCGCGGGAATTGACGAGTCCCTCAGCGATGAGGTACGCATAACCGTAATCGCAACCGGCTTTGAAAAAACCCCGTTCCCTCCCAAGGAAGTCAAAAAGGGCGGGCGCGTTCCTTCCGCGTTTGACGCGTCGCCTTATCACGCTCCTTCCTTTGAAACGCCTGCCGTTTCATCCTTCGGCATTCCGGACAGCTCCGTTCCCGCTCCCCAGATTCAGGAAACCGAGCTTCCCATCTTCTCCGGCAGCGCGCGCCCGACTCCGGGGCAGCAGATGATGCCGCAGCGCCAGATGCCCCAGCAGCCCATGAACCCCTTCCAGCCGAACCAGTTCGCGCCGCAGGGTCAGGTTCAGTACCCGCAGGGCTATCCGCAGCAGAATCAGTATGCGCCGCAGGGTCAGATGATGCAGCAGCCTTTTGGCGGCTACCAGCAGCAGCCCAACGTTGTTTATCCCAATCAGCAGCCTGCGCAGCCGCAGCAGCCCAAGGAAGACCTTACCGAGAAGGACGAGCTTGGAGTTCCCGCCTTCCTGCGCAAGAAGAAGTAATAAGTCGTGTGATGAAACGTGAATTCGTTTCTCGTTTCAAAATAGAAACCCGCTTTCGATTTTTCGGAGGCGGGTTTTGTAATGGGGGATATTCTTCAATGAAAACCGCATTTCCGCGCGTTTGCTCCGGCAGGATTTCTAAATGAATTCGCCGCACGGACAAACATGAATGCTCCGGATAACAAGAAAACAAGCTCGTTTATGAGAACTCGTCGCCGTGATAAATAGCGCGAATCCCGTTTTCGGGCTTGTTTCCTGAATTTCGATAATTCTCTGCCGCCGTTTTTACCTTAAACCGCGCTTGCGCTGAAAGCGAATCTCGCGCAGGTGTCGGGCGGGATTATCTGAACGTAGGGCTTGTCCTCCATGCTGCCGCTTTCGCCCTTGACGGCGGGAATTCCGCACCACGGCTCAAGGCATACGTAATCGGCGTTCGCCTTCGGCTTTGACCAGATACCGAGCACGCTGAATTTCGGGAAATCGAAGCGAATGCCCCTGCCGGTATTACGGCTTACAAGCCTTACGGAGCGGGATTTGAGCGAGGCGAAGATTAGCGCGTCGCGCTCGTCGAACAGCGAGTACTTGAGCGGAAGCACCCTTCCGTCCTCCATCTCGGAAAGCTTCTCCGTTCCGGTTATAATATATCCGTTCGGCGCGAGCGAGTTGATTCCGTCCTCGTGCTGCTCAAATACGATGTCGTTATCCTCAAAGCCTTCGCCGTCCTCAAAGGGCAGAGCGAAGCCGGGATGTCCGCCAAGGCAGAAGGGCATCGGCTTATCATCCCTGTTTTCCACGAGCAGCACCGTGCTTATCTTGCCATCCTCAATAACGAAGGTGACATGGAGCGTGAAATGGAATGGGTAAACCGCGTAGGTTTCGGGCGTGTCGGACAAAAGAAGCTCGGCAAAGTCATCGCCGTGCTTTCCCAATGAAAAGTCCATCGCCCGCGTGAAGCCATGCTTCTTTATTCCGTAAGGCTTGCCGCCAATCTTCACGGTATCGTCGACGGTTGAGCCGACGACGGGGAAAAGGATGGGGCAGGAGGAGGTCCATACGCTTTCCTCGCGCTGCCATATATATTCGCGCCCGCCGTGCTTCCACGATTGCAGCTGAGCGCCCACCGAGCATATTTCCGCGCTTGAGCCGTTATGCGTAATCTTAATCTGCATTTTGTACGCCTCCAATGTTTTTTCGACTATATAATACGGCAAACACGCCGATTCTGCAAGACTTGACAGGGGAATGCGCAGTATGTATTATTAACTTGATAGTATATTTGCACGCGAAAGAAGGATATTTATGAAAAAAGCAGGGCGTTTCATTTGCGCGTTTGCGGCGTTTGCCGTGGTAATATATCTCTCGCTCATTCATCCGCTGCTTTTTCGCAACAGATTCTTTGACATAAATACGGTAAAGGCGTATGCGTTTGAAGCCTTCGCGCTCTGCGCCTTCGCCCTGTTCGTCATCGGGCTTATTATGCGCGGCTTTGAGATGGATTCGCCTGTTCGCGCCGATGATTTCTTTCTTATAGTATTTGTGATTGTAGCGGCTGTAAGCACATATCTCTCCCCGTATTCCGAGGAGGCGCTTACGGGCGAGGCGGGCAGAAGCTGCGGGCTTTTGTTCATTACGGCGCTTGCGGCGCTTTACTTCGTTGTTTCGCATACCCCGCGGGTAAGGCGGATGATTTACTTCTGCCTTACGATAAGCGGAACGCTCGTTTCAGCTCTTGCCGTCATGAACTTCTTCGGCGTTGACCCGCTGCGGTTCTATACGGACTTTTCCGAAGCAACCCACTATATGTTCATTTCCACAGTCGGCAATACAAGCGTTTTCGGCTCCTTCCTTGCAGTTTTCCTTCCGCTTGTGTTCTGGCGTATGTATATGAGCAAGTCAGCCTTGGGGCACGCTCTACTCAGCGTATGCGCCTTTATTGGCTGCTGCGCGCTCATAGCCGCTCGATGCGACGCGGCATATATTGCCGTCATCGTATTCTTCGCCTTCTCCCTGTGCCTGTGGGATAAGGTTGCGCGCGGCAGGATTGCCGAGGCAGCCGCAATCCTTTCCATATCAATGGTTGCCATGCGCCTTGCCTGCGGCGCGTATGGGCATTTCGGGCTTGAGGGCAGCCTGTCCGGAGCATTCCTCGCGTTTGAATACTGGTATATTCCCGCCGCGTTCTTTGCCGTGCTTGCCGCAATCGGCTTCTTCCTCAAATCGCGCCGCCGCCTGTTTTCAGGCAAGGCGTTTACGTTTGCTTTCGGCGTTCTGCTTGCGTCGGCAGCCGCGCTGACCGTTTACTATACCTTTATAAACACCTCTGCGCCGCTTGCAAAGCCGCTCGGCGTTTTCAGAATTACAGCCTTGTGGGGCAACTCGCGCGGCTACATATGGGATATTTCGCTCAAGCTGTTCAAGGACGCGCCGCTTTTGCAGAAGCTGTTCGGCTACGGGCCTGATACGCTTGGGCTTGCGGCATCCGAAAAATATATCGAGGTCATGCTTTCCTCGCGCGGCATGATTATCGACAATGCGCATAACCTGCCGCTGCAGCTTCTGCTCACAACGGGCGTCACGGGGCTTGTCTCCTTTGCCGCCTTTGCCTTCTTTGCGGTAAAGCGTATGTTCGCGGACGCAAAAGAGCGCCCCGTCATGTGGGGCGCCCTCATATGCGTTGTTTGTTATTTCGCTGTTTCCCTTGTCGGCGTTGAGCAGGCGGTAACGACTCCGTTGCTTTTCCTCATGCTCGCGGCAAGGCGAATCAATCATTACGATAACGATTATCGTTCTTCCCTGAAATAGTTCACGCCGCAGCTTGCCGGCTGATTGTTCTCCTTCTTCATTCGTATGGAGGAGATTACAAGCACTATGCAGGTTACAACGAAGGGGAGCATCGCGTAAAACGCGTTCGGAATCTTGATTGGCAGATATAGGCGAAGCACGCTGAATGCGCCGAAAACGAGCGAGCCCATAATAGCCCTTGCGGGGCTCCATGCCGCGAATATAACCAGCGCTACCGCAATCCAGCCCTGACCGGAAACGCAGTTGTACGTCCATGTTCCGGCGCAGGTGACGAGCGAAATGTACGCGCCGCCGATTCCGCAGATTGCGCCGCCCAGCAGAATATGCGTGTATTTATACGCGCTCACGTTGATTCCCACCGCGTCCGCCGCGGCGGGATTTTCGCCTACCGCTCTCAGGTTAAGCCCCTTCTGCGTGCGCTTGAGGTAAAAACTCATCAGAATCGCAAGCAGGAGCGCCAGATAGGTGAATATCGAATGGTTGAACAACAGCTTGCCGATATACGGAATATCCGAAAGCAGCGGTATCGTGAAGGGCTTGAGTATTGAGCCGACAGAGGCGGAAACGGAGGCAGAGCCGGTTACGGAGGCTGTTGTAAGGCTTGTGCCGATAAAGTTGCCAAGCCCCGTTCCGAATATCGTAAGAGTAAGACCCGCGACGTTCTGATTCGCCTTGAATGTAACCGTGAGCAGCGCGTAAATTCCCGCGCCGAGCATTCCGCCGAGAATGGCGAACACGAACACCATTATCGCGCTGTTGAGCAGATAGCCGCCCATGAAGCCGAACGCGGCGCCCATGAACATCATTCCCTCAACGCCGAGGTTCAAATGCCCCGCCTTTTCGGTTATAATCTCGCCCAAGGTTCCGTAGAGCAGGGGAACGGCGGCGAGGATTGTGGCATAGAGGAAGGAGGTAAGCATATTTGCAAAATCATTCATGTTATTTTGCCTCCTTTTCCGGCGCGTTCCTGTGCTGACGGACTATCTTGTAGTTGATGAAGAACTCAGCGCCGAGAACGAAGAAAAGTATGATTCCCTGAAAAACGCTTACAACGTCCGACGAAAGGTTGTAGGTGCTCTCGCAGGTGAGGCAGCCCTTGTCCAGAACGCCGAAAAGTATTGAAACTATCAGGATTACAAGCGGCGAAAGCTGTCCGAGCCAAGCGATTATTATAGCGTCAAAGCCAACGCCGCCCGCCACGTTATCCGTAAGCATTTTATCCGAGCCAGCAACCTGAAGCATACCGGCAAGCCCGCAAATCGCGGCTGAAATGAACATTGTGCGCATAATAATTCTCTTAACGGGCATTCCAGCGTATTCGGCTGTGTTTATGTTTTCGCCGACGACGGAAAGCTCGTAGCCGTGCTTTGTGTAGCGCAGATAGACAAACACAAGCACAACGAGGGCGAGCGCGAAAATCCAGCCGATATGCACGCCGAGAACCATCGGCAGGCGCGCCGTTTTTGAAAAGCGCGCCATCTGCGGGAAGCCGTTCTTTCCGGGGTCAATCCACGGCCCTTCGCGCAGGAACTGGATGAAGAAAACCACAATGTAGTTCATCATCAGGGTAAAGAGCGTTTCGTTCGTTCCGAAGCGCGTTTTGAAATAAGCGGGTATAAGCCCCCAAAGACCGGCAATCAGTATCGAGGCAACGACCATGCAGGGTATCATGACTGCGCTGGGCAAATCAGGGAAGGTATAGGCGAAGAAGGAGGCGGCAATCGCGCCGATTGCAATCTGCCCCTCGCCGCCGATATTCCAGAATTTCATCTTGAAGGCGAGGGTAAGGCCGAGCGCCGTTATGCACAGCGGAATGGCAATCTTTGCTGTTGTTTTTATCGCCGTAGCGTTGCCGAGAGAGCCTTCAATCAGCGTTTTGTACATCGAGAAGGGATTGATTCCGAGCGCCCATACGAAAAGACCTGCGGTTATCAGCGCAAGCAGAATTGCCGCAAGGCGCATCAGAAGCGCACGAGAGGGCTTCAGCCCCGCGCGCTGTACAACGTGGATGCGCCCAAGTGAATTCTTCATGCTCACTGCCGTCATACCGTCGCCTCCTTATGCTCGGCGCTTTCGCCCGTCATCAGCAGACCTATTTTTTCCTTCGTAAGCTCCTTTGCGGGATGTATTCCCGTAATCCTGCCGCCGCAGAGAATCATGATTCTGTCGCACAATTCGAGCAGAACGTCCAAATCCTCGCCGATGTAAAGCACGCCGACGCCCTTTTTCTTTTGCGTGTTGAGCATATCGTAGATTGTGTAGCTTGAGTTGATGTCAAGCCCGCGCACGGGGTATGCGGTTATCAGTATTCGCGGCGAGGAGTGAATTTCGCGCCCCAAAAGCACCTTCTGCACGTTGCCGCCCGAAAGCTTTTTGACCTGCGTTCCTATGCTCGGCGTAACTATTCCAAGCTCGCTGACGAGCGATTTTGCAAGCTCCCGCGCAGGCGCGCGCCTTAGGAACGGACCTTTTCCGTAGCTGTGGTAGCTTTTAAGCAGCAGATTATCAACAATGTCCATTCCGCCAACAAGCCCCATTCCGAGCCTGTCCTCAGGAACGAAGGACATTGAAATTCCGCGCTTTATAATTTCGCGCGTCGGTATTCCTTCTATATGATTGCCGTCAAAGATAACCGAGCCTTCGGAAATCTTCTGCAAGCCGACAATCGACTCGCAAAGCTCCTTCTGCCCGCTTCCGGCTACTCCCGCAACGCCGAGTATTTCGCCGCCGCATATGGAAAAGCTTATGTTTCTGAGGGCAAAGGGTCTGTCCGCGCCCGCTACCGATACGTTTTCAAGCGTAAGCAGGGGCTTTCCGGTAGAGCAGTCGGGGCAGTCGAGCTTCAACTCAACCGGACGCCCGACCATCGCCTCCGTAAGCTGCTGCTTTGACGAGGTTGCGGTAAGCACGCTGCCGACGCTTTCGCCCTTGCGCAGAATGCTCACCCTGTCCGAAATTGCCATAACCTCGCTCAGCTTATGAGTTATGATTATGATTGCCTTGCCCTGAGCGCGCATTGCGCGCAGGTTATTGAACAGCTTGTCCGTTTCCTGCGGGGTCAGAACGGCTGTCGGCTCGTCAAGAATAAGCACCTTCGCTCCGCGCGAAAGCACCTTGAGGATTTCGACGGACTGTTTTTCGCCGACGGACATTTCATATATCTTCTTGTCAAGCTCAACGCCCAGCCCAAGCTCCTCGCAGGTTTTTTCAAGATTCTTGATAGTGCCTGCCTTTGTTCCGAGGATAATGTTCTGGCGCGCGGTCAGCACGTCAACCAGCTTGAAATGCTGGTGAATCATACCGATTCCGTGCTTGATTGCATCCTTCGGGGAGCGGATAGCCACTTCCTTTCCGCCAAGGAAAATGCTGCCCTCGTCGGGTGTGTATATTCCGCTTATCATGTTCATAAGCGTCGTTTTGCCGCTCCCGTTTTCGCCGAGCAGCGCGAGGATTTCGCCCTGCTTAACGTACAAGTCAACCTTGTTTACGGCTGTTACGGGGCCGAACCGCTTGGTAAGGGAGCGCAGCTCCAGCGCGTCGGTCTGCATTCTGAAATGTCCTCCTTGCGTGATGCTGTTTCTGCTGATTTCCGTTTGCGGAAGGGGAGAAATCAATAGAAGCAGCGCCTTAAAAAGTATTCAGAAAAGGAAAACGCCCTGAGGGAGGGATTAGCTCCCCCAGGGACTTTTTGCTATCGGTTGATTACTGGATTTCTACGCCCTTTACAATGGCGATGATGGAGGTTACGCCGGCAACGTCCATAACTTCGCCTTCGGCAACGATGGTTTCGCCGTTGATGTCAACGATAGGGCCGGTGAATACGTCCCAGCCGCCGAGAATCTTGGCTTCGGCAGCGGCAATCGCTTCAGCGGTGCCTTCCGCAGCATTCTTGGTGAGGGGCGCAAGTCCGACAACACCGCTGTCGTACATCGGGAAGATGTTTTCGCACTTCCAAGTGCCGTCGATAACAGCCTGAACTTCGGCGGTTACGATAATGCCCCAGTTCCAGACGGGAGCGGTGATGAAAGCGTCGGGAGCGTCCTCGGAAACATCGGCGTTGTAGCCTACGCTAAACGCTTTGCGCTCCTGAGCGGCGATGGAGGGCATGGCGGTGTCGCAATGCTGAGCAATTACGTCGCAGCCCGCGTCGAGCAGCGCGTCGGCGGTCTGGCGCTCAAGGTTTGCGTCATACCAGGTGTTGGTGTACTTTACATACACAACGGCGTCGCGGTTGACGCTCTGTACGCCGAGGGCGAAAGCGTCGAAGCCGCCGATGACTTCAGGGGTGGGCATAGCGGCTACGAAGCCGATTTTGTTGCTGACGGTCTTGAGTCCGGCAGCAATTCCGCTCAGGTAGCGAGCCTGATAGATAGCGCCGAAATAGTTGTTGAAGTTAACTCCGTTGTTCTTGTAGCCGGAGCAATGGGAGAAGATAACATTCGGGAATTCTTCAGCCATTTCTTCCATGTAATCCATGAAACCGTAGCTGTTTGCGAAGATTATCTGGCAGCCTTGGTCAACGAGCTCGCGGATAGCTTCCTCGCAGGAGGCGTCCTCGGCAACGTTGGTCTTGATGATTACCTGGTCTTCGGAAAGTCCAAGAGCGTCCATCATGTAGAGGGTTCCCTGATGATGAGCGTAGGTGTAACCCTTGTCAACAGTATCTCCGACATATACGAAACCGACCTTGAGGTCTTCCTTCGCAACGGGAGCGAACTCTGCCATAGCGGGTACAGCCATGGCGAACACCATCACGAGCGCGAGCAGAGCAACCAGCAGCTTCTTCATGTTTGGCATCTCCTTAATTTATATGTCAATCGTCCTCGCGGAGGATTATCTTGCCATCCTCGACCGCGTCCACGATTGCCAGCGATTCAACGTGCAGCCCCGCCTCGCGAAGCCGCTTCCCACCGGGCTGATAGCCCTTTTCAACGCAGATGCCTACGCCGACAACCTCCGCTCCGGCTTGCCTGCAAAGGCTTATAAGCCCCTGAACAGCTTCGCCGTTGGCAAGAAAATCGTCGATAATAAGCACCCGACTTTCGGGATTGAGGTATTCCCTGCACACGCGAATCGTGTTCTCCTTCTGGTGGGTGAAGGAGTACACCTTGGCAGTGTACATTTCGCCGTTTACGTTGCGCGTTTCGCCCTTCTTGGCGAAAACTATCGGAACGTTTCCAAGCGCCTGCGCTACGGTTACGGCAACGGCGATTCCGCTCGCCTCGATTGTAAGGATTGTGTCAACCCTGTCATCCTTGAAGCGGCGCGCGAATTCGTTTCCCATTTCGGCGAGCAGAGCGGTGTCGATTCGGTGGTTGAGAAACATATCCACCTTGATGATATCGGTGCCAATCGCCTTGCCTCGGCTCATAATCGCTTGTTTCAATGCGTTCATTTATCTGCCCCCAAAAATCCGAACATTCCGCAATGGGAATGCAACTATTATACGCCTATTCGACATTGATTTCAACAGTTTTATGAAATCTGCGCAACTTGTAAGAATAATTCTGTTTTTCGATACACATGGGTAAAAAACGTCACAAATCGCTTTTCCGCGTCTGAAATGCGCTTTGCAGAAGCGAAAAAACACGAACGTTTGTAAATATCAGGGCAGGCGTTTCCCAAGCGCATATAAAACGGAAGCCGAGTCGATTTGCCGCGGCTTCCGCTGAATTGCGTATGGCTTTAATTTGTGCTTGCTTAATTACGGAACGGTTTCTCCGGTCAGCGCCTTCCACGCCTTTCTCAGAGCGTTCTGGTGCTGCACTCCGTACTTCGGGTCGTTCTTTGTGCATTCCGACATATCGCGCAGGAAATGCACGCACAGGTGGCCGTCGAAGTCGTTCGTCTTGATTGAGCCGCTCAGGTGGGGAACGTTGTGCATTGTCGCCATCGTCCACTCGCCGCCGGGCAGCTGAACCCATACCGCCTTAGGCGTCCATGTGTTTTTCATTCCGAAGGCGTAGTACATTATCAGCGTGTCCTCGGCAGTTACCGGCTCTGAATCCGCGTGCCGCCCCATAGCGTAGAATCGAAAATGCCACGCAAGTCCGGAGGCGGGGTCGTAGACCAGCACCTTTTGACCGGAGCGGTACTTCGTCTTGATATAGTCGTTCCAATGCAGGAGCTGTACGCTGCTTGCCGCAGGGGGCGTAATCTTGCCGACGCCCGCTCCAAGCTGCGGAATCGGCGTTCCCTCGGCTGTAATATCGTCCCCGTAAAGCTTTTTGAGCGTTATCGGGCCTGCAACGCCGTCCGTTGATATTCCCGCTTCCTTCTGGAAGGCTTTAACGGCGGCGGTCGTCGCACTGTCGTATGTTCCGCTTGCCGCGCTGAGGTAGCCCAAATCCACAAGGCGGTTTTGCATTAGCACAACCTGCTCGCCGCTCGCTCCCGCTTTGAGAATGAGGGAGGTGTCGGGCTTGCCGGTCGGCGATACGGGCGTTGACGGGGGAGGGGTAGGCGTTACGGCGGGCGTATCGGAGGTGAAATCGAGGTATTTTGTCATTACATAGCCGACAGTGTTATCGTAAATAACCTTGCTCCATGTTTCGCCCTTTTCATAAACGACGAGCAGCGTTTTGTTCGGAATCGTATCGAGCTTCTTGCTGTCCGTTGACGCGCTCTGACGCAGGTTGAGCGCTCCGCCCTTTACATATGCCGACAGCTCGGTATCCTTTTTCGGGGTGGGCGTAGGCGGCGCGGGGGTCTGCACGGCGGGCGCTGTGGGCGTTGCCGTCGGTTTCGGAGAGCCGGTGAAAACAAGGTATTTGGACATTACATAGCCCTTTGTTCCGTCGTATTCGGCGGCGCACCATGTAGCGCCCTTTTCGGTTACGGTAAACGGAGTGTTGCCGGGAATGCTCGCAAGCACAGTTGCGCTTGTTGACGGCTCTTCGCGGAGCTTCAGCCATGTGCTGGTGGTGATTACCGTGTAAGCGCCGCTTTCGTCGGGCTTCGGCGTCGGTACTTTTGTGGGAGTGGGTGACGGGCTGGGAGATGGGGTAACAACCGGCTCAGCCGTCGCCGTTACCGCGGGCTTTGGCGTTGCGGTTATCACCGGCTCGGGCGTTGCCGTCACGGTCGCAGTTTCCGTCGGCTTTGCTTCGGGAGCTTCCGTTTCCGATGTCGGAACGCTTCCGAAAACCACGTACTTGGTCATGACGTAGCCTGCTTTGCCGCCGTAAACCGCCTTGCACCATGTGTCGCCTTTTTCGGTTACGGTAAAGCGGGTTTTGCCCGGAATGCTTTTCAGAATCGTTGCGCCGGTCGAGGGGCTTTTGCGCAGCTTGAGCCATATGCTGTTTGTATATGCGTCATAATTGACTGAGGCTTCGGGCGCTTTTGTCGGCGCTGTCGTCTTTTCCGGCGCTGCCGTTTTCTCGGTTTCGGGTTCTTTGGTCGGGGTAGGCTTGGCTTCTTCCTCCTTGGAAGGGGGCGTTCCGAAGGTCAGGTACTCGGTCATGACATATCCTGCCTTGCCGCCGTACACAATGCTGCACCATTTGCTTCCCCTGTCGTAAACCCTCAGCTCCGTGCCGCCGGGAATGCTTTTCAGCACAGTTGCTCCGGTTGAGGCGCTTTCGCGCATTTTAAGCCAGCCTTTTGTAACGTATGCGCTTTCCCACTGACCTGACGGCGCGTCGGTTTTCTCTGCCTTTGGCGTTTCCGTCGGGCTTGAGGAGGCGTCGTCCGGCGCGACGGTAGCGTAGCTGCCGCCCATTGACATCACAAGGTTCTGTATTACATCCTGAGTCTGCGGGCCTGCTTTGCCGTCCGCGTCAAGCCCCATATCCTTCTGAAGCTCTTTTACGGCTTCATAGGTCTTTTGCCCGTAGGAGCCGTCCGGAGTTCCGCAGTCGTAGCCGAGAAACGAAAGCGCCTCCTGAAGCGCCTTTACGTTGCTGCCCTTCATTCCCTTGCTGAGCGTTTGCGCGGAAGCCGCCTCCGCGGATGAGGAAAATAAAAAAGAAGCGGACGAAACGGGGGAGAGCAGAATGCTCCCTACCACTAAAATCGCCGCCGTTTTCTTTAACAATTTCATAAAAGCACCCCCTAAATGTTACGTTTGTATGAAGTATATCACAAATATATTACACTGTAAAGGGGGATACTGAAATATATTGGCTTGTAAATGTTACCTTTCTATTTTGTTACTCCGCTGTTTCACCCAAAAGAGCAAGAAGGTTCTTGCCCAGAATCATTTCCTCGGCTTTATCCGAAAGCCCGAGCGCATGGAAGCGCTCAAGCTCCTGCGTCGCGTCCCACATAGGGTAATCCGTTCCGAAAAGCACTCTTTCGTATCCGTATGCGTCGATTGCCGCGCGCGCTTCTTCCTTTGTTATTGCGTAAAGGGAGCTTGATGTATCGACATAAACGTTTTTATCGGCAAGCACTCTTGCCGCGTCCGTCCATTCGCCCCAGCCGCCGAGATGTGCGCAGATTGCGGTAAGGCGGGGATGATTTTTCAGAACGCGCGCCATCTGTTCGGGATTTGAGTAGCTGTATCGCGGGTCTCCTGTGTGGATTAATACGGGGCATACGCCCTCGCAGATTGCGAAAAGCTTGTCCGCACCCTTATCGTCAAGCGCGAATTTCTGCATATCAGGATGGATTTTAACGCCCTTCAGCCCCAAGCCCATCGCTCTTTCAAGCTCCGCTTCCATGTTCTCCATGTCGGGGTGGAGGGTCAGAAAGCCGGTGAAAAGCTTCGGGTTTGAATTTACCGTTGAAGCGACGAAATCGTTGATATGCACTGCGTTTTTCGGAACAACCGCAACGGAGTGAACCATATATTTGTTGATTCCCGCTTTACCTCCGAGCTTCAAAAGCTCCGAAACCGTACCCTCCGCCGCCATTTCAAGCGAATAAAAGCCGCCAATCATTTCGCTCGCGCGCTTCGCAATTTTGTCGGGAAAAATGTGAGCGTGAACGTCGTAAATAAAGCTGATGGTAATCGCCTCCGCAATAATCATAAACGAAATACAGATGATATTATACACGACTTGCGCCCTCATGACCATTCTTCGTATGTATTTCCGCTGCCTAAAATGAATTCGGCTGGCATATCCGATTTTCGCAATTCATGCTCTGAGAAGCCGCAATAGATGAATAGCGCGCCCTGCGGTTATTTGGTATTATAGCTTTATCAAAAAGCAGGATGGTGAAACATATGAAGAAACTTGCAGCCATTACACTCGCGCTGATGACCGCCCTCTGCGGCTTCCCTGCCGCCGCGGCGTTTGGCGAGAGCGCGTCCCCGAACAACATATACGAATCGGATTTCTCGCAGGACACGGACGGATGGTATCCAAGAAGCGGCGACGGCGCGGCGCAGCTTGCCCAAAACGCCGGCTTCATCACAATAACCGGCAGAAGCGACACGTGGAATTCTCCCGGGCGCGATTTTGAGCTTATCGCCGGCGAAAGCTATAAGATTGAGTTTGAAATAAGGCAGGACGAGCTTGAAAGCGCGGAGTTCATTCTTTCAAGCGCTTATACTGTCGCGAGCAGCGAGAGCTATACCAACATCATGTCCGGCTCCGTCGGCAGCGGCGTATGGAAGAAGATGAGCGGAATATATATCGCTCCCGCCGCCGATAAATACACTCTTTATATAGAAACGAAGGGCAATGCGTCGCTTTCGTATTCGATTCGCTCCTTCTCCGTTATAAAGAATTCGCCCACCTATTCCTATGACATTCCCTCGCTCAGGGAGCTTTACGCTTCTGCGTTCGATTTCGGCACTGCCGTAACGCAGAACGAGGCTGTCAATAAGAAGCGCATGGATTTCTTCGCCTCGCAGTTTTCAATAATGACGCCCGGCAATGAGCTGAAACCCGATTCCGTGCTTGACGTCAGCGCGTCGAAGCGCCTAGTAACGTCTACGGGGGACGAAAAGAGCGTTGCGGTTCATTTTACGGCGGCGGCTCCGCTGCTTGATTACTGCAAGGAGAACGGCATCAAGGTTCACGGTCATGTGCTTGTGTGGCACAGCCAGACTCCGGACGCGTTTTTCCGCGCAGGGTATGATAACAAGGCGGATTTCGTTGACCGCGATACGATGCTTGCCCGCCTTGAAAGCTATATCAAGCAGATAATGGAATACATGGACGCAAACTATCCCGGGCTTATCGTTTCATGGGATGTCGTCAACGAGGCTATCGACGATAACGGCGGCGCTCTGCGCCAGAGCAACTGGACGAAGGTTGTCGGCGATGATTTCATCGAGCGCGCCTTTGAGTATGCCCGCAAGTATGCGCCGGAGGGAACTTTGCTGGTCTACAACGATTACAATACTCCCATCGAGCCTAAGCTTACCGGAATCTGCGCCTTGCTTGACCGCCTTGTTGCCGAGGGCAATATCGACTGTTACGGCTTTCAGGCGCATCTGGGCGAATCGACTCCCACACCCTCCAAAATGCGCGCCGCAATGGAGAAGATTGCCGCGAAGGGCTTGAAGCTCAGAATAAGCGAGCTTGACATCACCATTTCCAAGGACAACGAGGTGTTCTTCAAAACTCAGGCGTACCGCTACAAGAGCATGATGGAGCTGTTCCTTGAGTATAAGGACATCATCGAGGCGGTTCAGGTTTGGGGCGTCTGCGATGATTTGAGCTGGCGCGCGAGCCAGTTCCCGCTTCTGTTCGACAAGTACTGCCAGCCAAAGCCCGCGTTTAACGCGCTGGTTGAGCTTGCGCAATCGTTAGCCGAGTAAAAAGCAAGTGTTATCTGCACAGCAAAGCGCCCGCATTCGTTTGAACGCGGGCGCTTGTTTCTGGATAAAATCAGTCCAGAGTCTTGTCCTTGATTTCCTTCTTGAGCTTTTCGATAAGAGCGTCAATCTCCATCGTTCCGAGATTCTCGCCCTTGCGGTTGCGGACGGCGACGCAGCCGCTTTCCGCTTCCTTGTCGCCCAGAACGAGCATATACGGAATCTTCATCATCTGCGCCTCGCGAACCTTGAAGCCAATCTTCTCGTTGCGAAGGTCAAGCTCGGTGCGGATTCCCGCGTCCTCAAGCTTCTCCTGAAGCGCCTTTGCGGCGGAATCGGCGCGGTCGGTAATCGTCAGTATTTTCGCCTGAACGGGGGCGAGCCACAGCGGGAACGCGCCCGCAAACTGCTCCGTGATGATTCCGATAAAGCGCTCGATTGAGCCGAACACAACGCGGTGAATCATAACGGGGCGGTGCTTTTCACCGTCCGCTCCGACATAGGTAAGGTCGAAGCGCTCAGGCAGGTTCATGTCAAGCTGAATTGTTCCGCACTGCCATGTACGGCCGATGCAGTCCTCAAGATGGAAGTCAATCTTCGGGCCGTAGAACGCTCCGTCGCCCTCGTTGATTGTGTACTTTACTCCAAGCTCGTCAAGCGCGCCCTGCAGACCGTCCGTAGCCATAGCCCACATTTCGTCCGTTCCGATTGAATTTTCGGGGCGAGTTGAAAGCTCCACGGTATATTTGAAGCCGAAAACCTTGTAAACGCTGTCAATCAGGTTGTATACGCCCTTGATTTCGGAGCGAATCTGCTCGGGGGTCATGAAAATGTGGGCGTCATCCTGCGTGAAGCAGCGGACGCGCATAAGACCGTGGAGCGCTCCTGAAAGCTCATGGCGGTGTACAAGCCCAAGCTCGCCGCAGCGAATCGGCAGGTCGCGGTAGCTCCAGAGCTTGCGCTGATATACGAGCATTCCGCCGGGGCAGTTCATCGGCTTGATTGCAAAATCCGTATCGTCAATCTTCGTCGTGTACATATTCTCGCGGTAGTGGTCCCAATGCCCGCTGCGCTCCCAAAGTGCGCGGTTGAGCATCATAGGCGTTTTAATCTCCTCATAGCCCGCCTTGCGGTGGATTTCGCGCCAGTAGTTCTCAAGCTCGTTGCGCAGAATCATTCCCTTCGGGTAGAAGAAGGGGAAGCCGGGGCCTTCCTCAAGAATGTCGTACAAATCCAGCTCGCGTCCGAGCTTGCGGTGGTCGCGCTTCTTCGCTTCCTCAATGCGCTCAAGGTAAACCCTCAAGTCCTCCTTGTTGGTGAACGCAGTTCCGTAAATGCGCTGAAGCATTTTGTTCTTCTCGCTTCCGCGCCAGTACGCGCCCGCTACGGAGGTTAGCTTAAACGCCTTTACCTTTCCGGTCGAGGGCAGATGCGGGCCTGCGCAAAGGTCGGTAAAGTCGCCCTGCTTATAGAAGGAAATAACCGCGTCCTCAGGCAGGTCGCGAATCAGCTCAACCTTGTACGGCTCGCCCTTTTCCTCCATGAACTTTATGGCTTCCTCGCGCGGCAGCTCAAAGCGCTCAAGGCGTTCGTTCTGCTGAACGATTTTACCCATTTCCTTTTCGAGCTTTTGCAGAATTTCGGGCGTGAACGGCTCGTCAACGTCGAAATCATAGTAGAAGCCGTTGTCGATGGAGGGGCCAATCGCAAGCTTCGCTTCGGGCATGATATGCTTCATCGCCTGCGCGAGAACGTGCGAGGCGGTGTGGCGCAGAACGCGCTTGGCGTCGTCGTCCTCAAAGCTCAGTATTTCAAGCTCCGCTCCGTCCGGAACGGGCGCAACAAGCTCTTTCAGCTCGCCGTTTACGCGAGCCGCAAGCGCCGTTTTTTTGCATTCTTGGCTAATCTCGCCCGCAATGTCCAGCGCGTTCATTCCGTCCTTGAATTCGCGCTTTTCGCCTCTGAGGGATACTATCATCGTAAAACCTCCTAATAATTGTCGCGCAGTCTTTGCCGGGCAAGCGTTGTGGGTATAAAAAAACACTCCTCCCATACTTTGGGACGAATGTCAACATCCGCGGTTCCACCCAGCTTGCTTTCACCACTTATCGGCGCTCTATCGCGCTGCCGTGCGTTCCGGTCGCGGGGCGGTACCTGCGCTTGTCCGTCGCGGCGCGCTTACAGCCAATGGCGCGCCTTCTCTGTCGGGGATTTCGGGCAGGCTTAATCCCGGTCATTCCGATATGCGAAGTATAGTATTAATAAAGTTGCTTGTCAAGCTTAAAAACGCCCCGCCTGCGAAGAATCGCGATATATTGCCCGCTTCTTTGATTGCATAAAGTAAAACGATTTGTTATAATGGAAGCGGATGCAATGGATTTTAAGGAGGATTATTATGAAGAGGATAACGCTTAACGTAAATCATATGATGGCGGACACGATGGGCGATAAGGGTATAACCCGCGCCCGAATTGACGCGATGAACGGAATGCTTGCGGCGGCGCAGAAAAACGTACAGGAAAACCGCGGCAAGGGCTGGCAGGGATGGATGGAGCTGCCCTATAATCAGGCTGAAATTGTGGATAAAATCGAGCGCGTTGCCAAAGGCGTGCGCGAGAATTTCGAGGCGTTTGTCGTTCTCGGCATAGGCGGAAGCGCGCTCGGCCCTATCGCGGTTCAGCAGGCGCTTAACCATCTCCATTATAACGAGCTGCCCGATGAAAAGCGGAACGGCCCGCGCCTTTACGTTGAGGATAATATCGACCCTGAGCGCATGGCGGCGCTGCTTGACGTTATTGACGTTAAAAAGACGTGCTTCAATATCATAACCAAGTCCGGCGCGACTGCCGAAACGATGAGCCAGTATCTGATTATTTCCGAGCTGCTCAAGAGCAAAGTCGGCGCGGATTTCAGCAAGCATATCATCGCGACCACCGATACCGAGAAGGGCAACCTTATCAAGCTTGCCAAGGCGGAGGGCTTTGAAACCTTCTATATTCCCTCCGGAGTCGGCGGACGCTTCAGCGAGCTTTGCCCCGTTGGGCTTCTGCCCGCCGCCGTATGCGGAATCGACATCCGCGCAATGCTCGCGGGCGCTGCCGACATGGACGAGCGCTGCAAGAACAACAATGTTTATGAAAATCCCGCTCTGATGGAGGCGGCGCTCCAGTTCATCTGCATGAACGAGGGCAAGAACATACAGGTTATCATGCCTTACGCGGACAGCCTCAAGTATATGGCGGACTGGTTCTGCCAGCTCTGGGCAGAGTCGCTCGGAAAGCGCGAAACCCGCTCCGGCAAAACCATCAACGCGGGCCAGACTCCCGTTAAGTCCCTCGGCGTAACCGACCAGCACAGCCAGCTCCAGCTTTATAATGAAGGTCCGCTTGACAAGGTTATCACCTTCATGAAGGTTGAAAACTTCCGCAAGGAAACCGTTATCCCGCACGGCTGCGAGCAGTTCAGCGATGTCGCGTTCCTCGGCGGAATGACGCATAACACCCTTATCCATGCCGAGGAAAAAGGCACCGAGTACGCTCTTTACAAGAACGGAAGGCTCAGCCAGACCATCGTTCTTCCCGAAGTAACCCCCTTCACCATCGGTCAGCTCATCTATTTCATGGAAATGACGACCGCTTACGAGGGCGAGCTGCTTGACGTTGACGCGTATAACCAGCCCGGCGTTGAGGAAAGCAAGATTGCAACCTACGCCGTGCTCGGCAATACCGGCGACAAGTACCGCATGAAAGGCGAGGAAATGAAAACCCGCCCCGTCGAGAAGAAGGAATACATCCTTTAATTCATTGATTCATCTGCCCGCGGCATTGCTTTGCGCTTTGCCGCGGGTATTTTTGTTGAAGTCGTCGGCAATTTGGGGTATACTTTAGTAAACTGATTTGCGGAGAGTGAAAAATGTACGATATTGCTGTAATCGGCGGCGGGGTCGTCGGCTGCGCGGTTGCAAGGGAGCTTTCGCGCTATAACGCCTCTGTGTGCGTAATAGAGCGGCAGAGCGATGTTTGCATGGGCGCAAGCAAAGCCAACAGCGGAATTGTCCACGCGGGCTTTGACGCGGCGCGCGGCAGCATGAAAGCCAGGTATAACGTCAGAGGCGCGGAAATGATGCCGGAGCTTTGCGCTTTTCTCGGCGTTCCTTATATGAATAACGGCGCGCTCGTCGTTGCGTTTTCGCAGCCCGAGCGCTCTGAAATCGAGCGCCTTTTTGCTCAGGGCAAAGAAAACGGCGTAAAGGGGCTTCGGATTGTTGAAAGGGACGAGCTGCTTTTGCTTGAGCCGAAGCTTTCGCCCGACGCTGTCTGCGCGCTTCTGGCTGAAACGAGCGGAATCGTAAGCCCGTATGAACTGACCTTTGCAATGGCTGACGACGCGGCTGTAAACGGCGCTCAATTCATGCTTGATAAGCGCGTGAGCGGCGCCAAGAGAACGGATAAAGGCTGGCAGCTTTCCGTGGGCGGGGATGAAAGCGTCGAGTGCAGGCTAGTCATTTCGTGCGCGGGAGTTCATGCGGGGGAAATTCGGGAGCTTTTCGGCGCAGACAGTCTGAAGATTATCCCAAGGCGCGGCGTTTATTATCTGCTTGACCACGAGGAAGCGCCCGCGTTTTCGCATACGATGTTCCAGACCCCCACGCCGATGGGCAAGGGCGTTCTTGTAACGCCGACAACTCACGGCAATCTGCTTATCGGGCCTACCGCCGAGGATATTGAAAACGCGGACAATACCGCCTGCACGAATGAGGAGCTGCAAAAGGCGCTTCTGATGGCTAAAAAGACATATCCGGCGCTTTCGCTCAGAACGAATATTACCAATTATGCGGGCGTGAGGGCGCATCCTGAGGACGACGATTTCCATATCGGCGAAATATCGGGCGCGGAATTCGTGCTGGAGGCTTCGGGAATCGAAAGCCCCGGGCTTTCCGCCGCGCCCGCGATAGGCGAAAGCCTCGCCGCTCTCGCGGCAGAGAAGCTTTCACTGACAAAAAAGAGCAGCGTGCTTCCGCCGGTGCAGCAAAAAAAGCCTTTTAGGGAAATGAACGACGATGAAAGGCGCGAGGCTTGCAAAGCCGACGCTGAATACGGAGCGGTCGTCTGCCGCTGCGAAACCATCACCTTGGCTGAAATCCGCGCTTCTCTGCGCCGCCCCGTGCCTGCAAGAACCGTTGACGCCATAAAGCGCCGAACCCGCGCGGGAATGGGAAGATGCCAAAGCGGTTTCTGCCTTACGCGCGTTATGGAGGCTATTGCCGAGGAGGAGGGAATTCCCCTTACGAGGGTAACAAAGCAGGGCGCGGGAAGCGAAATTGCTCCGGAATATATCGGTGATGTTCTGCGTAAGGAGGCTGACGATGGAAAGAATTGATGTGCTTGTTGTCGGCGCCGGACCTGCGGGGCTTGCCGCCGCAATCGCCGCGAGGGAAGCGGGCTGCAAGAGCCTGCGCGTAATCGAGCGCGAGGAAAGAGCGGGGGGAGTGCTTCGCCAGTGCATTCATAACGGGTTCGGGCTTCACCGCTTCGGCGAGGAGCTTACGGGCCCCGAATATGCCGCAAGGGATATCAGGAAGGCGGCGGAGCTTGGCATTGAAATCGACGTTTCCACGACAGTGCTTTCCGTTTCAAACGACAGGGTTGTTACCGTGATATCGAAAAGCAGAGGGCTTGAAACAATCGCTTGCGGCGCAATCGTGCTTGCTATGGGCTGCCGCGAAAGGCCGCGCGGCGCTCTCAGTACGCCCGGAACGCGCCCTGCCGGAATCTACACTGCCGGAAACGCGCAGAAGATGATAAACCTTATGGGGCTTATGCCCGGCAAGCACGCCGTAATACTCGGCTCGGGCGATATCGGGCTTATAATGGCGCGAAGGCTAACGCTTCAGGGCGCGAAGGTGCTTGCCTGCGTTGAGATAATGCCTTATTCCGGCGGGCTTAACCGCAATATTGTCCAGTGCCTTCAGGATTTTGACATTCCTCTCTATCTTTCGCACACGATTACCGATATCAGGGGAAGCGAGCGGCTGACCGGCGTTACGATGTCCCGCGTCGACGAAAACCGCGTGCCGATAAAGGGAACGGAAACTGAGTTTGAGTGTGACACGCTGCTCCTTTCCTGCGGGCTTATTCCCGAAAACGAGCTGACGCAGAGGGCGGGCGTTGAGCTTGATTCCGCAACGGGCGGCGCGCGCGTTACGGACAGGCTTGAAACGAGCGTTTCGGGCGTGTTCGCCTGCGGCAACGTTCTGCACGTTCATGACCTTGTGGATTATGTGAGCGAGGAAAGCGCGGTTGCCGGCAGAGCCGCCTATGAGTACGCGCAGGGCGCGCGCGACTTTGCAGGGCGCGTCAAGGTTGTTTCGGGCAATAATGTTCGCGGCGCCGTTCCGCAGTTTATTGATAAGGACAGCACGGGCGATGTGAGAATAATGTTCCGCGTAGGGAAGATTTTGAAGCGCGCGCGCGTTTTGGTTACGGAGGGAAATAATGAGCTTCTTTCCGTGAGAAAACCCGTGCTCGTTCCGGGCGAAATGGTGAACATAACTCTCAGCGGCGAAAAAGCAAGAAGCGCCGGCGAGATTACTGTGTCCGCCTTTGGAGGGGATGAGTGAATGGCAAGAGAGTTAATCTGCGTCTGCTGCCCTATGGGCTGCCGGATAAGCGCCGATAACAGCGGCGGAAGCTGGAATTTTTCCGGCTATACCTGCAAGCGCGGGCTTGAATACGCGTCGCAGGAGGTTGCGCATCCGTCGCGGGTGCTTACCGCCTCGATTCCGCTTTCAAACAGAAGCGTTCCTGTGAGCGTCAAATCCGCGTCCCCGCTGCCCAAGGAGCTTCTTATTTCGGCAATGCGTCAGATTCTGTCGCTGAAAGTGGAAGCGCCTGTCAGCATCGGGCAGGTTCTCTTGAAGGACGTATGCGGCACGGGAATAAGCCTTATCGCCACTTCCGATGTTTTGTAGTCTTTGGGAAAAAACATTTGTAACGCTTTCGTGAATTTATGTTATGGCTATTGACGGATTTATTTTATGCGGCTATAATAACAATACGGTCGCCATCCGTCCGTCAGGCCGGCAGGGTTGCCAAGGCGTGATGAGCGAGGGGAGGGATAACGGTGTCTGAGGTACGCATTCGTGAGAACGAATCTCTAGAAAGCGCTCTTAAGCGTTTCAAGCGTCAGTGCGCTCGCGCAGGGGTTCTGGCAGAGGTCCGCAAGCGTGAACACTATGAAAAGCCCAGTGTAAAGCGCAAGAAGAAGGCAGAAGCCGCCCGGAAGCGCAAGTATTAATACTACTTGAAAAAGCCCTTTCCGTGTGTGCGGAAAGGGCCTTATTCCTAAATCGGAGCTTTTTCATCAAACAGGTATTCAGCTAATCATCATTCTGTTTTACTTGCCTGCTAAGCGGCATATCGCCGGATGCATTTCATTGTATAATAAAGAAGGATTAAATGCATCGCTGTTATAAGCCCGGCAGATATGCCGAGTCTTGTTTTATTGATGGGAGAGTTTGATTAATGAAATTCCCCTGCGCTTGATTTGCGCAAACTTGAATTTGACGAATAATTGCTTAGTGAACTGAATAGAATTGTATTCAGGAAAACTATATACGGACGATATCATGCTGGGAGGAAATTGTGTTGACTGAGAATGAATTGCAAGAGATGACAGTGCTTCAGCTAAGGCAGGTCGCCAAACAGAACGGAGTCAAGCTTTCTGCCGGAATCAACAAGGCGGAAATCGTGGCTGCGATTATGCAAAGCCAAAAGCCGAGTACTGCCGCGCCCTTACAGATTAGGAAAGCTGATGGTCGTCCTTTGGTGCGCCAAGGAAAAATCATAATTGATGATGAGGACGAATATGCTCATCTTTCCGGGGACGATGACGACCACGGAGATGAGGATATTTTCGCGTCGCTGCAAACGCTCAAGTCGGTCAGCGATTCATCCTCCGATAACAAGGATGACGGCAAGGAAAATGACGACGAGCAGGATGAGGAGTATACTCCGCCTCCTGCCAAGTTCATTCCGCCTTCCTCCCCGCTTGAGGAAGCCGGATATGTTCCGGAGCAGCCGCGCCGCCCGATGATTAGGCGCGAGCCTGCCGCTTATCAGCAGCCCTCCGCGCCCGTTCAGCGCCCCAGCTATGCCGGAGCTATGCAGGGAATGCGCCATGCGTATGAAGCGCCAGCGCAGACCAGCCGCTATCCGTCAAGAGCGGGAACCGTTCCGCCTGCATATCAGGCGCCTCGTCCTGCCGCGCCGCAGCCCGCAATGCGCCCCGCATATCAGGCGCCGCGCCCGCAAGCCTATCAGCCGCAGTATCAGCAGCCGGAAATTCCCGCGCCTGCGCCGCGCGCCTATGCGCCGGAGCCGTATGCTCCCGCCCCGCAGGTCAACCCTTATGTGGACGGAGCTTACGGAAGGCAGAGCGCAGGCTACGGCGAGCAGTATACCGACCCGTATCATCGCCGCGATACCGGATATTACAATAAGGAGCTCGGTACGAGCAATCCCGCTGTTCCCGAAATGCTCCAGAGCGGCGAATGCGGCGACGGAGCAGGCGTGCTAGAAATTCATCCGGACGGATACGGCTTTCTGCGCGCGGATAATTTCCTGCCCGGAATCCGTGACGTTTATGTTTCGATTGCGCAAATCAGGCGCTTCGCGCTTCGCACCGGCGATTATGTCGTCGGCAAAACGCGTCCTCAGCGCGAGGGCGATAAATATCATGCGCTGCTTTACATAACCGAGGTTAACGGCCATGCGCCGGACGATACGACGCCCAGAATAAACTTTGACGAGCTTACGCCCGTTTATCCTTCCCGCAAGCTTATTCTTGAAAACGAAAAGAACGTAAGCGAGCCGGACGGAAGGCTCATTGACTTAATCGCGCCAATCGGCTTTGGTCAGCGCGCAATGATAGTTGCGCCCCCCAAGGCGGGCAAAACGCTGCTGCTCAAAAAAATCGCGAACTCCGTTGCGCTGAACTATCCCGACGCGCATCTGATGATTCTGCTTGTTGACGAGCGCCCCGAGGAAGTTACCGATATAAAGGAAAACGTCAAGGGCGAGGTGCTTTATTCAACGTTTGACGAGCTGCCCGAAAACCATATCCGCGTTGCCGAAATGGTTCTTGAGCGCGCAAAGCGCCTTGTTGAGCAGAAGCAGGACGTCGTCGTTCTGATGGACAGCCTGACCCGCCTCAGCCGCGCATATAACGCGGTTGCGCCCCAGACAGGGCGCGCGCTCAGCGGCGGTCTTGCCGCCGGAGCGATGCATAAGCCCAAAAAATTCTTCGGCGCTGCCCGCGCGCTGCGCGAGGGCGGAAGCCTTACCGTTATCGCAACGGCGCTCGTTGAAACGGGAAGCCGAATGGATGATATTATCTTTGAAGAATTCAAGGGCACGGGCAATATGGAGCTTGTTCTTGACAGAAAGCTTGCCGACCGCCGCATTTTCCCTGCAATCAATATGCAGAAGAGCGGAACGCGCCGCGAGGAGCTTTTGCTTGACGATAAGGGGCGCGCGGGTCTTGAAAGCCTTCGCAATATGATGAACTCGCTCAACGAGGCGGACGCGCTTTTGCAGCTGCTTTCGATGATTGAGAAAACCTCGTCGAACGAGCAGCTTCTCGACCGCCTCCCCGAATGGCTCAAAATGATGTCAAAGTCCGATAGATAATTCGGGCTTTCTCATCGCAATATTCACCGCAATAAAGCGGCAGAGGTTTCTTTTCGCCGTCTGCGAGAGCCTCTGCCGCTTTGCTCAGCATTTATGCAAAGCAAAAACTAAGCGCGTGCAGCGCTATAAACGGAGGATAATAATGGATATCAGATTTCTCACGGGCGCAGATAAGGAGGCGCAGGAGAAGCTTTATTCGCTCAGCTACATCTATCCCTATTTTCCGCAAGAAACGCCGATGGGGCCGGATGTCACGCTTGACGGAACGCTCGGCGCGTTTGAAAACGGCGAGCTTGCCGCAACCGTGATTACGCATGATTTCACTTGCAATTTCAACGGCTTGCGCGTAAAAATGGGAGGCGTCGGCGGCGTTGCCTGCCGCCCCGAAAGCAAGTGTAAGGGTTATGCCCGCGTGCTGCTTGAAAAAAGCCTTACCGCGATGTATGAAAACGGCTTCGTTTTCAGCTCGCTCTATCCGTTTTCCCATGAGTTCTACCGCAATTTCGGCTATGAATTCGCGTTTTCCCGCCGCCGCTGCTTTATAACGCGCGAAACGCTTGCCGACTTCCGCGTAAAGGGCAGCTTTGTCGCCATGAACGACGAAAACGAGCATTATGCGCGCGAGGTGTACGACAAATTCTCGGCTTCCCTTGATTATTCGCTTGTGCGCGGCGATAAGCTCTGGGGCAATTTCAAGCCTAAAAAATACAGTCCGATGGATTACTGGTATCTGTATTTTTCCGAAAGCGGCGAGCCGGAGGGCTATATAATCGCTCAGAATGTCCAGAAGGACGGCAACACCTTCTCCGTAAAGGATTTTGCGTATCTCACTCCCTGCGCCCTGCGCTCGATTCTGGGCTTTATCGGCTCGTTCAACAACCATAACAACGTTGTTTTCGACGAGTCGGGGCGCATGGATATGCTCATGCTTTTGGATGAACCATACAACGTAAAGCTTGAGGCGGCGAAAAGCGGTATGCTCCGCGTTGTCAACGTGATGAAGGCGCTTTCGCTGCTCAAAGCCCCGTGCTTTGACGGAAGCGTTGTTATCGGCACTCTGGACGAGCAGATTCCCGAAAACAGCGGTTCGTATGAAATTACAGCCGAAAAAGGAAAGCTTACCGTAAAAATATGCGAAAAAGCTGCGGAAATCACCTTCACAATGCCCGCCCTCGCCGCCGCGTTTTCAGGTCTTTCGGATTTTGATACGCTTGTAATGTCGTCCTCCGGAATTACGGGCGATACAGGAAACCCGATGCTCCGCGCGCTGTTCCCTGATAGGGTTACGTATCTGAACGACCATTTCTAAACTCTGTTAATGCAGGAAGAAGCCGGACGAATTATCGTCCGGCTTCTTTTTATAAATGCTATTGCGTTATTTCAGCTTTTCAACAAGCGCGCTTGCGTCAAAGCCGATTTCGTCTTTGAGGTATGCGGTAAGGCGGGCGGAGAGAGTATCGGCGTTCATCGGCGCGCCGGTGAGCGATTCGATAATCGTCTTAATCTGCTGAGAAAGCAGCTCGTATTTTTCCGTTCCCTTTTCTACCCCGTAGTAGTTTTCGTAGCTCAGCATATAGTCGGCAACAATTTCGTCGGGGGTAAAGCCGATAACGCCCTCGATAATCGCGCTTACGATTCCGGCGCGGTCTTTGCCCTCGTTGCAATGAATGAAATATGGCGCTTCGTTTTCGGCTATCGCGGTGAGCGCGGTTTTGAGTGACGCCTTGAACTCGTCGCTCGCGGTGTCAACGCCCATCGGCGCGGTTACAACAACCGCCTCGGGGAATTTCGCGCGCTCGGTATTCGCTTCCTCGTCCGTCTGAACAAGGTTTACAATCGTCTTTATTCCGGCGGCGGAAACAAACGCCTCGACATACGGGCTGCGCGCGTCGTCAAGGTTCGGGTTAGCGCCCCTGTAAAGCACTCCGTCGATTATCGGTCTGAAATTTGCGAAAATTTCATCCGAGGCGCAATCATCGCGGTTTTCGCTCTTTACAAGGTTGCGGATTTCGTATTCGGAAAGGTATGCGCCGGCGCTGAGAAGCTCGATTGAGAACTCCGTGCCGACTTCTGCGCCGTAGGTGCTTTGGAAGCTCTTGTAGTTAATCGCAAAGCAGGTTTTTCCGTCGCTTGTGAAAACGAGCGGCTCGCCCACGTTTACATCGCTGTAACGGGTTACGAGTGGCGCGGTAATCTTCTGATTGTTGATTTCAACGCTGAGGAGGTCGCCGATAGCAAAGGCTTTGAGCAAATCGTCGGCGGGAAGGGTAGTGGATACGTTGCCGTGCTTGTCGGCTGCGTCGATTGTTCCGGTAAGCGGAGCTTCCGCCGCAAACGCCGGAAACGCCATCAGCAGAACAAGCAGAAAAACCAATAGCTTTTTCATAGTTATCCCCCTTTGATTCTTCGTGAAAGCGATTTATCGCTTCAACTGATTATATCACAGCAAATCACCGTTTTGCATCGATTTGCTGATTTTATTATCAATACTGTGCGATTTGTAATCGGAATGCGGCTTTGCGGGCGGGGCGGAATATTTCTTTCCGATTCCCGTTGACAAACGCAGTTAGAGGTGCTAAACTATCTTTCGGTTAGAGACAACAAACTCTAGCCGCCGTTTTGGTTCGTTGGTTAGCCACGACTAACTAGAGGAGGAATGCGATTGATGCCGTTAAGCATGGCTTCTGTGGGCGAGGTAAACACAATCAAGAGGATTTCGGGCAGGGACGAGGTTCGGCAGCATCTTGCGGAGCTTGGTTTTGTTGTCGGCGAGGAGGTAAGGATAGTAAACGAGCTTGGCGGGAATCTGATTCTTTCGGTAAAGGACAGCAGGATTGCCCTCGATAAATCAATGGCTGTGCGGATAATGGTGTGAGCGCGGAGAATTCAGAAATTGGAGGGAAAAACGATGACGCTGAGGGATATAAAGATTGGCGAAAGCGCGGTAATCGAAAAACTCAACGGCAAGGGCGCGCTGAAACGACGGATTATGGATATGGGGCTTACGAAAGGGACGGAGGTTTATGTTCGCAAGGTTGCGCCGCTCGGCGACCCGATAGAGCTTACCGTGCGCGGCTATGAGCTATCAGTCCGAAAGAGCGATGCGGAGCTGATTGAGGTAAGGTAAAAGCCGCTCGCTTTTTATTTGAGATATGGTTAGAGGAAAATAACATAATGCTGAGGAGGATTTGCAAATGGCGATAAAGATTGCTCTTGCGGGAAACCCGAACTGCGGCAAAACCACAATGTTCAATGATTTGACCGGCTCCAACCAGTATGTCGGCAACTGGCCCGGCGTTACGGTTGAAAAAAAGGAAGGCAGGCTCAAGGGCGCGGACGATGTAATCATTCAGGATTTGCCCGGTATTTACAGCCTGTCTCCGTACACCCTTGAGGAGGTTGTGGCGCGCGGCTATCTTGTCAATGAGAAGCCGGACGCGATTCTGAACATCGTTGACGCTACCAATATAGAGCGCAATCTTTACCTTACAACTCAGCTTTCGGAGCTGGGAATTCCCATGATAATCGCGCTCAACATGATTGACGTAACCCGCAAAAACGGCGATAAAATTGATTTGCGAAAATTGGGGGAGGCGCTTTCCTGCGAGGTTGTCGAAACCTCCGCGCTAAAGGGCGAGGGAAGCGTAGCTGTTGCCAAGAAAGCGGCGGCGCTTGCCGGCAAGGGAAAGCGCGCGGATGAGCCTCATGTGTTCGTCGGCAGCGTCGAGCACGCGCTTGCCCATATCGAGGATATTATCAATCATCAGGAGGGCGGGCTTCATCACCATCATGCCGACGGAAGCGTTGATAAGGGCGGAATCGTAGATGCGAATCTGACGCGCTGGTACGCAATCAAGCTGTTTGAGCGCGATGAAAAAGTGACGGCGGAGCTTAGCCTTCCCGACGACATCAAGGCGCAGATTGAGGAAACGATTAAGGCTTGCGAAGCGGAAATGGACGATGACGCCGAATCAATCATAACGAATCAGCGCTACGCCTATATCAGTAAGCTTGTTTCCACCTGCGTTCGCAAGGGCAGACCCAAGGGCGCGCTGAGCGCGTCGGACAAGATTGATTCCGTAATCACCAACCGCTGGGCGGCGCTTCCCATCTTTGCGGCTGTAATGTTCCTTGTCTACTACATTTCCGTTACAACAGTCGGCACTATCGTTACGGATTTTACGAACGATACCTTTGTTGCCGAATGGATTCAGGCGCCGGTTATGGAATGGCTTACAAGCCTCGGCTGCGCCGACTGGCTTGTGGGGCTGATTGGCGATGGAATCATCGGCGGCGTAGGAGCGGTAATCGGCTTTGTGCCGCAGATGCTCGTGCTGTTCTTCTTCCTCGCAATTCTTGAGGATGTCGGCTACATGAGCCGCGTAGCTTTCATCATGGACAGGGTTTTCCGCAAGTTCGGGCTTTCGGGCAAGAGCTTTATACCGATGCTGATTTCCTCCGGCTGCGGAGTGCCCGGAATCATGGCAAGCCGTACCATTGAAAACGACCGCGACCGCAAAATGACAATCATGACGACGACCTTTATTCCCTGCGGCGCGAAAATGCCGATTGTCGGGCTTATTGCAGGAGCGCTTTTCCATAACGCGGGCTGGGTTGCGTTCAGCGCATACATGATTGGCGTTGCCGCCGTAATAGTGAGCGGAATCATGCTCAAGAAAACAAAGGCATTCGCGGGCGACCCCGCTCCCTTCGTTATGGAGCTGCCCGCCTATCACGCGCCCTCTTGGAAAAACGTGCTGCACAGTATGTGGGAGCGCGGCTGGTCGTTCATCAAGCGCGCGGGTACAATAATCCTGCTGTCCGCTATTCTCATCTGGTTCACGTCGGGCTACGGCTGGGCGCCTGAAAAGCGCGAAACTGTCGCAGCGGACGGAAGCACGGTGGTTGAAACCGCGAATGACGGCGCTCTGGTTTTCGGCGCGGTGGAGGATATGGACGAGAGTATGCTCGGCAAGGTGGGCTCAGCCGTTGCGCCCGTCTTTAAGCCGCTTGGCTTTGGCAGCTGGCAATCGACCGTCGCTACCGTTATGGGGCTTGTGGCGAAGGAGGAAGTCGTCAATGTGTTCGGCGTTCTGTATAACGTTGATACGGACGATACCGCTGCCGCAGATATTATTGACGACACCGATATGAGCGATGATGAAAAGGCGGAGGCGCTTTCGCCGATTATGGCGGCGTTTGACGAGTCCTCGGGCGGGCATGGTCAGCTTGCCGCGTTCTGCTTCCTCATCTTCAACCTTCTCTGCGCGCCGTGCTTTGCGGCTATGGGCGCAATGAAGCGCGAAATGAACAACGGCTGGTGGACGGCGTTTGCGATTCTCTATCAGTGCGTGTTCGCCTACGCCGTCGCCTTTATCGCATATCAGCTTGGCGTGCTCATCGCGGGCGCGGGCTTCACTCTCTGCACGGCGCTTGCGCTTGCGCTGCTCGCGCTTCTCGGCTATATGCTGCTTCGCAAAAACAGGTATTCCAATGAGCATTTGGAAATGAAGGTTCATACCGACGCTTAATGCGGGAAAGGTTGATAGTATGGCAACGTGGATTGTCGGAGGCATACTTGCCGCAATCGTAGCGGCGATAATCGTGAAAATGGCTCGTGATAAAAAGCGCGGAAAGGGCGCTTGCGCCTGCGGCGGGGACTGCTCTCGCTGTCATGTCGCCTGCTCCGGTCAGCCCAAATAAGGATAACTGAAAATCGCCCCTTTGCGGTATCCGAACGATACTGCGAAGGGGCGATTTAATATTCAAGGCATTCTACGATGCTTGAAGCTATTTAAGCGCGGCATAGTCCACGGCGGATACAGCCTCAAGCCATTTGTTCGAGCTTTCGGCGCCCGTCACTTCAATTGCCAAATGCGAAAACCAGCTGTCGGGAGCCGCGCCGTGCCAGTGCTTTACATTGGCGGGAATGTTCACAACATCGCCCGGAAGCATTTCCTGCGCGGGCTTGCCCCACTCCTGATAATAGCCGCGCCCGCCAACGCATACAAGGATTTGCCCGCCGCCGCTTTTTGCGCTGTGTATATGCCAGTTGTTGCGGCAACCCGGCTCAAAGGTCACATTGTATATGCCGACCTGCTCGGTTGACAGGGGCGCAAGATAGCTCTGCCCGACAAAATACTGAGCAAAGCCGTCGTTTGGCTGCCCTATCGGGAACATGAGCGTTTTTTCATAGGCGCTTTTTAAGTCGCAAGCGGTTTCTCCGTCCTCCGTCCAAACGTCCTTCGCCATTCTGAAAGCCGCCCACGCCTTGGGCCAGCCGGCATAGAAGGCAAGATGGGTCAGTATTTCGGCAATCTCCGTTTTGGTGATTCCGTTCTTTTTCGCCGTTGTCAAATGGTATTGCAGGGAGGAATCCGTAATCCCGCTCGCAATAAGCCCCGTTACTGTCACAAGACTGCGGTCGCGCAGGGAAAGCTTGTCCTCGCGGCTCCAAACCTCGCCAAACAGCACGTCGTCGTTAAGCTCCGCAAATTTGGGCGCAAAGCTTCCCAATGCTTCTCTTCCGGCAGTTTGCTTTACCATGACTATCACTCCTGTTGTCAGTCGTTATTGTCTTTTTCCAGCAATACGTCAAAGCTTTCCGTCAGCGCGCCCAATGCTTCTATCCCGTCATCCAGCCGACCTAAAGGAATCAGGCTTTCGGACTCCCTGAAATCGTTGTAGAAAATGCTCAGGTTGCCCCAAGGCGCATAGTATGCGAGCGTACCGACCTGCGGGTCGCAGGAGGAAGGCGCTGCGCTCAAATCCAGCTCATCCGTCAGATATGCTATCTTCTCAACGCCGTTGTAATCCTCAAAGCTGAGCGTGAGCGGGAGCTGAGCAACGAGGGAGCGGCTTGCCGAGTTGTCCTCGAGCGTAACGGTTATGCTCTTTCCGCTTCCGAGCGTCAGGCGAAGCGCCAAAGAAGCGCCTGCCGCAAACGGAATTCCAAGCCCCTTCAGCCATTCCTCGATTCGCGACCTGCAGCTTGCAATATCGGGGCGATACACTCCGATTGCGTCCAGCACGGCGCAGCTGTCGGGCAGCTCCGCGCTCATATCCCGCACAGAGCCGCTTATTCCGCCTGTTCCGTGCGCCACAAAGGGAATGACCGTTTTGCCGGTAAAGTCGTATTCCTCCACAAAGGTCAGAATCGCCATCGGGCAGGAATACCACCAGTTCGGCATACCGAGAAATACGGTGTCATACTGCTCAAAATTCTCAACATGGGTCTTGAGCGCGGGGCGGGCATTCGAGTCAAGCTCGTCGGCGGCGCGGTCAAGGCATTCGTCGTAATTGGCAGGGTAGGGGTTCTCGACCTTTATGGAGAACAAATCGCCGCCGACGAAATCGTGAATATGCCCTGCCATTATCGCGGTATTGCCAGGCACAAGCAGGCTTGCGGAGGAAGTCGCGTCAACTCCGCTGCCGCTGTCGCCCATGTTTGCGTAATGCCGGAGTGCGCTTTCAATGGACGCGCCTTCGTCCGTTACCACGGTGTTGTCCGCCCATGTGAAATAGGCAATCAGGATTCGATTCTGCGCGCCTTCATCCTCCGCAAATGCGCTGACCCCGAAATGGCAGAGGGGCATGAGCGCCATGAGGCATGATAATAGTTTTTTCAAAGGGATTCCTCCTTTTTACAAGAGAGCGGGCGAGACGTTACTCGGCAGCTACGCCGCTTGCCGCAAGCCATTCTGATATATTATCCGAAAGCCTGCTTCCGCCCGAATAGGATACTGCAAGCCCTTCAAGCAGCGTCGCGTCCGGCGCGAGCTTTGCGATTGCCGTCAGGCTTTGCCCGAAGCGCCCGCCGCCGTGGCTGCAAAACGGCAGTATTGTCTTGCCCGCGAAGTCGTATTCCTCAAGGAAGGACGCTACCGGCATCGGGATGGACGCCCACCAGTTGGGATAGCCGAGAATTATGGTGTCGTACTTTTCCATATTACCGATGTGAACGGCAAGTTCCGGACGCGCCTGCACGTTCTGGTCTGCCTGCGCCTGCTCAAGCACGGTATCGTAATCGTCCGAATACGGAGTTACGCAGGCAATCTCGAACAAATCAAAGCCCGTCTGACTTGCAATTTCCTCCGCTATTCCGCGCGTGTTGCCGCCCCATGAGAAGTATGCAATAAGCACATGGCTGCCCTCGGCTTCGGGTTCTTCGGTAACTTCGGCGCTTGCCGTAACCAGCGCTTCAATCGGAGAAGCGTTTCTGGCTACGCGGAAGCCGACATTGAACGCGGCAAGCTCCGGCTGCATTGCGGCGCGGTACGCAGAGCGGAGATTCTTTGCAAAGTCGTTCCATGCTCCGCCGCGATAGACGCGCCGCGTGCTTTCCGTGCCGCCGACAGGGTCTGTCTGCTCGGCTGCGTCATAAGCGCCGTAAGCGTCCCATACCCATTCGCTTACGTTGCCGTGCATATCGCAAAGACCAAAGCGGTTCGGAGCAAAGCTGCCGACATCTACGGTTTCCTCGCGGTAAATTCCGGGCTTCGTTTCAAGGTTCTCCTGCGAGAAATAGTTTTCTTCAATCAGGTAGGGATAATGCCCCCAGTAGTTCGCCTCGCCGGCGCTGATGGATGTTTCCGTGTTGAAGGGCGTTACGGTTCCCGCGCGGCAGGCGTATTCCCATTCTGCCTCGGTAGGGAGACGGTATCCGTCTGCGCTTCTGTCCCAAGTAACGGTCGCTCCGTCGATTGTGTAGGCAGGCGTCAGACCCTCCGCAGCGCTTCGCGCGTTGCAGTAGGCAAGCGCGTCGTACCAGCTTACGCCCTCGACCGGATGGTTATCGCCGATAAAGGTTGAGGGGTTTTCGCCCGTAAGGCTCTCGTATTCTGCCTGAGTAATCTCGTAAGGGCTGAGGTAAAAGCTGCCGACGGTCACGCTGTGCAGGGTTTCGTCGGCGCTGCGCCATGCTTCGCTCGTTTCGCTGCCCATCTGAAAGCTGCCGCCGTTAATCAGCAGAAGGTCGTTCCCCTCCGCATATGCGGCGGGCGCGCCGAATATAAACAGCAGGGAGAATAAGAGTAAAAAAGCTTTTTTCATTATGCCGTCTCCTTTTTGGTTTTGCCGCCTTGCGAAAGCGCCTTTACAGCCTTTTGCCCGTAGTGCGATATTGCCGCCCACAGCGCCAGAATTGCTATATAGGACGCGGAAAAGAACAGCAGGGATTCCCCGTAATCGAGGAAAGCGAACTCGCGCAGCCTGAATAGCTCCATCCACAGCCCGCGCTCGATGAACTGATATGCGCCGAACGCGCATACTGCTATGAGTACGATTCGCCCTGCAAGAACCGCCCATCGGGAAGCTTTGCGCTTGCAGGCGCGCTTCATCGCAGAGAGCATCATGCTCCAGTGCAGTCCCAGATGCAGCCCCATCAGCACGAAGCCCCACATTGTGGAGGGCATATGAAGCTGCCGCCCGAGGGCGCGCATTTTCAGCCCAAGGAAGCTGAACACATGGCGCGATACCATGATGGAGCTTGCGATAATTGCAATCATGCAAAGCGTCAGAAGCACGTCTGTAACGGTGAGCAGTATGCGCTGAGCGTTGTACTTGCCTTTGAAAAGATGGGTGTGCCAGCTGCCGTTCAGGATGTGATGGAGAAGAAACAGCAGGCAGAGCGCAACGCCCGTCCACTCGTGCGCGCGGTTGTCCAGCATATGGTAGCCCATCTGGATTAGGAAAAGGACTGTCATTGCAATGTCGATTGTAAGCTTTGCGATTGCCTTTGGCTTCATGCGGCACATCCTTTCGTCAGATAAGTAAATCAACAGCCAGCCCCGAAACGAGGGCAAACAGCATTACAAAGGCGAGGTACAGTATAAACCGCTTTGCGCCCAGCACAATCTTCATTGCGCCAAGGTTGGTTAGCTTTGTGGCAGGCCCAGTAATCATGAACGCCGTTGCGCTTCCCATGCTCATTCCATCGAGCAGCCATTGCTGCAAAAGGGGAATGGTGCCTCCGCCGCACATATACAGCGGAACGCCTATCGTAGCCGCCATCAGAACGCCGAAGCCGCTGTTTTTGCCGCCGAAAAGGTTTGCGGCTGCGTCGCTCGGCACATGGATTTGGTAAAGCGCCGTAAGAAGAATGCCGAGCAGGAACATCGGGCCTGTTGCCTTTATATTGCGCCATATGTTTTTCAGAAAGCGCAGAAGGATATTCGGGTCGGTGTCCCTGCTTTTTCCTTCCTGAAAGCCCTTGAAGTTGAAGAAGCCCTTGTCGTGGTAGAACACCCGCACAAGCACTCCCGCGACGCAGCCGCAGAGAAAGCAGCTTATAAACCTGATAAGCATTGCGGTTTGCCCGAGCGCGGCGCTGTACATCATCAGCTGAGGATTGAGCAGCACGGAGGACATCATAAACGCGGCAAGGTAGTCGTCCTTTACGCCCTTTTCCGAAAAGGACGCGGCAATCGGAATTGTTCCGTACATACACAGCGGGGAGGCAATCCCAAGCAGGCTTGCGGGAATCACCCCAAGCACGCCCATTTTTCTTTTGCCGAGCTTTTCAAACGCGCCGTGGATGTATCTCCGTCCGAATACGCTTACCGCCGAGCCGATAATGATACCGATGAGCCAATACGGCGCAATCTGCTCTATCTGAATGCTGAGGTAATACCAGAGGTATACGGCTTCGCGGCTGAGCCAGTTCCAGATGTCAGTCATCCATTACCACCAGCGTATATGCGCGGCTTCCGAAACCGATTTCCTCGGCGTGCTCCAAGGTGTGAACGCCGTTGCGGCTTTCGATTCGCCTTATGAGCGACGCTCCGTCCGGAGAAGCATAAACCAAGTCAACCGAGGCTTGGTCGAGCGCAACGGGGTCGAGGGAGGCAAGAATTCCGATGTCGTGCATATCAGGCTCGGCAGGGCTTCCGTCGCAGTCGCAGTCAACCGACAGGCGGTTCATTACGTTGATGTAAATGCATCTCTCGCCCTCGCCGAAGTAGCTTACTACTGACGAAGCCGCCTCCGCCATTGCTTCAAGGAAGGCGTCCTGTTCGCCGCCCCACATATTGTTCATGGATGTTCCGCCGGAGTGAATCCATGCTTTTCCGTCCGCGGACGCGCAGCCGATGGAAAGGTTCTTGAGCGCGCCGCCGAAGCCGCCCATCGCGTGACCTTTGAAGTGGGAAAGAACCACAAGAAAATCATAGTTTGCCGTATGAGAGCCGACATAGTTTTCGGTAAGGCGCGTTCCGTTTGTCACGGGCAGGGTCATAGAGCCTTCCGCGTCCAGTATGTCAACGTTTGCAATGTCGGTATAGCCGTGGTCTTTCGCAAGCTGATAGTGCATTGCGGTTCCGGCGCGCTGACCGCCGTAAGCCGTGTTGTTTTCAACAATCGTGCCGTTTACGCTCTTGACGAAATCGCCAATCAGCTCAACGCGCAGGTAGTTGCTGCCGTTTTCGCCCGTGGATATTTTAACGGCTATATTGTTTCCCTTCGCCTCGCGCCCAAGCGCGGAATATACTGCTTGCAGTCCGGCGCTGCTCAAATCGTGCGTGAAGTAAACAGCGGGAGCGTCTGCCGCTTGATGTTCAAGCGCGGCGGTGTCGATTTCGTTGCCGCCCGTTGTGGTCAGTGTGCCTTCGGCTAAAGCCGTAAGGGGCGCGCATAAAAGAGCCAGCGTCATCAGCATAAGAAAAGCGCGTTTCATAATCGTTTCACTCCTTTGCCTGCGTAAGCAGCGGTCGATTGGCAGTTTTGTTATTCGGCTTCCGTGAAAAGCTCGAGTCCGTCTATCCACTCGATGATGGTGTTTTCGTCAGTTCCGATGGAGAAGCGCTTGCCGTCAAGCCATGTGGAGGTTTCGCCGTATTTCGCCTGCAGCATTCTTGCGCTTGAGCCTAAGCCGCTTGAAGCGGAGGTGCAGAAGGGAACAATGGTCTTGCCGGAAAGGTCGAAGCTCTCAAGGAAGGTGTTGATGATGCGCGGCGCTTCGCCCCACCAGATGGGATAGCCGATGAATATTGTGTCGTACTGCTCAATGCTCTCGATTAGCCCGTCGATTGCGGGGCGAGCGGCGTTGTCGCCCATTTCAATGGTTGAGCGGCTGCTGTTATTGTTGTAGTTAAGGTCTGCGTCCGTGTAGGGCTCGGCGGGAACAATATCGTAAAGGTCGGCTGAAAGGTAGCTCGCTGCGTATTCCGCAAGCGGCTTTGTGTTGCCGGTAGCGGAGAAGTAAACCACAAGCGTTGTGGCGGCGGATTCTTCGGTATTGCCAATCATTGAGGTTTCATCTCCTTCAGCAAAAGCAGCGGTCACGGAAACCATCAGGCAAAGGGTCAGGAGCATCGAAATAATCTTTTTCATAGTCAATTTCCTTTCTTAGTCGTTTGCGTCCAGCAGACGGAGGACGCAGTTGTTCACAAGTTCAAAGATGGAATGGTAAACGAACGGCACACCGGCTTCTTCCATAGCCTTGCGCTGCTTTTCCGTCACAACGGAGTAGGGGTAAACGCCGTAGACGAACGGGAAGAACGCATATGTGAATTCCTGTCTGCCTTCTTTTGCCATGCTCGGGCAGTACTTTCTGAGGCATTCGTCAACGGCGCGGATGGACGCGACATAGGCACGCTTGAAGGCGGCAAGCGTCTCTGCGCGGCTGTTCGCCTCCATGTCGTAATGGTTCATTGACATCAGCTTGAGCAGGCGCTCGCGCCTTTCAAGCGACAGGGCGATTTCCCTTGCAAGCTCCTTTTTTGAAAGCGCTTCGCGGGTTTTCAGCAGCTCGCTCAAATCATCTACCCACCACTCGTACTCCCGCTGAAGCAGGGCGAGGAAGATTTCCTCCTTGGTTTGGAAGTAGTTGTAGATGGAGGTTCGGGTGAATGAGGTCGCGCTGCCAATCTCCTTGATGGTAATGTCCTTGAAGCTCATTGTTTCGTACAGCTTTGCGCAGGCGGCAATGATTTCATCCCTGCGCTGGTGGGTCAGTTCCTGAGAGCCCTTTGGCATTGGGTCATTCCTCCGTCAGTCTTTTTTGAACGAAAGGCATTTGCCGATTACGTCGCCCGTTCTGAGGTATTCGTAGCTCGGAAACTGGAACAGCACGGGCTTCATTACGCGGTAATCAATCTTGCCATCGTCGCTCAGGTACTTTTCTTCAACGAAGGTATTGTCGATTGTGCAGATGAAGCTTTCAAAGCCATTGGATTCGTATACGTCCGCAACCGTGCATTCCATGGTGAGGGGCGCGCATTCGATGATTGGCGTTTGGGCGCTGCCGGTTGTGTAGGCAAAAAGCTTTGATTTATCAGCTTTTGCGCCGCTTAAAAAGCCCGCCTCGTCGACTTCGGGAAGCATATCCTCCGTAACAAGGTTGACGGACAGCTTCTTCGTTTCCTTGATTACTCCGTTGATGAAATGCGGAGCGGCAAGGCTGACAAGCACGCGGTCATGACCGATAATCCCAACGTGCGCCACCAGCGTCCATGTAGGCTTGTCGCCGTTCATCGCGCCGATTACGGTAACGGGCATTGGATACAGGGCAAGCCGGCTGCCGATGTTTTTCTTCATAGTGCAAGCTCCTTTGTCGGATTTGTGTACTGACACTGTGTCAGTATCTGAATTATAGCGCAGTACTGACACCGTGTCAATACCCTGCAGAACATTTTTTGTTGCGTATCACGGGAGCGCGCATTTCCATTATAAAAAACAAGCGCATGGAAGGAGAATCCAAGCGTATCTATAATAGCAAAAGCGATTGGTTAACCCGCACTTGCGGCGCGAAACGCTCAAAAACATACGCGAAATGAACAATGCTATTAAAATATACCCGTATGGTGTATAATAAACAGACAAATACAGGCGGAGCGCCGCAGAATCGCGCGTTTTGCATTTTACGGGAGCGCCGCCGATATACCGGAGGAATGAAAAATGAAAAACAGCAAGCCAATCGCTTTAATCCTGATAATACTGATGCTCTTTGGCGGAATAATTCCATGCGCCGCCGAGGGTGAGTATACGCTTGACGTGAACGCGCCGTTTGACGCGCTTATCGCAGCTGAGCGCGGAGCGGGAACAATCGAGGAAGCCGTTTATGCGGACGCGCTTGCCGCGCGCCTTAAAAGCGCTGGGCTCAGCGTTCGCTTTGACGGTTTTTCCGTCAGGAACAACGCAACCGGCGCGTTCGGCTCGCGCAATGTGATTGCCGTCAAGAAAACGGATGTCATGAATCCTGACATACTGATTGTTTCGGCGCATATTGATAGCCATCTTTGCACCGTCGGCGCCTGCGACGATGCGTCCGGAGCCGCCGTGCTGGAGGCTGTCGCGCTTGCGTGCGCGCCGCTCAGTACCGATACGGAGGTCTGGTTCGTGTTCTTTTCGGGCGAGGAGGAAAGGCTTGCAGGCTCTGATGCCTTTGCGCGCAGCATTGACGAGGATGTAAAATTCCGCATAATCGGGGATATTCAGCTTGATATGCTCGGCAGCGTTTTCGCAAGCGGATACAGCGTTGCGTCAACGAACGGCGAAGCGACGCTTCTGTCTGGGCTGCTTCAAAACAGCTTTGAAAAGGTGCTGAATCAGCCGCTCCCGCTTATAACCGAAAAAATGAGCGACCATGTTTCGCTTGCCGTCGCGGGAATACCCTCTGTTATGCTCTGCCAGAACGGGGACGGCTGGGAGAACCACACGGTTCTTGATGACGCCTCGCTTATCGACAGGGCGGCGCTTGACGGCTGCGCAAGAGCAGTTATGGATACCGTGCTTGCCGTAATGAGCGCCGATACAACGGGGCTTTCGGCTCTGGAGCGCGAGCGCACAAAGGAGAACGGCATTTTCGGCTCGGTTCTTCCCTATGACGAATGCCTTGATTTCGGCTCAAGCATCGAGTATACCGAAGCGGGGCTTGCAACGCGCTTCACCCTTGCCTCCAGTGAGGAAACGGAAATCGGCGAAAATCACAATATATATACCGCAAAGGTGCGCTGGTTCGGCATGGATACGCCGCTCACAACGCAGGCGGATTGCTTCGGAACTACCGTCGGCGGGATTTACATCCTGCCGGAGGAGCAGGGCTACACCAAGGAGCAGATACAGGCAATCATGACCTCCGTTATGGGCGAGCCTCAGCTCAGCGAGGGCGGAAGCCTGACATGGCCGTGGTTTATCGGCCGCAGCTTCTTTGAATTGACGGAAAAGGACGGCAAATGCGCCGTTTCCGTAAGCAACGCATATAACGGCAACCTTGAGCTTGGGCGAATCCGCCTTGAAAACGGCGAGCCTGCCGGCGAGCTTTCCGCGCTTGAAAAGAAAATGTGGGATGAATTGATAAGCAAGGTTGTCAGAAAAGAGGAACGCGTCAAGTTTATGGACGGCTTCATGCTGTTCACGGAGGGCGTGCATAACCTGACGGGCTATACTCCCGCCTCGAGCGCCGAAAAGCCGCTTATCACAATGGGTCTTGATATAAACGACATTCTTGATAATAACGGCAATTACCGTAACTTCTACAAGAGCCTTGCAACGGTCATTCACGAATACGGCCATGTTTTGGGAATGAACGCGTCGCAGACGGATATTGCGAATCAGACCGACCCTTCCCTGATTGCCGGTTATCTGCCGGATTCCTACATGGCGGCGTATATGACGCGCTTCTACCCGACGGTTTCGCCAACGGCGAAGTTCTTCCCGACGGGCGATTACAGGGCGAATCCCACCGATTATGTTTCAACCTACGGCGCAGGCGAGCCGATGGAGGACTTTGCCGAGTCCTTCCGCTGCTTCGTTTTGTCGCCTGAGCCTGACACTTCAACCGTTGCGGGCAAAAAAATGGCGTTCTTCTATGAGTATCCGGAGATGACGGACATACGCGATAATATCCGAAAGAACTTTGATTTGGATAAGTATCTGCAAAACAAGTAAAAGGAAAGCATTTCAGCCGTCGTGCGGTCGGCGCGGATAAGCGCTTTCGTATGCGGATGTGTTATCCTTGGCGCAGGCGAAAACGCGTTTGCGCAAAGTAAGCGTGACGGTAACACCCATAAATAATAAAGCGGCATTGGGAAGCGTCTGCTTCGGCAATGCCGCTTTTATGCTTATGTATAAAAACGGCGGGCGGGAAGCGTTTGCTTTCGCTGCCCGTCCGCCGCTATAAAAGGAGAAATACCCGTTAATTACTTTCCGAAGTACCGCTTGAGCAGACCGTCGAAGCCCTTGCCGTGGCGAGCCTCGTCCTTGCACATTTCATGCACGGTGTCGTGAACCGCGTCGTAGCCAAGCTCCTTGGCAAGCGTCGCAAGCTCCTTCTTGCCGTTTGTCGCGCCCCATTCAGCCTCAGCGCGCATGGTCAGGTTCTTTTCGGTGGAGTCGGTCAGAACCTCGCCGAGCAGCTCGGCAAACTTTGCCGCGTGTTCCGCTTCCTCAAAGGCATAGCGCTTGTAAGCCTCGGCAACCTCAGGATAGCCCTCGCGGTCAGCCTGACGGCTCATAGCCAAATACATTCCGACCTCGCTGCACTCGCCCGTGAAGTTCGCGCGCAGACCTTCGATAACGCGCTCGTCAAGCCCCTTGGCAACGCCTACGCGATGCTCGTCGGCATAAGCCTTGTCCTCGCCCATTTTCTCAAATCTGGTCTTGGGAGCCTTGCATACAGGGCAGAATTCGGGAGCCTCGGGACCCTCGTGAACGTAACCGCAAACCTTGCAAACCCATTTCATACTTTATTTCCTCCTAAAATTCATTTACGCTTTAAGTTTCTTGCCAACTTCGGGAGGCTTGCTCCCTCTGACGATATTATGTATACCCTTAATCAGCGCGGCTGAAACATTTTTCGCAAAACTTTTTGAAATCTTTAGGCGAAAGCCTGACGAAACGGTTTTCAGCGGGCTATCGGCTTTGCCTTGAAGAAATCAAGGGCAAGCGCGCCCATGGCCTTAGCCTTGCAGGTGTCGAAATGCAGGCGGGGCAGGGTGGGGAGAACCTTTACCTGATTAGGCACAGGAACGCCCGAAAGCTTTTCGAGCTTTTCGGCGCTTGCAAAGCCGTCCGTCTGCTTTTCTCCGGTAAGGGCGAAAAGAACGTCCGCCGAGAACTTGTAGGGGTTTGCGGTTGACACGATAACGCAGGGCGTCATGTCCCCGTCCTCGTTTCTCAAGTCCTCAAGCACGGCGCTTGCAACCGCCGTATGCGTGTCCATAAGATAGCCGTATTTGTCAAACACGCGCTTAATTTCGGCAAGCAGGCGCGCTTCATCGGCATATCCGCCGGTGAACAGCTTTGCAAGCTCCGCGCGCTTTTCCTCGCCGATTGAGTATACGCCGTTTTCCTTCAGCTCCTTCATCCATTCGGCAACCTGCGCTCCGTCGTTGCCCGATACGGTATACAAAAGCCGCTCGAGGTTTGAGGAAATCAGTATGTCCATGCTCGGCGAGTTCGTTTTGTAGAATTCCCTGCGCCTGTCGTAAACTCCCGATTTGAAAAAGTCGGTAAGCACCTTGTTTTTATTGCTCGCGCAAATCATTCTGCGCACGGGCAGCCCCATTCGGCGCGCGTATTCGCAGGCGAGAATATCGCCGAAATTGCCCGTCGGAACGGAGAAATCAATCTTATCGCCCAAAGCGATTGCGCCGCTCTTGCAGAGGTCGGCGTAAGCCGAAAAATAGTATACAACCTGCGGAACGAGCCGCCCGAAATTCATTGAGTTTGCGCTTGAAAGCACTCTGCCCGCCTTTTGGCACTCCGCGCGGAATTCCTCGGAGCCGAAAAGCGCCTTGACGCCCGTCTGCGTGTCGTCAAAATTACCCTCGACGCTGATAACGTGCGTGTTCGAGCCTTTGGTGGTGTTCATCTGCGCTTCCTGAACGGGGCTTACGCCGCCGCGCGGATAGTATACGGTGCAGCTTGTGCCCTGAACGTCAAGGAAGCCTTCGAGCGCCGCCTTGCCCGTATCGCCGCTTGTGGCGACAAGAATCGCCACCTCGCGCTTTTCTCCCGCTTTTTTGCTCGCCATTGTAAGCAGATGCGGCAGCATTTGCAGCGCCATATCCTTGAAGGCAAGCGTAGGACCGTGGAAAAGCTCAAGCACGTGGGTGTTTTCGTTAATCGTCTTTACAGGCGCGGGATAGCCGCCGAAACGGCTCTCCGAATACGCTTCGGCGCAGGCGGCGTCAAGCTCCTCCTTGGTGTAATCGTCAAGGAAAAGGGAGAGAATATAAGAAGCGCGGGTCTTGTAATCCCATGAAATGAACTCCCTGAGCGTTTCCTGCGATACCTCCGGATAATCGTCCGGAACGTAAAGACCTCCGTCGGAAGCAAGCCCGCGGAGAATAGCTTGGCTTGCTGTGAGCTTCTCATGCCCGCGCGTGGATGAAAAAGGCATATAATCCCTCCTGAAAATTGACTTTTTTATGCGTTAGCCCATGATAAAAGCGGCGGGAATCGCTTCCCACCGCCATTATATCATAGTTTTTGATTGGTATAAACATCGCTCTTCATCAAGTACCTAGCAAGAACATTCGGGGGAATGGGTTAAATAGCGTACTTATTGATGAAATCGGGCAGCTCCTCGGGAGCGCCGCTGACTGAAAGAACGAAATCCACGGAATGCTTCTGCGAAAGCTGCTCAAGGCGCTCAAAGAACCAGCTGAGGCTGTCCAAATCGTTCTTGGCAAGCTTTTTGAAGGCGTCAACGAAGATTACGCTGATATCGAAGTTGGAGGCAAGCATACCGGTGAGGAAGCCGCTGAACATTTCCGCGTTCAGAAGGTGATAGTCGCCCGCGTTGATAAAGCGGATTTCATGGCGAAGGTCGAACATATAGCGGTTGTCGTCGTCAAGAAAGATTACGTCGCCGTGCTGCTGCGCCATGGCGGCGTTAGCCATATCTATGAGCCTCTTGGTTTTTCCGCTTCCTTTTTTTCCGCTTATAACCTGAATCATTGGAATTACCTCCTTAATGATAATGTGCTTAACAATTGGTTGTTTTCTTTTCCTAAAGAGGATTTCGACGCTGCTTTTGATTTTCCTGCCGCAAGTTACGTGAAACCAAAAATATTATATATTCGACAGCGAGGCAAGAAAATCCTCTTTCTTGAGCCGATGATTTTTTCTGTACTGAAGTGTTTTTCCGTCCCCGAAGCGGCAGACGGAGCGGTAAGGGCAATTATCGCACGCGGTTCTGTCGCCTGAGCGGAAGGGCGCAATCGGAATTTTGCCCGAAAGGATTGCCGAGGAAAGCTGCTGCGCCTTGCTTTTGACCTTTTCGAGCAGAGAGTTCATCTCGTTTTTCTCAAGGTAAAGCACGCGCATGGTGCTTTTCAGCGTGTCGCTTCCGCCCTTTACATCCTGACCCATTTCGCGCATAAGCTCAGCGTCCTTTATGAACACGCCGGAGGATTGCAGCTTTTTCTTTATCTGCTTTTCGATTTCCGCGTCGTCCATCGTACTCAGCTCAACAAACGGGTCGTCAAGGTATACATACGCCGCGCCCGCAGGCGCCGTTTTGTCGTTTTGCAGGGCGGATAAAAGGTAGAGATAGAGCTGAAGCTGACGACCGTCCTCAATCGCGTCTATATCGAGTACGGTTTTTCCGCTCTTGTAGTCGATTATGCGCAGGTATTCCGTTCCGCCGCTGTCGAGGGAGTCGATTCTGTCAATTCGTCCGCGCAGAAGCGCCTCCTCGCCGTTTTCAAGCCTGAGCATGAGCGGCGGTATTGCTCTGCCCGGACCGAATTCCGTTTCGGCGCATTTGAAGCGGAAGCGGCTTTTCTGCGCCTCGCGCGTAAGCTCCGCCGCGGCTCTTTCAAGCACGCGCGTAAGCCTGTCGATTTCAGCCATGCTTCGTTTACTGTCGTATATCGCGCCGAGCTTCTGACCTTCAAGCGTAAGCTCAAGCGCTTCCTTCATCAGCGCCTTGATTTCCTCGTCTGAAAGGTTCGGCCAGTTCTCGCGCGCCTGCGCCGTAGTAAGATAGCGCTCAAGCGCGTCGTGCTCCATCTGCCCGCTGTCCGCGCGCGTAACCTCGTATTCCTTGCGCTCGCGCGCCCTAAGTCCGCTTTCCGCAAAGTATTTGAAAGGGCATTTGGCATAGTTTTCAAGGCGCGATATGGAAAATTCCCTTCCCGCATACAGCTCTGCCGCTGTGTTTTCGCTGAGGTTCTGCGCCTGCAAATCAGCCTGTGCAAGCCCCATGATGCTCCTGAGCTGCCCCGACCATTCCTCGGACTCCCTGAAAAAACGCATCGCTTCCAAAACCCGCAGCGGCGGCATTTCGCCGCTGTCCATATACTTGCGGATTTCCTGCGCGCAGAGGCGCAAAGCGGGCAGGGGAGCGGAGGGCGGCTTTGTGCCCTCGGGCGTCGGAGAAAGCTGGGGCAGCAGCTCCTGCGCCTGATATATAACCTGCGAAGGGCGTTTTTCCTCGCCGTTGCCCGATGACCCGGAGTACATGAGATATACCGTGCCGTCGCAGGCGCTGAGGGCTTTTTTGAAATCCAGATACGAAAGCAGCATATGCTCCGGCGTGTCGTCGGAAATGAACACCTTCAAATCGCTTTCGAGCGTGTGCTTTTCGCCCTCGCTGAGCAGTCCCGATTGCGATACGGAAAACATTCCGTCCTGAAGCCCAAGCATATAAAGTTCCTTGATTCGGCCCGTCATCAGGTTGCCGAGATTGCCGCATATAACGCCGCCGTCCGTCGGCGGAAGCCCCGAAAGCTCCGATTCCTCCATTGCGGAGGATAGAAATGGCGCGAGCCACTTGAGCGTTATCGGCTTTTCGCCAATCAGCGCGTGCAGCTGCTCAAGCGCGTCCATAATCAGCTTCCATACCTGCCTTTGAAGCGCCGCCTCTGTGTTCAGGTTAAGCCTTGAAAGCTCCGTCTCCTGCTCGGAAAGGCGCGGATAAACACGGCTTTCTTCAAGAAATGCAAAAATTGCTTTTGCCGCGCCGTCGCCCGTTTTCTCCGCGCGTATTCCGTCGGCAAGCCGCAAAAGAGGCGCAATCAGCTTGAGCCTTATCGCCTCTGCCGCCGCCGTTTCCTGCGGAGTGTCGCCCTTTATGAACGGGCGCGTCCAGCCGTAGTCCCTGACTCCTGTTTTAAGCGCGTAGTTTTCAATTTCCCAGCCCTCGCGTTCGGTAAGAGGCGAAAAGCCGCTTTTTATCATTGCAAGCACGTGCTGCGTTTTTATATGCAGGCACGCGCATTTAACCGCGGACAGCAGAAACCGCGACAGCGGATGCGAGGCGGCAGGGGAGCTTACGGACAGAAAAACCGGTATTCCGTACATTGAGAAAACGGAGGTTATAAGGGGCGCATAGGGCGCGATATCGGGGCAGATGAGCGCCATTTCGCGGTATTCCGTTCCTGCAAGCCGCCTTTCGGCAATGCTTTCCGCCGCACGCTGAACCTCCGTGTACGGATTCTGACAGGCGTAAAGCTTTACGTTTTCCGAGTCCGGAAACTGTATCGCGCGGGAGCTGAGAACGTATTCCTCCAGATGCGAAAGCGCGCTTTTGCCCTCCGGCTTGGGCAGATTTTCGGTTTCTATTCCGATTCCGCTTTGCGCAAACAGCTCAAGCAGCCGCCCGACGCTTTTGCGCACGGGCAGATAGAGCGCCGAATCGGCGGAGGCGGCAGGGCATACGACGGAAATGCTGAGCGACTCGCATTCGCGCGAAATTGCCAGCAGAAGCTCCTGCATCGTTTCCGTAAATATGTCGAAGCCGTAAACATATACGTTTTCGCGCTTCAAGGCTTCGCTTTCCGCAAGGCGCTCTATAAGGCGGCGCTCAACGCTTACCGCGTCAAGATATTTCTCGCTTAGTATCCTTTCGTATTCCTCAAGGATTACGGCAAGGTCTGCGGTTTTGTGCTTGAGCGAGCCTTGCGGAAGCTTTTCCGCCTCCTCGCTGAGGGCTTCGGGCGTAACGCGGGAAGCGCGCAGGGACGAAAGCAGGGTTGACAGCTCGCGCGAAAAGCCGGAGCGCTCCGCAATTTTTTTATAGTATACAAGCTTGTCCGCGACAGTGTGCAGCGCAAGCGAGAGCGCCATTGCCTGCCCTGCTGGCGATACGCTTTTCCCGCTGCCGAAGCCCGCCTCGGCAAAAACGCGCGAGCGCAGGCGGGTGGGGCTCAAAACCTGCGCCCTGAAAAAGCCGCTTGTTTTAAGCGCGTTCATAAGCTCGAACTCCGCGCGCAGAGTGAACTGCTCCGGAACGAGAATCGTCACGTTCCTGTTATTGTTGTAATCCTCGGCGGCTCTTATCAGCGTTTCCGAAAGCAGCGTCCGCGCGTAGCCGAGCAGCAGCTTGTTCATACTGCCTCCTTAATGAAAATGCGAATGGAATTTTTGTGCTTTAGCTTCTATAAGATTTTATCATATTCCGCGGATATCATCAAGCGGAGCTGTTATAGGGCTAAAGAAGGGCATAAAAAAGCGAGCCGTTCGGGATGAACCCGAACGACTCGGACTTGTTCTTACCGTTCTGGTACTCTCAGTGCTTACGCCCTGCCGTTCTTGGCGGCGAAGCAGGCGCTGCAATACACGGGACGATCGTCACGGGGCTGGAAGGGAACGGTAGCGACACCGCCGCAGCCGGCGCATACGGTGGTATACATCTGGCGCTCTCCGCCCTGGCTCTGCTTGCGAGTCTGACGGCAAGCCTTACAACGGGTAGGCTCATTCTGAAAGCCCTTTTCCGCGTAGAATTCCTGTTCCCCTGCGGTGAAGGTGAAATCCTGACCGCAGTCCCTGCACTTGAGTACCTTGTCTTCGTACATGATTGATGTTCCTCCTGCCCAAATCGTAGATGGTAAACCAACTTCGCATCAGAATCTAGCTGACCTGGTTTTTGCCCCCACACTCGCCATCGGGACGCATTGCTCTGCCATAAGGCCTCCACGCCGCGCCTCTCGGATTGACCGGATGGACTTACGTCTAGACTGCCCCATGCTCAGACGGCTTTGCCGCCCTTACGTGGACCGTTTTGCCCGCAGCTGGCATCGGTTTACAACCACAGACCTATTTCCTGATACGGGCATATTATATGCTAACCTGATAAAAAAGTAAAGCGAAAATAAACTGAAAAGATGGAAAAATGCAGAACTTAGCGCTGTGTAACGATATTTCTTTACAGCGCCGAGGCAAATTACATCTTTTCGGGCGCTTCAATGCCGATAAGATAAAGCCCCGTCTTGACGGTATCGCGTATCATTTCGGTCAGCAGAACCTTCGCGGCAACCTCGGAAGGCTCGCCGTCAAGTATTCTATGCTCGTAGTAATACTTGTTGTACGCCTGGCAGATGTCGGTTACGGCTCTGGTTATGAGGCTCGGCTCATAGCGGGAAGCCGCCTCCTTGACGACATCGGGGAAGCGAGAAAGAAGCCTCAGCGCCTCCTGCGCCTCGTCGTCGCAAAGCGCCTTGAAGTCCGGCTCTGCGGGAGCGATACCCGCCTCGCGCGCCTTCTGCAAAAGCGAGCAGCAGCGCGCGTGGGTGTACTGAACGTACGGGCCGGTTTCGCCGTCGAAGCTCAGAACCCTGTCCCACCAGAAGTCGATGTCCTTAATCCTGTTGTTGGAAAGGTCGGCATATATCACCGCGCCTATTCCGACCTGCCGCGCGACGCTTTCCTTGTCCGGCAGCTCGGGGTTCTTCTGCTCTATGACCTCAAGCGCCTTTTCCTGCGCAAGCTTCAGCAAATCCTCAAGGAAAACGATGTGCCCCTTTCTTGTTGAAAGCGTCTGCCCCTCATATGAAATCATGCCGAAGGAAACGTGCTTCATGTTTTTAGCCCACTCGTAGCCCATCAGCTCGACAACCTTGAATATCTGGCGGAAATGCAAGTCCTGCTGATACGCCACAACGTAGAGGCACTGGTCAAAATCATAGGTGTCCTTGCGGTAGAGCGCCGCCGCTATATCGCGGGTTGCGTACAGCGTAGCTCCGTCCTTTTTGAGTATCAGGCAGGGTGGCATATCGTATTTTTCCAAATCGACAATCTTTGCGCCCTCGGATTCCGTAAGGAGTCCTTTCTCGCTCAGCTCGTCGATAACGCGCTCCATCTTGTCGTTGTAGAAGCTCTCGCCCGCGTAGCTGTCAAAGGAAACGCCGAGAAGCTTGTATACCCTTTCGGTATCGCGGAGGGTAAGCTCCTTGAACCATTGGAACAGGCGCGTCGCCTCCGCGTCGCCCTCCTCAATCTTCTTGAACCACGCGCGCCCCTCGTCGTCAAGGCTCGGGTTCTTTTCGGCTTCCTCGTGGAATTTTACATAAAGGCGCAGAAGCTCCGTTACGCCCTTTTCGGCTACTTCGCTCTCGCTTCCCCATGTCTTGTAGGCGTAGAGCATTTTGCCGAACTGCGTTCCCCAGTCGCCCAAGTGGTTGATTGATACGGTTTTATAGCCGAGGAAGCGGAATATGCGCGAAAGTGAATGCCCAAGCACGGTTGTTGTAAGATGACCGATTGAAAAGCGCTTTGCGATATTGATGGAGGAATAGTCGAGGCAGATGGTTTTTCCGCTGCCGACGGAGGAGCCGCCCCACGCGCCGCCTGCGCTCTTTACGCTGCCGAGCGTCTTTTTGGCAAAGCTCTCGCGGTCAAGGAAGAAGTTCAGATAGCCGCCTGCGGTAACGGCTTTCGCGTCGCCGCTGCCTATCTTTTCGCATACGTTTTTGGCAATGACCGGCGGCGCCGAGCGAAGCACCTTTGCAAGCTTGAAGCAGGGATAGGCGTAATCGCCCATCGCCCTTTCCGGCGGTATTTCGATGGATGCAAGTATCTCCTCAGCGCTCGGAATGCCCTGCACGCCTTCGTATGCGGCTTCTATCGCCGAGTGTATCATTTCCGCTATCTGGTTCTTCATTTCTCATTCCTCCATATTTTCATGTACGGAAAAGCGCCCTTATATCGTCCTCGCTCAGCTGCGTCGGCATTTCCTCGCCCGCTGTTATCAGCTGGTCGAACATTGCCCGCTTGCGCTTGCCGAGCTTAACCACCTGTTCTTCAACCGTCTGGTGGGTTATAAGCCGGATAACCTCGACAACGTGCGTCTGACCTATCCTGTGCGCTCTGTCTGTCGCTTGGTCTTCTGCGGCGGGATTCCACCATGGGTCATAGTGTATCACCATATCCGCGCCTGTCAAATTGAGACCCGTTCCGCCTGCTTTAAGGGATATCAGGAATACCGAGCCTTCGCCCTCGTTGAAACGCTGGGCAAGCTGCAATCTCTGCTTTGGCGGGGTGTCGCCGTCAAGGTAGAGGCAGGATATTCCCTCTGACTCCATCTGCTTGAGCAGAATCTGGAGCATTGAGGTGAACTGGCTGAACAAAAGCACCCGCCGTCCCGCCTCGATTGCTCCGGGCAGAATGTCAAAAAGCGCGTCCAGCTTTCCGCTCGTGCCGGAATAGCCCGGCATACAAAGGCGCGGATGGCAGCAAATCTGCCTTAGCTCCGTTATTGCGGCAAGCACCTCTATGCGCCCTCTGCCAGCGCCCTTTTGCTTGAGAAGGGTATCGACCTTCTGCGATAGCAGCGCAAGGCTTGCCTGATATACCTTGCTCTGTTCGGGGGTCATTTCGGTGTAAACGATGTTCTCAATCTTCGGCGGCAGCTCCGTAAGCACGTCGGATTTAAGCCGCCGCAAGAGGAAGGGACGAATCCGCCTTCTCAGGTCGTCGGAATGCTTCCCTTCTCCGTAGCGCTTCATATATGAGGAAAGCGGCGGCAGATAGCCGGGAAGAATGAAGTCGAATATGCTCCAAAGCTCGCCGGGGTGATTCTCCATCGGCGTTCCGGTAAGGGCAAATCGGGTTTCCGCCGTCAGCTGCTTTACTGCCAGAGCGCCTACGCTCTGGGCGTTCTTGATGTGCTGCGCCTCGTCCAGAACCGCAAAGCGGAAGCTGATTCCGCTCAGACGGTCGATGTCCCGCCTTATAAGCGGATAGCTGGTAACGAGAACGTCAACGTTCTTCTTTTCCTTTAGCTGCTCAATCTGCGCCTGCCGCGCGCTCTGACCGCCGCTTAAAACCATAACCCGCAGCTTTGGCGCAAAGCGCGCAATTTCCGCCTGCCAGTTGTAAGTGAGCGATGTCGGCGCAATCAGAATTGAGGGCTGAGCGCCTTCTGTTTCATGCGTGAGCCACAGCAGCGCAATCATCTGGATTGTCTTGCCAAGCCCCATGTCGTCCGCGAGAATTCCGCCCATCTTGAGGCGGTGCAGGCTTTGCAGCCATTCAAAGCCGCGCGTCTGATACGGGCGCAGCAGCTTACCGACGGGGTCGGGGCAGGGCAGACCTGTTCCGAAAAACGTGTCGGTCACAGCCTTTGCGCTTTCGTCCTGCTCAATCGGTATATCGGTTTCCCGCAGCATTGCGGTCATGTACGCGGTTTTGTAGTTGGACAGGGTTATAAGGTCGGGCTGGAGGGGAGCCGCCGCAGCCTCGGCGCTTTCGGTTATCGTGTCCGCAGCGTCGTACCAGTTCTCCATTCCCGTCAAGTCGAGTATGCTTCCGTCCATCAGCATGAAATAGCTGCGCCTGTCGTGAAGCGCCTGCATGATGGAGAGAATTTCGGCGCTCGGCTTGCCGCTTTCGGTCATACGCAGTTCAAGCTTGCCGCCGTTTACGCTCATAACGCCGCTCAGGTTCGGCTTGCGCGGCGTCATTTTCTTGAATTCGGAGCTGAGGTAAACCTCCGCCTGCTTCGCAAGCCTCTGCGCTCCGCCGGAAACAAAGGAGTAAATTGCGTCCTGACCGCAGAGGTAGACTCTGCCTTTGCGTACACGGAATCCGGACGAAGCAAGCTCGTCAAGTATGCGCCGCTCCGCCTTTGCGTCGCGCATCAGAAAGCGCGGCTGCTCCGATTCGGCGTTCTCTGTTTCGGCTAATGAGGCAAACGGGTCGATTTCATGCATTCCGTAGCAGAATTTCGTTCTGCATATAATATCGCGCCCCTCGCGGTCAAGGTATAGCTTTGTGGTAAGCGGCATTCTGATTATCCGCGCCTTGAGCAGACCTTCCATTTCGACGGTTCCGCACATTTCAAGGTATGGAATCAGCTCGCTGATAACCCTCTGCGCTTGGTCGGGCGGGTATTCAAACGCCGCCTCGCCGTCCTTTGACGCTTTTCTGAGCGCCTGAAGCACGGGCAGCTGCTTTTGCGAAAGCTCAATAACGCGCCCTCCGCACAGAACGTATGATGAATCCTCCGTCAGGAAAACCAAATCCGGCGGGAATTCGGCGTGAATGTTCAGCGTCCGACCGATTGTGCCGACGTTGAACCGGAGCTTGATATCCTCGCTCACAATTCCGTTTATGTGGTTGATTACAGTTTCCGGCTTGCCCTCCGAAATCCTTCCCGTCGGCTGAGATATGCGGAAGGAGGAGGTTTTCAGGCAGGAAAGAAGGTGCTTTACCGAGGCGGGAGGCAGCGGCAGAGTTCTGCATAGCGCGGTTTTTGCGTCCTGCCCCAAAAGGTTCTGGCTCTGGCAAAGCTCGCGCAGCATATCAAGCACGCTGCTTTCGGAGCGCGAAAAATTCATCCATGCCGGCTCAAAGGAAAAGCCCTTTCCGAATACGAGAGGCTTTTTATCGCTTATTGCGTCCAAAAAGAGCGGTATTGAGCGGACGACGTAGAACCTGTCCTCGCCGAGACGCAGTCCGACTCGCGTTTCCGTTGTTCCGTCGTCCTTTTTTTCAAGCATAAGGGTCACTTCGAGCGATATATTGCTGTCCTGCAAAAACGATGCTTCCATCGCCGTCAGCAGCAGAGGCGCGGAGGCGATATAACAGTGGTGCTTCAGCTCGCTAAGCGCTCCGGATTCCTTCGCCTGCATTTCCGATGCGTATATGTGGCGGCATATCCCTGTTTCCTTGTAAGCGTCGCACGAACAGGAAGGCTTTCCGATTGCGGGAAGGGAAACCTCGCGTCTGGGTGAACCGGCTACCATGTATATAAGCCGCGTCTGCTCCTGCTTGTAGGGGCGAACGCCGCCTCGCGTATATAAAAGCCTGCCTGCTTGGTATTCGACGCCGTCTTCCTCGACATTTGTCGGAATGCTTAACTGGGACATCATTTACCTCCTGGCGGAATTTGCGTCATCATTCGCTGAGGCGGGCAAAGCCGCTTTGACAGCGCATAGACATACAACCTTAAATAAATACGCCGCGCGCTATCGTTTTTCCTGCCTCCCGAAAGAATAATAAATGACAATCCGAGCCTCTTGTGATATTATTCATATATTGTTGCTATTCAGGGCTGTCGGAGGATAGTATGAAGCAGATTTCTAATGATATTGCGGGCGCTCGTCTTAACGGATACATATGGGACGGCGCGCCTTTTTCCGATTCCTCGCGTAAGCGTCCGTGCGTAATCGTCTGCCCTGGCGGAGGGTATACTCATCTTTCCCCGCGCGAAGGCGAGCCGGTTGCTTTGCGCTTCTATACGGAGGGGTATTCGGCGTTCGTGCTTGAGTATTCGGTTTTTCGGGATGAAACGGAATGGGGCTGCCGCCCTTTATGGCCAAAGCCGCTTGAGCAGCTCTCGTTTGCGGTTGCTTATGTGAGAAAGAATGCAGCGGAGCTTGGAATAGACGCAAGCGATATCACCGTTATCGGCTTTTCCGCAGGCGGTCATCTCGCCGCGTGTCTAGGAACTAATTATAATAGGTATGAATTCTGTACCAAGCTCGGAATCGGTGAGGGAATGAACCGTCCGGACAGGCTGATTCTCGGCTATTCCTGCCTGTCTGGGCTGCTTTTGAAAAAGGACAGGAGAACGCGCATAGCCGAGCTTCTGCTAGGCAGGCAAAGCGTCACCGATGAGGAGCTTTCCGGCATAAACGCCATCAACTTCGTTTCGGAGACGACTCCGCCTTCTTTCGTTTTTCATACCTTCGGGGATGAATCCGTTCCCTGCGAGGACAGCATCGCGTTTGCGCGAAAGCTTCATTCGTTTTCCGTTCCCTGCGAGCTTCATATGTTTTCAAAGGGCGCGCACGGATTTTCTTTGGGCAACGAAACGACGGCTGCGTCCGATGAGCATATTCTGAAGTCGGCTTCTATGTGGTTTGAGCTTTGCCTTGAATGGCTCAGTCAGCTCAGAAACGAATGATAGGCGAAAGCTGCTTTGTCGATTTCCGCCCAGTCACGAACATTGTCGGATTTTGAAATTCGATAGTTCGTAAAAGGAGGAGAGGGTAAAAAATATCGAAAAAAAGATGAAAAAAGGTGTTGACAAAGGGAGTAGCGCGTGATAATATACAAAAGCTGTCCGGAA
>JAQWCW010000048.1 GCA_028705775.1 Eubacteriales bacterium
GAGTTTTTCCGGTGATAATGGCAAGAGGGTCACACCTGTTCCCATACCGAACACAGAAGTTAAGCCTCTTAGCGTCGATGGTACTTGGCTGGAAACGGCCCGGGAGAGTAGAACATCGCCGGATTCCAAAACGGTTCCTGATTAGTCAGGAACCGTTTTTCTGTTACTCACAATTATTTTCATGTAATTGCGTGAGCATAACTCGCGCGTCTAAATCCTTTAGCATGGTTACGTGAGCATAACGCGCGCTTATAAACGCTTTGGCATGGTTGCGTGAGGAAAACGCGCGCTTATAAATGCTTTGGCATGGCAGAATGCAGATGCGTTGGTTTTACCGTCACTGAAAAATTGAATGAAACTATTTAAGCATACCGTATAAGAAATTACGGAAGCGGCAAATGTAAAAGCAAGGGCAAAGTCGGAACCGGCTGCAAATCATACCCTCGCGGCTTTCAAAACTCTTTAAGCACTATTCTATACAATTTGCGAAATGAATTACGCAGAACAATGAAAGCAAATGACGATAGAAGCCAAATTATTAGCAATAACAGAGAATAGTTATAAATATAGCAGTAAAAATAATCCGTGCAAATACACTCAAAATGGAATATAATCATAATGTAGAAAACAAATGCCATAACATATTACCGTGACAAATGATAATATACCATATTATTACGGTACACGAAAAGACTACGATTTTTACTACAACGCACCCTAAATTGTTTTTCTATTAACCTGTCGAGCATGATATGATTACCTAAAAAAGGGAGAAAAGTTATGAAAAGGATATTTACGGTATTCTTGTTGCTTGTATTCATGGAGTTCCCATCGACCGTTTTGTCTGAATCGATTGTGAACGAGATTTCGTTAAGAGAACGCAGTATATAAGAAGATGCACAGGGAATGTATATTGCGGCGCTATGCGGAAATGGTATCATTCGCGAAGGAGCTTTCGGAGAAAACGTCGATATGCTCCGCGCGGTTTGCAGTCAAATTATTTATCCGAGCGCAGAAACTATTGATTGTATTCCAGCTGATTGTGATTCTCTCTGTATTAGAGCAGTATATGCATTTGGTGATGTGGCAAGGGTTGCGTTTTATACTGCGCCGATTTTAATGCAGACACTTATTCCATTTTGCAGAACGGAGCGTGTGGAAAACAAGGCAGAAGAGACGGACTATATTTGTTTTTCAACACAATCAAAGGAGTACTACATAGACATTGAAACATTGCTCACGGAGTCTTGGAATTGGGCAACCATGCGCTCAGTGCTTACAATACTTACCCCATATGAATCGGAGAAGATGCCGCCCTGGGGACTGCATGATGCGGAAATAACAATTTTTGATTATCTACCAGTCCCTACTAACACAGATGTTGTGGACACCATAATTATCGAATTTGATTAACATGTACTTCTTCATCCCACTATAAATAAAATCAGCAATTTGGGCACGGTTTGCCTACCCCCGTCCGTGCCTTTTCTCTGCCCCTAAAATCGAAAGGAGGGCAATTATGCTTAATTCCAATATGGTCTTGTAATATGTGACGAATTGAAACTTCACGGCACATCGTCTGCGAGAAAAGTGCAAAGTTAGCGGCAATGGATAGATTTGCTTGCCAAATAACCTATCTTCGTTTATAATCAAGATGATTGATTACAATCAATGTATCTTGAAAATATAAATAGCAGCGCCTACACGTATGACAATGTCGGCAACATCGTCTCGGCAGCTCGCGGCAGTCAGACGACAACCTACGAGTATGATAGCATGGGTCAGCTCACCCGCGTGAACGACCCTGCGGAGAACGCAACTTGGCTCTATGCCTATGATTGCGGCGGCAACATGACCTCTAAGGTTAAGTATGCCTATACCACTGGCGCGCTCGGAACGCCCCTTTTAACGATACCTTATCTTTACAGCGACGCCAACTGGAAGGATAAGCTGACGAGCTATAACGGAGTTTCAATCACCTATGACGCCATCGGTAATCCGCTGAATGACGGAACATGGAACTACCAGTGGGAGCAGGGCAGACGGCTTTGGCAGATGAACAAAGGCGAAGAGGGTCAGTCCGGAAACGTCTTTGTGGACTTTGCGTATAACGCCGACGGTCTGCGAATCAACAAGCAGGTTTTGAGCTATGATTCTGACGGTAACGACAGTATTGTCAATACTGATTACACCCTGCATGGTAAAAATATTGTCCACATGACGCGCGAGTCCGATACAATGCACTTCTGGTATGACGCGCAGAACCGCCCCGCGATTGTGAATTACAACGGCACGAAGTATGCCTACATCCTGAATTTGCAGGGCGATGTGGTCGGAATCCAGAATAGCGCCGGTACCGAGGTCGTCCGCTATACCTATGACTCTTGGGGAAAACCTATCAGCACAACGGGAACAATGGCTGCCACGCTCGGTTTCATCAATCCGTTCCGTTATCGCGGTTACGTGTATGACGAGGAAACGGGGCTGTACTATCTGAGAAGCAGGTATTATAACCCTGAATGGAATAGGTTTGTTAATGCGGATAGTGTTATGCGGGGGAATTTATTTTCGTATTGTAATAGCGAACCAGTAAAATATGCAGATACCAATGGAAAATCAACTCATTTGATATGTATGTCAATCTGGAACCGTGATGTAGGTGATTACCGTTCGCCAAGTTTCTTAACCCCTCAAGCGGTATTGCAAAAAGGCATGCGAGGTAAAAACACCGGAAAAATTCCCGTTGGATATTTACTAGCATATCTAGATCAAATGGTAAAAAGCGGCGATTGGAAATATAGAGATGCAAAGATGGAATGGAAATCAGTGGACTGTATCGGCATGATTCGACTTGCTTTTCAACAATACAGCCAAAAATTAGCGCGGAATTCTCAGACTTACGTGGGAGGAATGTGTGATGAAGCAATCAAGCAAGGCATAGAAATATTACCAGTATCAGGCGATGAGCATGCCATAGAAGCCGGTATGGCGATATATTGGTATAACCCTGCACATAAAAATAAGCGAGGGCAACTGCGTCCATGGTATCATATCGGAGTATATGTTGGTACATATTTTGACGAAACCACAAGCATATATTATACAGATGCAGTGATTGAAGCTGCCTCATCGCCATACAATGCAGTAGTTGTGAGATCGCTTGCTGACATTTCCTCCGGACTCAATGAGTCTACCAGTTTATACCATGGATATTTGCAAGATGTAGATTATTAAGAAGGGAGGAAATATGGTTGATAAGAATAGCTTTAAAATTTTGCATATCAGTGTTCGTCTTGCAATACATATTTATTGCTTCCGCGTTGGTAAAAGATGATGTATATGTTAAGCAGTTTCAAATTGATGAAGATTTATTCTATGTTATTTGTACACAAGATGGCACAGAATTGCATGAACCACTACCATACTTTATTTCTCCGACATCAGAAGGCAATATGAAAAATGATTATCAAATATTCTCATATTATAATCCTGATTCAGATGATTCATTTTCTGCAGTCTATGTGGAATCGACGCACTATTTTAGCGGTTTTATTTTCAATGAAATCCATGGGTTTTCCGAAGAATTGGCAGCTGTCTCCTTGAAAACCAATCAAAAATATGGTTATATTGCTCCTGATGGCAAGGTTGTTATTCCTTTTCAATGGGAATGGGCGGAAGACTTTAAGAACGGAATTGCACTTATCACGTATGAAACATCCGATGGCTATGGAAATGCATGGATTGACAAAACAGGTGAAATAGTTAGTATTGACCTTCAATGGGGATATAGTATTCAAAATTCATAGCTTATATCGATGTGACAAGTCGATACGGAAATATAATACACTTTGTGAATGGCGATGTCGATGACGAATGTCTTCAAAAACTGGAAGATTATCTTTTGCGCCTAATGCCTGACTAAACCGACACTTTTGTTCTGCTCACCTACCGCCAGTCGGGGCGTTCCACCGCGGATAAGTATACGTTGGAGTATGGCTTGACCACGGCTGAAAAGAAAAAGCACCTGCTGTTAAAATCCAAATCGCCGCTTGACATACAGCAGGCATATACATATGATGACAAAGGAAATGTGCTGACGCAGCAAACGCAGAACAGCGACGGCAGCGTGTTCATCAAGGGGGACGAAGACGAGCGCCGCCAGTGGCGGATGAAGCGAAATGCAGTCCCAACGAGCCACAGAGCAATGCGAGCGAAAGTGAAGCAGTGTGACAATGGTGAGTTAAGAGCTGCTGAGTACTACCGGCTCAATGGCTGCCACCTTGGGTTTCGTCAATCCGTTCCGTTATCGCGGTTACGTGTACGATGAGGAGACGGGACTGTACTATCTGAGAAGCAGGTATTATAACCCTGAATGGAATAGGTTTGTTAATGCGGACGCGGTTTTAGGAGTAGTAAGTATTCTGCTAAGTCAAAATATTTTTTCCTATTGTAACAATAGTCCGATCGTAAACAGTGATCCATCTGGTGAAATTCTCAAAGCCATAATAAATTGAAGCATAGCTCCACAAACAAACATAAAATAGAAATGAATGTTCGAGTGGAATCTGGAACTCGACCTAAAATGGAAGATGTGATGGATAGCAAAGATATTGATTATCCAGCTTCTGAGGTTACTGTTCGGAATATTCAAATGCTCTTATGGCTTGGCGGAAATCAGTGCATCAATGTGTTATGAGTGTTCAAGCCTCACGAATATCACCATTCCGGATAGCGTGGTAAGCATCGGGGAAAACGCCTTCTCTCGGTGCGAAAGTCTAACAAACCTTACACTTTCAAGTAATATCATCAGTATTGGAGAAAAGGCGTTTAATCATTGCTCCAACTTGACAATTGCCGTGGAAGAAAACAGTTATGCTGCGCTTTGTAAACTGTACCCCGTAAAACGGACACCGCAAAGAGTGACATTTCATCCGACGGCCCGGGTATACGGACGGTAAAATAGTCACAAAACCCAGGATAGCGGACGTTTGCGGGCAACAGAAGTGATAGAA
>JAQWCW010000013.1 GCA_028705775.1 Eubacteriales bacterium
CTATCGCCTATGACATCGCGCGCAAGACGATCACGATTGCGGAGCTGACGAGCGGCGCGCTGGCACGGCGGCGCTCAATATCACCTACCGCAAGATCGACGCGACCGCTGTTGACGACGATGACGTGATCGGCTCCAGCGACGGAACGGGGCTCAACACGGGCGTTTTCGCCATCAAAAACGTATACCAGGAAACGGGCGTTATCCCGCTGCTGCTCGCAGCGCCCGGATTTTCCTCCACGCCCGCCATTCATGCCGCGATGTACCAAAACAGCATGAACGTCAACGGGCATTGGAACGTGTACATGCTCTGCGACATACCCATCACTTACGGAGGCACGGCGCTCACGCTCGCAACCGCCGCGACGTGGAAGGGTACGAACGGCTATAACAAGCCGAACGAAACCGTCTATTTCCCGCTTGCAAAGGGAACGGATGACAAAATCTATCATCTGTCCGTGCTCGCCGGGGCTAACCTCCAGGAGCTTCTTATCGCGCAGGACGGCATCCCGTACAAAACGGCGAGCAACACCGAATGTCCTATCATCCAAAACCTTTACCTCGGCGCGAACGTGGCGGGGCGCGTCTACGACGACACGCTTATCAACGAAACGCTCAACAAGAACGGCATCGCGTCTGCGGCTTACGTCGGCGGACGCTGGGCGATTTGGGGCTGCCACAGCGCCGATTACGGCGCGGAAAACGGCACCCAAATCAACGTGAGCGAAACCAACCGCATGATGCTCTACTATGTGAGCAACGACTTCCAGCATCGGCGCACGCGCAATGTTGATAAGCCGCTCACGAGCAACGACATCGCAACCATCGTGGCGGAGGAACAGACAAGGCTTGACGCGCTCGTGAAAATCGGCGCGCTGACCTACGGCGTGTGCCATCTGAACGCGGAGGGCATCGCGCGCAGCGACGTGATGAACGGCGATTATCTGTTTGCTTTCAACGTCACAACTACCCCGCTCGCCAAGAGCCTTACGGCGCTTGTCAACTGGGTTGCGGACGGCTTCGCCGTGTACTTCGCGGACTATGACGCCGCGTAAAGAAGGGAGGGAAAACAAATGCCGCAGAAAGTCTATAACAACGTGGAAGGTCATCGCGTCATCGACAACGGGCGCGTGGCGGAGGACGTTACCAGCATCACCCTGCCGGACATCAAACACCCCACGACATCCATAGCGTCCAGCGGTATGGCTATGGATGTGGATATGCCGAACACGACGCATCTTGACGCCATGAGCTTTTCGATAGCTCACAACAACGGCGTGTACTGCAAGAACCTCGCCGACCCCGGCAAACACTTCATCGAGCTTCGCGTAGCGCGACAGCGCTATAACGTAGCTGCGGGCGAGATCGAGCACGAGAGCGTCAAATTCCGCATCACGGGCGTTCATGTGGAGGTCAACAAGGGCAGCATCGAAACCGGCAACCCGTTCGGCAGCACGGACAAGTATTCCATCCTCCGTTACGAGGAAGAAGTCAACGGCGAGGTCACGACCATCATTGACGCGATGGCGGGCGTCATCAAGATCAACGGGAAGGACTGCACCAACGTAATCGAAAACCTGCTCAACTAAGCAGGTCACAAGAAAAAACAACATCAAGGCGGGAAAAGCGCGAGCGTTCGCGCTTTTTTCGCCTCATAAAAAAGGAGAAAGAATAATGAATAACGAGGAAAAAATCAAGAGCACCGAGAGCACCGAGAACGTCGTGAGCGCAGAGAGCGCAGACCCGAAGCCCGCCGTTATCAGCGACCCGCAGGAAGCGATCCGCAAAATGGCGATGGGAACCATCAAACTGCAAACGCCCATCCGCGCCGGTGGCGTGGACGTGATGGCGCTCGATTACGACTTTTCCAAGCTAACGGGCAAGGAATACGCGGACGCGATGGATAAGGACGCGAACACCATGAGCATGTTCCGCATTTCCAACAAACAGGCTTTGTGCCTGTTCGCCTGCGCCGCGGCAAAGGTGACAAGCGGTATCGACGCGAGGGATATTGAGGATCGCATTGGCATCCAAGATAGCATTAAGGCGGTGCAGCTTGCCACGATTTTTTTCGTAGCTTCTGCGCGGGAGGGAAACAAGCGTATTACGAACGGATAACGGACGCCGCAATCGCAAGCCACACTCCCATAACTGATTTTCTTGATATGCCTATCATGCGCTGTATGGAGTTTTGCAACGCGATCCATGCGGTGCTATCCAGGGCGCGCAAGAATTGACACGCGGCGCGGGTTATCCCGCGCCGCTTTTTCGGAGGCGGTATGATGCAACTGATTTACGAGGGAACGGATATTACGGACTACATCGTAATCCGCAAGTGTATACACACGGACGTTTCCGGCGGGCGTTGCGACTGCCTCGACATCGAGTTAGAGAACGCCGAAAGATGGCTGCGGTGGGGTCCCAAGCAAGACGATACGCTAGAGGTCAAGGTAAACGGCTATACGACGGGAAAAATGTACCTCAACACCGTATTGCCGGAGGACGACCATTTCCGCATCATCGCAACAAGCCTAAAAAGCGCCGCGAAGCGCAAAGCATGGCAATCCTTTTCAAATGCCAAAATCAAAGATATTTTTAGCGCCTGCTCCGCGCAATGCGGCATGGAGTGGCGCGCATACGGAATTGACGAGAACGCAGTATATCCATACATTGAACGAAAGAACGAAGGTTGCGCGGCCTTTTTGGATAGGATCACCCACCTAGAGGGCGCTACGCTGAAATGCGTTTGCGGCAGATTTGCGGGGATCGGAATTGAGTACGCGCAAGGGCTCAACGCCGTACATCGCATTCAGATCGGAGAGAACCAACGCGGAACGGAGTACAGCCGACGCGACGCGCTGAAATACTCCGCCATCACCATCAAAACACCTTACGCAGAAGCGACCGCGATTGACGAAAGCGCGCATTGGCAAGAGCGACAAGTATATACGGAACTCCCGGCAGGCGGTAACGTGCAGGCTGGCAGATGGGCGCGCGGGCTGCTGCTTACGAACAATAGAACAGCGGAAAGGTTTACTTTGCGGAGCGACTTCAACGCGGGCATGACCGCGCTTGCTCGCGTGGACATAGAAAGCGCCGCAGACGTCGCCGGGGAATGGGTCGTTGATGCTGCGACGCACGACCTTTTCAACATGAGGACGACGGTTGAAATGCTGAGAACCGTAACGACTATCAGATAAGCGAGTGTGAAAACAATGCCATACGGAGCTTGCATAGAGCGCGGCGCTGTCGTTTCGGTGGCGGACGGGCTTTACATCGTGCGCTCATTGACGCGCGACGGCATCATTACGCCCGCGATACCGGCGATAAGCGGAACGTATCAAGCTGACGATACGGTTTATTTTTTCTTGTTTCCCGATGGACACGGGGCAATCCTCGCGGCGTTTACATAAGCCTGCCGCCGCGAAACATGAGGCGGTGATACTATGGCGCAGCAAACCCTTCATACCGTCGTAACGCTGGGCGGTCATGTAGATAATTCCTTTGGCAAAATCGGCGACGCGCTTTTCAACATGGGTAGCCAAGTCAACCTTCTTAGCCAAAAAATTATCGGATTTGGCAAAGATAGCGTTGAAACCTATGTGAAGTACGACGATCTGATGCGCGAAGTGCAGGCCGTAGGCGAATTTTCGGACGCGGAAGTAAAGGCGCTGGACGAAATCAACAGAGAGATCGCCAAGACAACGGTCTACTCCAACACACAAGCCGCGGAAGCGGAAGTCATTATGGGTCAGTACGGCATGAGCATTGCCGACATCAAGGCGATGCTCCCAAGCGTGCTTGACCTCGCAATGGCGGGCAATATCGAAATCAAAGACAGCATAGACTACCTCTATTCCAGCCTTATGAGTTTGGGCGAGGGCGTCGATTATGCGGGCGTGCTGACGGACCAGATGGCAAAAACCGCTGCTATCGGCGCGACCGACGTTGACACGCTGGGCGACAGCCTTATGCGTCTGGGCAGCGGCGCGCAGATGTTCAAGGGCGGAAGCACCGAAATCCTTACGATCCTTACCGCCATGAGCCGGTTCGGACAAGACCAACGCGGCGCGGCGGCAGGCACTTGGATCAGAAACTTCATGCTCTCCCTCGCGGCTCCCGCGGGCAACATCGACGATATTGTTGACGCGATGGAACAGCTTGGCGTAGCCGAGGAAGAAATAGCCGAGTACGCCGACAACCATAGCACAGGCGTTACGGCGGCTGCTGTAAACAGTCTTGTCGAGGACGGCTTGCGGATATACGATGACGCCGGAAACCTCTTGCCCGCCATCGAAATCATCAAGAGCTTGCGCGATACCGTGCGCGGAAGCGATGAATACGCGGACGATCTAAGCGAACTTACGGGCGCGCTCGCGCAATCGGGCGGCGACATCGAAGCGTTTATGTCGAGCACCGAAGGGCTGACGGATAACGCCTTGTACGGCGTTTTTCGTCAGATATTCGGGCGGCGCGGCATTTCTACGGCGCTCAACCTAATCGGCATAACCGATGAGGAATGGGATAGCTACTGGACAGACATTGTAAACAGCGAGGGCTTTGCCGAGAGCATGGGCGAAACCATGCAGGGCGGGCTAGGCGGCGCGCTGCGCGAACTCGAAGCCTCGTGGGGCGAGTTTAAGACGACGTTCGGCGAAACGATAGCGCCCGTCGTTGAGGACGTGGCCGATTGGCTAAGCGACATCGTAACATCGCTTAGCGAAATGGACGCCGACAGCATGAACGCGCTTGTGAGCGGGCTTGCCGCAATCGCGGCGGTCGGCCCCGGCTTGATGATCGTTGGCGGCGCGTTGAAGCTGATCGGCTTTCTTTGCACCCCGGCAGGGCTGATAACGCTTGCCGTTACCGCCATTGCTGGATTGACGCTATACCTTACGCAACTTGCGGAAACCGAATGGAAGGGCAATTTCGGAACGCTGGAGCTTGACCTTCAAGAGCTACAATCCTATGCGGATGGCGTGAAAACAAAGTTTGACAACACAATAACCGCGCTATCCGAGTTTGACACGGCCATTGCGACGACCGCCGAAAACTATCAGAGCCTTACGACCGCCTTTTCATCCGACCTCATAACCGCCGTACTCACAAACAAGGAGCTGACCGAGGAGGATAAAACCGCCCTTATTGGTTACGGTGAAAATATCATCGGCACCATTAAAGACGGCATAACGCTCAAAAAGGGCGAAGCGCTGCAACTGACCGATATTCTCTTTGGCGATATGCAAACGCCGGAGGAAACGGACGCATTTACAAGTCTTGTCGATTGGGAGGATCAATATTATCAAGGCTTGTACGGGCAAGCCGAGGCTATCGGACAGAAGCTGCGCGACGCGCTTACCGAGGCGCTACAAGACGGGAGCCTTGACGAGGGCGACCGAATGGCGATACAGGCGCAAGTGGACCGCCTCAACGAGATACAGGCGCAAATCGCAAACGCCATAAGCCAGCAGGAGTATTATACGCAGCTCCATAAGGCGCAAAGCGTTTCTTGGGATAGCGTAAGCGAATACCTAGAAGGCAACGAGGAAGCGCAGGCTACCGAGATCAAGGCGCTAGAGGATTGGTGGCACAGAACCTACGGCGAAAAGCGCGCGGCGTGGCAATACAACTACGATAACGCGGGGACCGACGCGGAGCGCCAAACCTTAACCGAGCAATGGGGCATTGTCGAGAGCGAGCTTAACCGTGAGTATCAAGAATACGTCACGAGCACGCAAGAAAAATACGGAGAACTTGCGCGCGCCGCTTTTGACACGCTGATGAACGGAAGCGATTACTCGGACGCTTGGAATTTCATCAAGCAAGTATACGCTGACGGAGCGCCTACGGTTGACGAAAGCGGATTTCTGGACTTTGGGGAGAGGGATTGGAGCAAGTATTTTCCGAACGGGAAAATACCGACGCTGGAGGATGCCGACGATCCCAATTCCATGTACAACCAACTCTACAAACTGTGGTACGCGCAAAAGGGAATTACGGGATTAGGCGACGGGCTAACCTCCTTCCTCAATCCCTACATGGGCTATGACGAGGTAAGCGCCATACCGGGATATATCGACGCAGCCCTAGCCCTTATGGACTACACCTACACCATATCGCAGAAGCAGGCGGAGGAAAACAACCTAGTCGGGTCTAACACCCTCGTTCGAGAGGACGAAACACCGACAATCGGCGAAATCGACGCAACAGCGGTTGTGCCGGAAGTAACCAAGTACACCGCAGAAATGGCGCGCGAAGCCATCAGCGGGGCGTTTGGCGAAAACGCAGGCGATAGCTCGCTGTTTTACAACCTACGGCGCGGAATGGAAGCGGAAAGCCAACCGTATGTGTCCTACTGGATGCAGAATTACGATAGGTTTTCCAACCGGGAGCAGCGCCAAACGTGGGATGACGTTGTTGACCAGCTAAAGGGTCAGTACGATTTTAGCAAGGTGTTGGCGGGCGATACCGCCGCAATCGCCCAAAGCAGATGGTCGGATCAGTACGCCGCTTACAGCCTGCTCTACGGCAAAGCAAGCGAGAACGCCGAGCAATACCGCATCGAAGCCGTCGTGGAAGCCGATACGACGGGCGCGGAGGCGCAGATCGGAGAGCTCGACGGAACGCCCGTAAGCCTAGACGTTGATACAGACGGGCTTGCGCCGGAGGGCGCGGAGGGTATCGAAATCGGCGCGGAAGTGGTCGGCGCGGACGACGCGGCGGCGACGGCTAACGCGGGCGCGCAAGGCGTTATGGACGCAAACCCGCTCGGCATCGACGTAAACCTACCTGACGGCGGCGCGCTGGGAAGCACGTTCGCCGCGAACGCGCAAGCCTCGTTGAGCGCCAACCCCGGAAGCTATACGGTATACATACGCACCGTTGGCAGCTTGCCGAACATCAAAGGCACAAATCGGTTCGGGCTATTCGCCGAGGGCGGACGCACGGACGAACCCGCCATATTCGGCGAAGTGCCGGGGCTTGCTGAATGGGCTATCCCGGAGGAACACAGCGACAGGACGGCGGAGCTTCTCGACGCGGCGCGCGCAGCGAGCGGATTTACATGGCCCGAACTCATATCTCGCAACGGAGGGCTGAACGCCAACCCGAACCAAACGCCTACGCAGATTGTCTATTCTCCGACGATATACGCGACCGACGCGCAAGGCGTTGAGGAAAAGCTCAAAGAGGACAAGGAAAGGCTGGATAAGTGGTGGAGCGAAAAGCGGCTTCACGATGAAGTGGAGGTGTACTCCTGATGCGTTATAGCGGTTATGTGTACTATTGCAGCGCCGGGGAAACATTCGACAGCATAGCGCTTGCCACGCTTGGCGATGAAAAATACGCCTGCGAGCTGATGAACGCAAACCCCGGCATCAGCAACGTCAGCGTGTTTAGCGGCGGCGAAGTGATCCTTATGCCCGAAATCGAGGTCACAGAGGGCGAATATACACCCGCGCCAAGCAACGCACCGTGGAAGGAGGCGTAGCGCATGGGTCAGATCGCTAAATGGGGGGATTTAACTTTCCTTGTCACGGCAAACGTGATCCACAGTTTTACGAACTTTACAATCAAAAACTCGTGCAACACCGAAACAAAAAACTGTCAAGGGCAGGATTACCTTACCAAGAAAAGCATCAAACCCGCGGAGGTCAGTTTTAACGTGCCGCTCAACGCTTTTACCGGCTGCAATGTGGAACAGAGCGCAAAAAACTACCTTTATGCCGCGAGAGCGGGGCGTTGCCACTATATCTACATCGGGGGTACGAAGCTGCTGCCGTTTCAATTCCGCCTTACTGAAACCAGTATATCGGATTTGGTGCTATCCCCAACCGGCAAATGGATTTCATGCACCGTAAAGCTCACCATGAAGCAAGGAACCCAAGACGATAGCAGCGTAACGACAGGCGGAGGCAGCAGCGGAGGTGGCAGCAGCGGCGGAGGCTCGTCAAGCCCACCTAAGAAAACCACGGCAAAAAAACCCACAACAAAGAAAACGTCTGCCGTATCTGTCGTAGGCGCTGTGGTCGGTGCCGTTGTTGCAGCGGTGAGCACCGTCAAAAAGGTCGTAAGCGTCGTCTCGACCGTATCAAACGCAATCAAAACGGCGGCGGCTGTCGTCAACAAGGCGAAAACCGTAAGCAAACCGGCCGCACCTAAACCCGTCGTAAAGCCCGCGAGAGTGCAAAACACGAAAATCAAACGCATGGCGAAGTAAGGAGGTGCGGCATGGCTCAATACACGATAGACAATCGGGATGCGCCGATTGATTTTGAGATTGACGGCATCATTCCACGCACGATACAGAATGCCAAAAATCTGCTGATGTGTCACAAGGGCGAAGTGCCTTACGACCGCCTGCGAGGGTTCGACCCCACGCTTTACGATCTGCCGATGCAGGAGCTTTCGGAAGCCCTCCTGCCGGAGCTTGACCGCGTGATGATGTGGGAGCCGGACGCGGAGGTAGTCAGCGCAGAGTGCAGCCTTGACGCGAACGGAGAGGTCTACATACGCGCCGTAATTGAGATCAACATCGAGGGCTAACGCTGGAAGGGCGGTGACGACATGGACAATACCGAATTGCATTATCTCACATACGACCCGGAAGCGATATGGGAGGCTATGGTAGCAACCTATGTCAACGAGGGCGGCGACATCCTTTATCCGGGCGACGAGAAAGAAATCCTCATGCGTTCCGTGCAAAGCATCGTGACGCAGGTTTTCGCAGCCGTGGATAACGCCCTGCGTATGCAGACGTTACGCTACGCGCTGGGGGAATACCTCGACGTGCTGGGAGAGCATCGTAACTGCTTGCGTATTCAAGCGCAAGCAGCGACGGCGACCGTTACCTTCACGTTCTCCGAAAGCGGACAAAGCAAGGTAATCGCCGCTGGCACGGCGATGACGGCGGACGGAGAAGTGTTCTACTCCACGACGGACGACTTCACGCAAACGGGCTACGCGCAAACCGTGACCGTCAAGGTAATATGCGAGCAAGAGGGGAGCGTTGGCAACGGGCTTCTATCGGGTACGCAGATGCAGCTTGCCATCACAAACCCCGCTGTTGTGAGCGTGTTTGTCGCCACAAGCGCCGTGGGCGGAAACGACGAGGAAGAGGACGAAACCTACCGCGAGCGTATACGCCTATATGGGCTTGCGAGCGTGACGACGGGACCGAGCGGACAGTACGAGAGCAAGGCTAAAAACGTGTCCAGCGAAATCCTCGACGCGAAAGCCGTATGCTCGTCGGCGGGCAACGTGGGGGTTTACCTCATACTCGAAAGCAGTACGGGAGCCGAGGCGATATTACAGGACGTGCGGAACGCCCTCAACGCCACGAACATCAGACCGCTTACCGATACCGTGACGGTCAGCGAGGCGGAGGAAATCCCGTATACGCTGAACGTTGAATACTTGGCGGAGGACGGCGCAAACATCACGGCAGCGATCTCGGCGGCTATGAACGAGTACAAGGATTGGCAGGACAACACCATCGGGCGGGCATTCAACCCCGATCACCTTATGGCGGCTATCTACCAAGCTGGCGCAACGCGCGTAGTATGGGGCGAAGGAAGCAACTTTAACAACGGTGACGTTGAGTATACCACCATCGACGCGACGAAACGATGCAAGGGTACTATCACGCTGGCGGTGATTACGCCATGATAAACTTTCACATCGAGCAGCTTACCCCAAAATTCCTTCTGCGTAATCGAACGGCGCGCGCGATTGCAAAAAGCATTGAAACGGCGCTTACGCAGATGTGCGGCATCGTTAGCGACGGCGTAGACATTATCGCGGACGTAAGCGCAATGCCGGAGTGGCGACTTGATGAAATGGCGTGGGAAACCAACTGCCTGTATGACTACGAGGCCGACATAACCAATAAGCGCGTATGGATCAGAGACGCCTTGCCGTTATACCGCGCCTACGGAACGCCCGTTGCAATCGTCAACTATCTATCGGGCTTCTTTGACGACATCGAGGTTGAGGAATGGCATAACTACAACGCCGACCCGTTCCACTTCCGCGTGACCGTATCGGGCGTTTGGACGAACAAAACCGAGCAATGGGCGCGCAAAGCCATAACGAACGCAAAGAACGTCCGAAGCGTCCTTGACGACATCGCCATAGGCAGCATGTGTAAAATCACCATCAGCGGACAGGGGGCGGAGCAGGCACGCTTCCCGTACCCGATGACGGGCGGCGATGCGTATGCAGGCACTAGACCGCTGACAAACACAATCGGCATCCTGCGCGACATAAGCGCCGACGTGGAGGCGGAAGCGGGAGGGCATAGATACCCGTACCGCGCGACCGGCACGGTTCCGCAGCAGAACATCATCGCCGACCTCAACGAAGCTGCGCTGAACGCGGGAGGCGAAGGACGCGCCTACGTTTATCCGTACCCGCAGACAGACGAGGCGCGGAACGCCGGAACACATCCGGGGATCATTCTCGCGGGCGCTGTGCGCGACGCTTCCATTGCGGCGGAAGCCCAGGGCGAGGGTCGCAGATACCCGTACCCGCTGACGGGAACGACGCCGCAGCAGAACATCACCGCCAACGAGGGTACGGCGGCAATACAAGCGAACGGCGAGGGCAACGCATTTGTGTACCCATATCCGCAGACGAGCGAGGAACAGCAAGCGGGCACTCACCCCATTACCTCCACACTGGGGGCGCACGGGAACGGGAACATTCGCGCCTCTCCCGACATCGAGGGATATGCCTTTCCGTATACGCAATGCGGCGATAGCGTATGCGGCGACACGGGGCTATAAAGCACACGCGGCGTAATGCCGCAGAAAGGAAGGATGCCTATGTTGACAAGCGCAGCGCTGCAAGCGATACGGACGTTTCTCAAAAACAGTATCGCTTACGCCCGGTACAAGGTGGCGGGCAGCTACTACAACGCGAGCATCGAGGACGCTACCATTCTCGCCGATGGCCGTATCTCGGTGAGCTTCATCATCGACCACACCATAGCAGGCAATATCACGGTGACGGAGGTACAGCTTTTCGACCACAACGGGGTTTTGTGGGCGAGCAAAGCGGAGAGCATCACGCGCCTAGACGCGCAGGAGGGCATCTTGTACCGTTTCCGTTTCACCGTCAGCGAACCGTAATGAAGGAGGAACGGAAACATGGCTCATAATCGCATGAAGTGGAAAGACCACGTTGTTGAGCGTCCAAAGACCTATACGGAAACGACCAACGGCGACGGCAGCAAGACCTTTACCGCCGCGCCGGGTGAGATCATCCAGCAAGGCACGCCCAACAGCGCGACCAACTTCAACCACTTGGAGGAAGGTATCGGCGATGTCGATGCGGCTTTCAATCTGCTGTATGTGCTGGCACAGGCCGAAAGGCGCGACTTTGAGGCGCGCATTGCCGCGCTGGAAACGTCCGTCGCTACGCTCGTTTCGGCGGCGACGACCTAAAGAAAGGAGCGATCTTGCATGAGTGAGATAGCGGAGAACATGAACGCCCCGCAGGAAAACGAGCTGACGGCGGAGGAAATCGCCGCGCTGGAGGCGGAACGCGCAGCGGCGGAGGAACAGCGGCTTGCTCCGTACAGAGAGGCGGCGGCGCAGCGGCGCGAGGCGCTTGCGCTGGCGGAGGAACACGACGAAACCATTTTGGAACTGCTGTATCAAAACACTTTGCACGGCACGACCGAATAACGACAGGAGGGCGCATACATGGAATACCGTTACGCAAAGCGCGTCATCCTTCGCGGCAATTACGACCGCGCGGACATGGCGCAAAAGCTGACCGCGTTTAAGAACGCGGGGAAGCTGACGACCCAGCAATATAACGAGCTCGTGGCTCTGATGGGCGGTGAAAACAATGGCAATGCTTAATTCCGCGCTGGAATTTCTGGCGACCAAGTACGGTAACGTCGTAAAGTACGACGAAGCGGGCAACCCGTCTATTTTCGTGCGCTTCCCCAAGATGAAAAGCGTCGATTTGGACAGCAGCCTACCCGACCATGTTCACCCGGCGTTTATCATCAACGGTGTGGAGCAGGACGCGATCCTGCTCGGAAAATTCAAGGCGGCGGAGTTGCAAGCCAACGGCACGCTGTACAGCCTGCCAAACGTACCGCCTCGCGTAAGCCTCGGCATGGACCCGTTTCTTGAACGTATGCGCGCGTTCGGCGGAGGCGTGAGCGGAAAGACCGTTGCCGACAGCGGCTTCCTTCTGCTGCTCGCCAAAAAGAACGGATGGGTGCCGAAGGGCAACAACAGCTATTCCGTTGACTACCGCGACGGCACGCCGTGGAAAACGGCGGAGGCTGTGACCGCCGACAGCACCAAGCGCGTACTGTACGGCTGGGAGTACCTTTGTAAGACCTCGCATACCACATCGGCGGAGCTTCGCCCCGACCTCGCCCCGAAATACTGGGAGAAAAAGAAGTTTATCGGCGGCGAAACTGTGAAAAGTCAGCGCGGACTGGTAGACGAGCCGCGCGGCTATAACACGCTCAACGGCAGCGGGCCGCTCTCGTGGTATCTTGGCAACGACCCCGGCAACCTTGCGGACATCGTCGGCAACTGTTTTGAGCAGGATTACGGGTACAGGCTTGTTGATTGCGAGCTTCAAATCCTCGAAAATAACAACGCCGCCGACCCGGAAGCCGACTTGTCCGCGAATAGCGCCGCGTGGAAAGCGATCCTCCCGAACACGAGCGACGACGGCTATACGCTGGTCGCGCCCGGAACGACCGGCACGCTCCATTGGACATGGGCGAACAGCAAGATCACGCTGGATAACGTCGCGCCGACGTTTGACAACGAGTATCGCGGAACTTCCTTTTCGGCTCTCGGCGTAAACAGCACCAACGTTCCCTATGTGCCGCATATCCTCAAAGAATTGGGATTATTCCCTATCTCCGGCGACACTACGCAGGGCAGCGTGGGCGTGCGTTTCGCCGAGGGCGAGTATGTCCCGCGGCGCGGCGGCAACTACAGCAACACGTCCGGCGCGGGCCTCGGCTACGAGTACTGCTACGACGTTCGCGGCAACGCGAGCGCGAGCTGCGCCGGTCGCCCCCGCTCCCTTGAAACCCCGTGACCTGTAATCTGAACCCCTGTGGGGCGCGCGAAAGCGCGCCCCTTCCCTTTTCGCTCTAAGGCTATAAAAACGGAGCGGAAGGGCTTTTCGTAATCGCTACGCGCATAACGCGCGTACACACGCGCGTTATGCGCGCGATGTATTACGCGAGAGGGTGCCATATGGAGGACAGCAAGACGACGGGGCAGAAGGTCGAGGACATGATCGACTACGCGGACCCGCTCATTCAGAAATGGCCGAACGTGTACAAGTATTCGCTGGGCGAACGGATGCTCACGATGATGTATGAAATATCCGAGCTTTGCACGGCCGCAGAGCTAAAGCATTTCAAAAAGACAACCTTAACGGATATTGACATCAAAAAGGCGCAGCTTCAAAAACTGGTGCGCCGCGCCCAAAGAACGAAGTACAAGGACAAAGGCGGCAACGAAAGGCAACTGCTTACCATGCAGAATTACGAAACATGGAGCGCCAAAATCGCGGAGATCGGGCGCATATTAGGCAGTTGGATCAAGTCCGTCAAAGCGCAGGAGAAATAACGGGCGCACGAGCGCCAAAGGGAACGTGCCGAAAATGAGCAGGCGCAGGGCAACGTGAACGTGCGTTTCGCCGAGGGCGAGTATGTCCCGCGGCGCGGCGGCAACTACAACAACACGTCCAACGCGGGCCTCGGCTACGAGAACTGCAACAACGTTCGCGGCAACGCGAACGCGAACTACGCCGGTCGCCCCCGCTCCCGGTCAAATGAGAGAATGGCGGTTGTGTACGCCACACCGCCCCGTTACGAATTGGGAGGGGTGCGTTTCCTTCCGCGCGCTATCGCGCGGTAAACGAAAATCCCGGCGCGGTCGATGCGCGCCGAGAATTGCCATGAAGGAGCCGGGAGGCTCTAAGCCGGAGATTGCGAGGCACAGAGAGCGCGCGAGCGCCCAAGCAATCGAACGCCAGCGGGAACGCCACGCATGGCGCAAAGGATGGGAGCATTGCAAAAACTGTGTAATCTATGCGAAGCTATATGCTCCTTTGAAAACCTCTACGCCGCATATGTCAAGGCGGCGGAGCACAAGCGCTATCGCGCCGAAGTGCTGAAATTCAACCAAAACCTAGAGGGTAATCTATTCGCATTACAGCGAGAATTGCGGGAGCGGGTCTACAAGGTAGGCCCGTACCGACAATTCTACGTTCAGTACCCAAAACCGCGCCTCGTGATGGCGCTTGGCTTCCGCGACCGCATTGTACAATGGGCGATCTACCGCCAAATCAACCCGTACATCGACAAGCGCTTTATAACGCACTCCTACGGATGCAGAGAGGGAAAAGGCACGCTCGCGGCGGCGGAAACGCTGTTTAACTGGCTGCAACTTATCAGCCGCAGACCAGACGCGGATGATTGGGTCATCCTCAAGCTGGACGTTTCCAAGTATTTTTATCGCGTCGATCACGATACCGTGATGGACGTATACGCGGACTACATCAACGACGAGTGGTTTACTTGGCTGCTCGGCACGATCATCAACAACCCGGACGTTCCTTTCGGCTTGCCGGAGGGAATGAGCGCGAGCGATTGCCCGCCCGACGAACGGTTGTATGACGTGGGTATGCCGATAGGCAACCTCACAAGCCAGGAAACGGCGAATGTATACCTAAACAAGCTCGACCAATATTGCAAGCACATCCTCAAACTGCGTTACTACATCCGCTACATGGACGATACCATCATCCTTATCAAAGGACGAAAGGAAGCGGAGCGCGTGAAGGAGCTTATCGGACAATTCATGCGCGCGGAGCTACGGCTTGCGCTCAACCAAAAGACGGCGATTTATCCCGTGCGGCAGGGATGCGAATTTGTAGGCTGCGTTATCAGCCCACACGGGATTAGAATACGGAAATCCAGCGAAAGGCACATCAAGCGCTCATTGAAGCACGTCGCGGAAATGTATGCGCTTGGCGCTATTGACCTACAATCCGCACTCGATACCATATCCAGCTATCACGGGTTGACACAGCATAAATGCGGCTACAATCTGCGGCGCTGGATCGAGGAAAATATCGTGCTGCAAAGAAAAGAGGACGCTAACAATGAGCCATGCGCGTGACCGACCCAAAAACCACTATTCGATTGAGGACAACGGCGACGGTACGGTTGACGTTTATCTTTCCCCGGATTTTTGCGTGTACAGGACGCGAGGCGGCGCGATTGAGTATGACGCGACGCTGTACGTCATGCGCGGCGTAGAGAAATTCGACGGCTTGGAGGACGACATACGCCGCCGCTTTTACGCATGGCTGGAAAGCGCTGAACGGATCGAGTTGTAGAGGAAGGAGGGCATCTACGTTGCTTATCCGCATCAAGGTATCACGGGCGGAAAACGTCAACTACTTCGGCGTTACCAACGGCGACATCGTAGCTATCGACATCGAGGACTACCTTTGCGGCGTCGTCGGCTCGGAAATAGGTAACGCGAGCTTGGAGGCTTGCAAGGCGCAGGCAATCGCGGCGCGCACCTATGCCATGCCATACACGGGCGATGGCGAGTATATCACCGACCAAAGCGACAAGCATCAAGCGTTCCGCACAAGCCGCATGGACAAGGACAAATACCCAAACGCCATACAGGGTGTTTCCGATACGGCGGGCATCGTGCTTACCTACGGCGGGAAAATCCTCAAAACATGCAGCTATTCCGCAAGCAACGGCGGGCGAACGGTGAGCAGCGCGGAGCGCTGGGGAGGCGAGCGGCCCTACCTTATCGCGCAGGACGACCCGTGGGACGCCGCAGAGTGCGCGGAAAGGGCATCAAAAGGGCAGAACGTCACGAAGGGTCACGGTGTAGGCATGAGCCAATACGGGGCGTCCTGGGCGGCAAAAAACGGCATCAGCGCGGATAAAATCCTCGCGTTCTACTATCCGGGCGCGGAGCTCAAAAGCAACTATGGGGAGGGAGGTATCGGCATGGAAATTCTGACTTGCTACCAAACGGCGAACAGATGCTATCAAAAGGGGCGCAAAGCCTCCCACGTTGGCATCTTGGTACACTCCACGGGTGCCAACAACCGCAATATCAAGCGCTATGTATACGCGCCCGACCGCCTCGGCGTGAACGCGAACGGGAACCATTGGAACAAAGCCGAAGCGGATAAATGTATGCACGCATTTATCGGACTGGACGCGAACGGCGAGGTAATCGTAGCTAACACGCTTCCATACGAATATGCGTGCTGGGGTTGCGGAAAAGGGAACAAGGGGAGTTACAACTACGATCCTACGGCACATCTGCAATTTGAGATATGCCAGGGCAGCGCGACGGACGAAGCATATTACCGCAAGGCTGTGGGCGTGGCGGAGGAATATTGCGCGTATCTGTGCCGCCGCTTCGGGTTCACTTCTGCCGACATATGCAGCCACAGGGAGGCGGCGCTCGCCGGGTACGCCAGCAATCACGGCGATCCCGAAAGCTGGATGCGGAACTTCGGTGACAACATGGATATGTTCCGCGCCCGCGTCGCCGCCATACTCGGAGAACCCGCGAAGGAGCCCGTAATCGGGCAAGCTCCCGCCTCGCCTACGCCTAGCAAGCTGGGCGACCGCACGTTGCGCCACGGCGACAAGGGCGACGACGTAAAGGAACTTCAAGCCGCGCTCGCCGCGCTTGGCTATGACCTCGGCAGCTTCGGCGCGAACAAAGACGGCATCGACGGCAGCTTTGGACCTGCGACCGAAACGGCGGTTGGGCGCTTCCAAGAGGATAACGCGCTCGCAGTGGACGGCATCGCCGGACGGCAGACGTTCGCCGCGCTCGCACAGGCAAAGCCCGCAACGGAACAACCGCCCGTGCGGTATCGGCTTATCCTCACAGGCAGCGAGGACGATATGAAAGCCATGCAAGCGGCATACGGCGGCACGCTAGAGGTCATCACATGATTGCCCTCGCGCTGATTATCGCGGGTACGTTGGTTTGTATGGCTTTCGGACTTAGCCTTGCCAAGATTGCAAGGGAAGCCGACGAGCAATCGGAACAGCAATATCAACGGCTTATAGACAAGCAGCGCGACGAAAAACCCGCTGTCACGCGGCGGGAAAAGAGGTGATATTTATGGCAGAGTATAACGCGGAGCTTGCCGACATCCGCGAGCATTTGCAAAAATTATCTACCGAACAAGCAAAAATGGGGGAGCGGATTGACGGGGCGCTGAAACGGATCGACGAGCAGAAGCAGCTCGCCGATTCCGTTCATACGCTCGCGCTTTCCGTGCGCGATCTGACGAACGCCCAAAAGAACACATCCGACGCGGTAAAGACGCTGCGCGACGAGATGGACGAGCTAAAGGGCAAGCCCGCAAAAAGATGGGAAAGCGTCATTGGCTCGGTGCTCGGCGCGCTCGTGGGCGGCATTATCGCATACTTCCTGTGGGCGACCGGGCTAAAAAAGTAACAACGGCTGTAAACCGCGAGCGTTCGCGGTTTTCTGCACTACGCGCGGCCCGCTACGGGGGCAACCCGCGCGAAAAAACGAAGGAGGTTTTCCAATGAATATCGACCTTACCCCTATCCTCCAAGCGGTGATCGCCATTATCGCCGCGCTCGTGACCTACAAGCTCATCCCGTGGATCAAGGCGCGCACGACCAACGAGCAGCAGGCATACATCAAGGCGACCATCAAGACCCTTGTGTTTGCCGCAGAACAGATTTACGGCGCGGGCAAAGGCAAAGAGAAGTACGCCTACGTCGTGAACGCGCTGAAAGATCGCGGCTTCACCGTCGATCCCGCCGCGATTGAGGCCGCAGTAAATGAAAACTTCTCGCACATTACGGATGTGGAAATCACCGATGAGCGTGTTGAAACGATGGACGTTGCTGACATGACGGACGATCAGTTGCGCGCGGTTCTTCCCCAAATGGGCGCAACACAGGAACAGATTAACGCTTGCGCGACCCGCGCGGAGCTTGAAGCGCTGATCGAGAGCTTTGCGAAGGATGCGTTGCCCTATCCGCCCACGTTTGGCGGCGCGGAGTAACGCTCCACGCCGCCAAATGAAAGCGTCACAAAAAGCCCTGCGGATTTTCATACTCCGCAGGGCTATTCTTTTTGACGTTTTGTAGTTGACATAAACAAAAAGAGTGAAAACAGAAGGGAGGGCAGCATTTATGAAGGTTGTGCAGCCAATACGCGACATGGACGTATTGCAACAATTCTACGACATCGCGCGGGAGCATGATAAGCATTTGAGAAAAGGCGAAGTATCGTGGGAGTTGATATTGCTCGTTGGCTTCAATACCTCGCTCCGCGTGAGCGACTTCACGCGCTTTCGCGTGCGCGACCTGCGCGGGCATGATTACGCGCAGATACAGGCAAAAAAGACGGGCAAGGAAGCGCGCGTGCTTATCAATCCTTCGGCTCGACGTGAGATCAACCGCCTGCTTACCGGGCGCGTCCCGGACGAATACATATTTCAATCCAAACAGCGCGACGCAGCGCACAAACGCCGCCCCATATCGCGGCAGCGCGTGTATCAGATTATGAACCTCATAGCGAAAAAGGCGGGCGTTGAGGATCGTATCGGTTGCCACACGCTGCGTAAAACGTTCGGCTACCATTACTACAAAATGACGGGCGACGTGGTAAGCCTGCAACGCATACTGTGTCACTCGTACAGGCGGGAAACGCTTGTCTACATCGGCGTGATTGATGAAAACATTGACGAAAGCCTAATGAAATTTAGGCTCGTGGGGAGGCGGTAGCAATGAAGCACAAGAGAAATGATATAAAGGCGCAGAAACCAAAAGAGTACACGATGCAGTTTACCGAAAAGAACGGGTTGCTCTCATTTCCGCTTTGCGCTTTGCAAAGGATAAGATGCAAGAAAATTTACTTACCGGCATTGATGCCGAATGTAGAAGCTCATACGCTGAAAGGGCTCATATGTTTCATGTCATAGAAGGTTACATTTCTTCGTTTGGCTGCACGGACGTTGAATGGGCCGAAGCGAGCGCGTTTGAATTGTGGTTTGAAAACGACGAGAGAGAAAGGTTTTACTGATATGAGATACAAGACCATATACGCCGATCCTCCGTGGATGGAAAGTGGCGGAGGGAAAATACGGCGCGGCGCTGACCGTCATTACCCGCTGATGAAAACGCGCGACATCGCCGCCATACCCGTGCGCGAGCTCGCCGACGAGGAAGGTTGCCACTTGTACCTTTGGGCGACAAACAACCACCTGCGCGACGCGCTGGACGTTATCACGGCATGGGGTTTTGAGTACGTCACGATGATAACATGGCTCAAAGACCGAAAGGGATTGGGGCAGTATTACCGGGGCATGACGGAGCATTGCCTATTCGCCGTGACGGATAAGCGCCTGCCGTACAGGATCGAGGACGGAAAACGGTGTCAAGGCGTTACGGGCTTCTACGAGGCGAAACAGGCGCACAGCGTAAAGCCCGCGACCATGCGCGCCATGATCGAACTCGTGAGCTACGCGCCCCGCGTGGAGCTATTCGCGCGCGAGCAATACGCGGGATGGGATGCGTGGGGGAACGAGGTAGAAAGCATCCCGTTCAGCGGGGGGGGGGTCATATTTAGGATAATCGTTATTCAAATCGTTTTGGCGGCGTGTACTTGTCATAAAAAGGCATGGTTAAACAGAGCCTAAAAACACGGGTGAAATTTCGGATATAAAATAGGAAGCGAAGTTTTCAAATCGCGTTTTACAGAACACCGCATTATGAAAAACAGGAGGACAAAAAAAGAGGGCGCTCCCGCAATGGGAACGCCCTCGTGCTTCATGCCTCCAAAAGCTCCAATAGCTCGCCGCCCTCGGCGATCTCCTGCGCCTCAATCCGGGCGCGCCGGTAATCCGGCGCTGTGACCGTCACGCGGACGACCATACCAAGCACCGCTATATCAGCATAGTATACCTTGCAAGGGAAAAGGCGCGCGACGATCTGACGGGTCATTTTCATGGTGTTACCCTCCTATGTGTTTTTGAAACGCTTTCGAGGCGTTACATTTTGTGCTGCTCGCTGCTTTCCTGTGCTTTTTTCCGCGACAAGAATATCTTTTTGCCAAGATCGTCAGCTTCGTAATATCGCCTATAATCCGACAAGCGTTTCTTGCCTTTGCTTGCGCTTACAGCAAAGCGGTTTCCGACCCAATCCCACAAATACCAGTGCATAATCGACCCGTCCGGCTCTTTTGTGTACAACGATTGATTTTCTCGCATATTAACGCCTCCTTGCCCGCGTATAATGCCCGCGGGCGGGCGGTCTGCTGGTATAATGCTTACAAGGCAATGCCATTACGCGCTATTCTACGGTTGTCGCACGGATAAACGCGCCCGCATAAACCTCTATTTTGCTAGGATGCAGTCCATCGCGCCATGCGTAGGTGTCGGGCTCAAAAGTTACCTTGCAGGCGGAGAGCACAGCCAGCGCCCAGCGGATCGGACGCGCGTTGAGGCTTTCGCGGCGCGCGACAATCGTACAGGCGACACCTACCGCGACCGCCGCGCGCCCGAACCTTTTGATGCCGTCAGAGAACATCTGCGGCGCGTCTGTTGTTGACATCATATCGCGCACATCGCGCAGGGCTGCTTTTACACGGCAAATATCTTTCCTCGTTCCGTCGTTTGCGGTCCATTGCGCGATTTCACGCGCGAGGCTCGTATCTATCTGCATAATATGACCCTTTCTGCCCGCGTACAATGCCCGCGGGCGGGCGGCTGTACTATTTGTCAAGCTCGATACGCACCCAACGCCCGGACAACTGCTGCTCGCGTTCTATTTTAACGCCCTCGATACCCCATGTGTAACCGTCGCGCTCCAAGCGTTCCAAAATTTCTAACAACTGATCGCAATGGTATACGCTGCATCCAACAATCACATGGCAACCGTCGCCATATGGTTTGATTGTCTGACCGCGTTTCCATCCAGTACACCAAATTTCTGTACCAGCGTCGGGTATCGCCCAGCTATCGCAAGTGTAGGTTTTGTGGGTGTCGCCAGCATTGATTACATCGTGATAACGGCGTAGTTGTGTATTCATAATGACCCTTTCTGCCCGCGTATGATGCCCGCGGGCGGGCGGTCTGTGGGTGAAATGTTTTCAAAGCGTTACTTTCCTACGCGCTCCGCGAACTCCGCAAGGGAGAGCGTTTCCGGCGCTTTTTTGAATACCGTTCCGTCGTGACCGTCGCAGATGCCAAGCGTCCACTCGTCTTTTGAGTACGGGCGCGGGCGAGGCTTACGAACAATCGGCTTTTCATCGCCCGTCTTGAGCGTTACGCTCGTTTCCGTGGCCTTGATGATCGTATACTCGACCGGCTCATAGCGCACCGTTGCGGCGTTCCAGCGATGGACGTTGAAGGTATCGCCCACGGCGAAGGGGTGAGGCTCGCGCGCCTCGTCCGTGGAAACAACGCTTTCGATTTCCGCGAACGCCACCGATAACGTGCTGTTCGCCGCGCCGCCCTCCAAAATGCGAACCGTCGCGTTGACCTTGCCGACGCTCACAACCTCGCATTTGCCCCACCTTTTCACAAACACCGTATAACCGTTTTTGACGTTACCGGGCGAGAATTTCACGCCGCCCGCCTCGTCCATGCAATCCTGGTAATACGCGAGCTTGTCAAGTTGGGTGTCGAGCATATCTAGCAACCGATCCAGCCACTTTTGCAAGCCATCGACCGTGACGGGCGATCCGTCGTAGCAACTCAAATTCTCGCCGCTCTCGATACGGGCAAGGGTTTTTTCGCGTTCCTCGATGCTCCTTTTCAGCGCGCGGATTTCCTTCTCGGCGTCCTTAATACGGCGGTCAATAAAGCCCCGGTCGGTCGGGCGCGTTCCCGCTGCCGTTTCGCGGGCGGTAGCGGCGCGCTCTTGGTAGTAAGCGCTCTTACGGTATTCGTCCATGCCGCGCTCGAAAGCCGCAAACATCTTTTCACGACGGCGGGTAAAGGCGCGCCCCGCGCCGCTGCTGATGTTCGGCTGCGTGAAAAACGCTATGTCGCCGTGCATGTGGTTAATCGGCTCTTGGAGCGCCGCGCCTCGCGTCTGCGCGTTGTCGGCGTGTTCCTCGTACCGTTCCGCGCGGGCTTCGGCGCGTTCCGCCTTGCGCTGCATCTGCTCGGCAAAGCTGATTTTCTCGCCCGTTTCGCCGCCGTCCTCGCTTCCGAGGCTTTCCGCGACGCGGCGAGCGCGGTAAAGGTTGGGGTGCTTTGCGCGGCTTACCCATGCGCCCGCGGACCGGCTCCACAGGAACGCGCTTTTGATGCTGTCCTTCGCCGTTTCCGGCAGCGCGTCATACTCGGAGCGGTCAAAGTGAAGCTCCAGCTTTTCGGTTTCTCGGTTGTGGTAGTGTTTCATGGTGTTTATGCCTCCCGTGTATTTATTTGCGGCTTTCCGCGACACTCCGCGAACGCCTGCGGAGTGTTTCGATCCGTTGCCATCGGATCATCATCGGGCGGAGATTAACAGCACTCGTATTCGCGCAGGAACTCCGACACGCTGACGGGCTCCCACGGATCGCAGTAGCCGCTAAAGGCTTGATCGAACTTCCGCGCGTGTTTCTCGCTCGCTTTCATGCTTCGCAAGTCGGCGACCGATACGCGGCATAGGCTTCTGTTGGCGGGGTCAGAACGCAAGTTGTCATACCAACGGTTGAGCCGTTCAAGCTCGGCGGGCGTTTCGACGCGAATAACGGTATACTCGTTTGAGAAATTCCGGGGATAGTAGGCGCAATACATGGTTTTCATGGTGTTATCCCTCCTGTGTGTTTTTTAAGCGCAATACTTCGCGGCGAACGCCTGTAAAGTAAAGGTTTCTCTGTCATTGCTCGCGGGCGCTTTGAGCATATCCAAAAACTGCGCCGCCGTTATCTTGCGGACCTGTCCAATCCAGCGATCCGCCTTGTCGAGCTTGTTCATGCCGGGATTGCTGCCGACGACAAGCAGCGTCGTTCCCGCCGTCATTGTGTCGTATGCTTTGCCTCCTGCCGCTTGCACGGCGGCTATTGCCTGCGAGCGCTTAAAGCCCTCAATCGTACCCGTGAAAGAAACGGTCTGCCCTCGAAACGCGCCGCCGTTTTGCGGCTGCGTTTTGGGCGGTTCCTTCGGCTGATCCAGCACGACAACGGGCGCGATGCTTGGCGCTTCCGGCTTCTCTTTGCGCGGTCTGCCGCGCTTCCGCTTCGGCGCGGGCTTCGGCGCGGCTTTCGCGTTTTGCGTTCGCTCGGCTTTTGCGGCTTCCTTCGCCGCCGTCCTGCGCTCCTGCTCCTGGGCGCGGGCTCTTGCCGCGCGCTTTTTCTTTCCAGCGTGCCACGCGAGGCCCGCGACGCTGTACAGTATCGCGGCGATGCAGATAATCGCAAATGCGTTCATGGCGTCCTTTCTGCCCGCGTACAATGCCCGCGGGCGGGCGTTTGAAATGTTTTCGGGGCGTTACTGCTTGCAATATTTGTCGGCAAACTCCGCGAGCGTGTACCCGTCGCGGCGCTGCCTGTACTCCGCGAGGTTTACCACGTCGGCGGGTTGCTTGGGCTCACGCTCGACGCCTAGCACGGCATCGAGAACCGCCGAAAGCGCTTCGCTTTGCCTGTGCTCGCGCGCTTTGGCTCGGAATACTTCCGCTTCGCGCTCGTCCTGCCGCTCCTGCTCGGCTATGGCTTCGGCTTCGGCTTGCTCCTGTGCGCGCTCCGCACGCTGTTCGTCGTACATCCTGCGGTATTCGTCGCTCCACAATTCCGGGTGCTGAAACTCGTAACGCTCCGCGTTGAAGTAGTTTTCGCTACATTCGGGCAGTATGCCGCCGTGATGATCCGGCAAGCCGCCGCCCGTTTCGGCTCTCGCTGCGGCTTCGATGACTGCGCGGCGCGCGGCGCTGATATGGCGCGACGCGCTGACGTACTTAGCGCCGGGGCAACCAAGCGCCGGGTCAATGTCCACGGTGTAAGCGTAATCCTCCATCGGGTCATAACGCCCGTAGGCGTATCGCTTCGCGTAGAAGTCTACAAGCTCGGTCGCTGGGCCGTCCGTCCACGAGATCGAAACGTCGTTACCCATCGAGAACGACGAACAGCGGACGGAGAATTTCACGCCGGGGAAGCGCCGCGCGAGCATTTCGCGGATCGCCGCGGCGGTCTGCGCTTCGCCGGACAACTTGCGGCTTCCGCGCTCGTCGGTCACGCGGGCGATATGCTCGCGGCGCTGCTGCAAATGCCTGTCTAGCAATTCCTGCGCCCGTTCCGCGGTCGTCGTCCATACGTTGATTGCGGGCTTGTACGCCGTGCCGTCATAGACCGTGATTTCGTGGCGGCGCTCGGCGCAATGCTTGATGATGCTTATACAATCGGCGTCGGCGTGTTCGGTCACGGTCGCGCCGCTCGTCCGCGCGGCTTTAATCGTCTGCTCGCGCCATTCGAGGCGCTTTGCTTTGGTGTTCATGCGGTTCATGGTATCGGCTCCCTTCTGCCCGCGTACAATGCCCGCGGGCGGGCGGTTGAAATGCTTTCGGGTCGTTATACTGCAACGTTGAGCGCGTCCGCATAGGTCGCAATGCAATCAAGCGAGCACGTCGATTTCTCGCGGCTTTCGCTCTTGTCCTCGCAGGCAAGCGCAAACATTTCGCGCGCCCTCGCTTCGAGCTCGTCGGCGTGCTGCTTTTCCGCTCCGCGTACAGGCAGCAACAGCGCGTCGCCGTTCTCGCTCACGACGTACACGACGGACAAGCGCCCGCGCTCTTTGGCGGCGTATAGCTTCGCGTCGGGGAACACGGTTAGGAGCTCAAGCAAATACTGTGCGTTGACAAGCGGGAAGCCGCGCCCCAGGTCATATAAAACAACGGCTTTGCGCTTGCCCTTGCCGGTCGTCGGGCGGTTGAGCGCTATAAACTCCTTGACTTTTTGGATCGTCGGCGCGTCAATCAAAACGTTCTCGCGCCGTTCCGCAGGCTCAAAAATCTTGTGTAGCTCAATCGGTCTTTCATCGGCGGGTATCGACGCGAGCGGAAGCGGCTGCTTGAAGCGAAACGCGCGGAAACCGTCGCAGGCGCATTGCCGCCCGCTTTCGTCCGTCCACGCGCCTTTTAAGCTCGCGCGATCCGCGCCCTTGAACATCCGCTCAAGCACGGCGACGGCGTTTCCGCATCCGCAGATTTTCGCTGCATCGGCGCGGACTTTTTCCGTGAGCGCGTCCGCGAGAACGGCAAGATTAAACTTGGTCGCGGCGTCGGCGTCCTGGTTTTCCTGCATGGTCTTGACGTGGTACAGCATTTCGGCGTTTGTCATGGTGTTTTGTCCTCCTGTGTGTTTTTGTCGTCTTGCGACGCGCACAACCCGCGGCGGCTTGCCGTGGACTGTGCGCGGCGCAAGGCTTTCGCCTTGTGTCGCGGAATGTTTGCGCGCCGTCAACCGCAGACGGCGCGAAGGTCGAGCGCGAGCGCTTGCGCGGCTCGGTATGCCTTGAAAGTCAATTTCTTGTTCCAGCTTTGCAGCACGGGCGACCAGTAGAAACCCGCTTTTTCAATCGCGGCTTTGGCTGCGGCGTTCGGCTCGCGCTTGAAAATAACCCGCGTGCGTTCGTGGTCGCCGTCGAAAAGGATTTTCCAGCCGTTGCCCTTGATTTCGAGGCCGATAAAGGATTTTTCGGGGATCGGGCCGCGCGCCTGCTTCGGGTCGCGCTCCTGCTCCACGGTCACGGGCTCCGCGACGGGCGCGGGCTGCTCCTGCTGGACGGTCACGGGCTCCGCAACGGGCGCGGGCTGCTCCTGCTCCACGGTCACGGGCGCGGCGGGCTGCTCCTGGGCGGCTTGCTTTTCGGCGCGGCGCTTCGCCCAATACGCCGCGAGCGCGGCGGGCTGCTCACGCTTTGCAACGGTCGCGGGCTGCTCCTGCTGGACGGTCACGGGCTCCGCGACGGGCGCGGGCTGCTCCTGCTCCACGGTCACGGGCTCCACGGCCACGGTCACGGGCGCGGGCTCCTGCTTCGCGGCCTTGCGCGCTTCGCGCTCCTGCTGTGCTGCCGCGAGGATCGCCGGGTATTCGGCTTCGTCGCGCTCAACCTTGAGCCGCACGGTAACGGGCTTTCCGCCGTTTTCGCCTATCGTGAGAAACGCGAAAACGTTGCCGCTTGTGGGATTGATGCTGTATTCGGCGGGGAAGGTCCGACCGTTGCAGGTGATCGCGTCCGGCGCGAAGGTGTAGACGGTGGCGTTCGTGGTGTTTTCTGTGTTTGTCATGGTTTTGTCCTCCTGTGTGTTTTTGTCGTCTTGCGACGCGCACAACCCGCGGCGGCTTGCCGTGGACTGTGCGCGGCGCAAGGCTTTCGCCTTGTGTCGCACGGCGGAGCTTGCCAAAGGCCCGCCGCCGCCCGCTACACGTTGTTTCGTGCCGACTATTGCACGCTTTCGGGTGCAATGGGATTTACGCTTAGGGTATCGCCGCTTGCGCTTTTTTCGCCTGTGCCGGCCTTTCCGTGAGTGTGTGCCGGTCTTGGACGGGCTCGAACCCGTTTGCGCTATCCGTTTCGCCGTGGGGCTTGAAGTTGTCAATGTTCGCTGCGGCCCTTCCGCCGCCGTCTTTCGGGCTGCTTGCCCTGCCGACGCTGATAGCATAGCACGGCAAAAAATCGCCGTGGAAAAAATCGGCGATCTTACTCCCCCTACGGGGGAGTAAAAAAATTCCACGCAGGCGCGCACTCGCACGATGCAATATAGGCTTTGCGATTTCTGCCCGAAATTCGAGCCGTCAACGACGCGGAAACCCTTGTCATATCACGCTTTGCTACACCACGCCACGCTTGCCGCTTGGCTGCTCCACGCCACGCCAACCACGCGCCGCGGCGATCCGCTGCCCCGGCTCGCTCGCTCCTGGGCTCCATGCTGCCGCCGATGCACAGCGCCGCGCCGCGCTGCCGCTTGGCTGCTCCACGCCACGCCAACCACGCGCCGCGGCGATCCGCTGCCCCGGCTCGCTCGCTCCTGGGCTCCATGCTGCCGCCGATGCACAGCGCCGCGCCGCGCTGCCGCTTGGCTGCTCCACGCCACGCCGACCACGCGCCGCGGCGATCTGCTGCCCCGGCTCGCTCGCTCCTGGGCTCCACGCTGCCGCCGATGCACAGCGCCGCGCCGCGCTGCCGCATCACGCCGCATCACGCCACGCCACGCCACGCGCCCCATGATGCAACCCCTACGGGGTTGCTCTTATCGCGCGTGAGGGTATGCTACGCGCGCCGCGGATGCAATCCCCGTAGGGGATTGCTTTATCGCGCGCGCCGCGCCCGTGATCGCGCCCGCGATGGCGGCTAAAAGGTACTGTAAGCGCCGGGAGCGCCCCATGCGGCTCGCCGTGACCCGAAAACTGGCTAGTTTTTTTATTTTTTTTATGGATTTCATTCACCCCTAGACGCAAAAAACGCGCTGCGTTTTTCGCGCGCGCGCGTTCTTTGGAAGCGAACCATTTTTGAACCAAATTTTCAGCATCAAATCCGACGCTATCAAATGTGAAATTTGAAAAAAACACCGTTTCACATAAATAAGCCCGCAAAATTCACGCGGACGAATGGATTATGCCACGAGCTCGCGGGGTATGTCGTATGTAAACGGGAAATAGTCCGCACCTGGGGAACCACCTAAACCACCAGTCCTTGTAATTAAGGCTGGTGGATTTTTTATATTATAAAGTGCGTAACTATTAAATTGGTTTCTGCACTTTTACTATTTTCAGCTTGATGCGGAAGCCGGATGGAATTCACTTGTCTATACTGCTATCGAGCTTACTAACTGAAGTTATCCGCCCAAAGTGAGATTCGTATTGAGGTATGAGATTAGTTATTCACAAGAGGAATTGGTTGTTGGTGATAAATTGAGATAAGAAGAACAAGCCTCCGGAATCCTGACTGCAAGTCACAATCTATACACAAGAGTAATTCGCTGATGGTGATGAATTGGGATAAGCGGAACAAGCTTCAGGAACCGTGACTGCAAGTCACAATCTATACACGAGAGGAATTGGTTGCTGGTGATGAATTGAGATAAGAAGAACAAGCTTCCGGAATCATGACTGTGAGCCACAATCTATACACGAGAGGAATTGATTGATGAAAATGGTGGTTGCAAGAAGTGCAAGCTTCCGGAATCGTGACTGCAAGTCACAATCTATACACGAGAGGAATTGACTGATGAAGATGGTGACTGCAAGAAGTGCAAGCTTCCGGAATCTTGACTGTGAGCCACAATCTATACACGAGAGGAATTGATTGATGAAGATGGTGACTGCAAGAAGTGCAAGCTTCCGGAATCTTCACTGTGAGCCACAATCTACACACGTGAGGAATTGGTTGCTGGTGATGAATTGGGATAAGCGGAACAAGCTTCCGAAATCTTGACTGTGAGCCACAATCTACACACGAGAGGAATTGATTGATGAAGATGGTGGCTGCAAGAAGAACAAGCTTCGGGAAACCTTTACTGTGAATCGCAACCTATATACTGAGGAATTGCTTGTGGACGGGCTTTACTGTATTTCAAGAATGATGTACAATGAGTACTAGCTGCCGCATTCATAACTAAAACAAGGCTGACTGAATGGATTGGGTTTTGCGCTAAGGAGAATCAGAGCCGCACAGAGAACGGACTTTTTAGGCAGTGCATTGGACGGATGACTCGCAGCGTTAAGCAGACGAATTTCGGCATCAGGCAGGCGAAACTGGCAATGGATGACGGCGCTTGATTATTCGGTTGGCTTTTTCCGAACGATACCGAACGCTGACGGATAATCGCAAACGGCAGAAAGAAAAAGCCTTTTGGTTTGCTTTGTCGGAATGGAAGTATGCGAATTCGCATCAATGCGGATTTGAATCAATATTGATTTACGTTAATATAGATTCACAGTAAATCAGTCGTCGGAGTTGTGCCGCAGGGCATGATGGCAAGCGCCGAGAAATTGAGAGGTTAGTATGATAACGGAACCGGTCAATAAAAACGCCATTCAAGAGGTACGGAACGTACTCGATTACTTGAGTAAGATTGAGGGCAAAGCCATCATTACGGGTCAGCATACGCAGACAATGGCGCAGGACGAGCTTACAAAAATCCATATTGTAACAGGGAAATATCCTGCCTTATGCGGATTTGAACTGCTTTCGTATTCGCCGAACATTAAGCGCGAAACGGCGGACGAAGTCTGTCTCAGAGAAGTGGACGAGAACAAGGGCACGCTTGAAAAAGCGTTTGAGTGGGCTGAAAAGGGCGGACTTATTACCTTTACATGGCATTGGTTTTCACCGCTTGGCGGACGCGATAAATCATTTTATGCAAGGAACACCGATTTTGATGCAAGAGAAGCGCTGAAAGACGGAACAGCCGAGAATAAGGCGTTCCTTTCCGACCTTGACCATATGGCGGAGCTGCTAAAGCCATTCTGCCAAAGGCGCATTCCCATTCTCTGGCGACCCTTCCACGAATCGGAGGGCGTTTGGTTCTGGTGGGGCGCAAAGGGCCCTGAAACGGCAAAAGAGCTGTTCAAATTCATGTATAATTATTACACCAAACATCATCATCTTGACAATCTGATATGGGTTTGGAATTCGCCGCTCGCGGAGGGATATGTCGGGGATGAATACTGCGATATTATCTCAAGGGATATGTATCCGAAGCCTCATGCCCATAGCGATTTTCGTGAAAATTATGAAGGGCTGATAAAGATTACCCCTGCCGCAAAGGGCGCGGCGATTGGAGAAACCGGCGTTATTCCCGACGGAGACGCGCTGGAAAAATCGCACACGCCGTGGCTCTGGTACATGACATGGAGCTGGGGCTTTGTGCTTACAGAGGAATATAACGGCTACGACGCGCTGAAAAAGCTTTACGAGCATAGCTGCGCAATAACGCTTGACAAGCTGCCGAAGCTTTATTAATTCATACAAAACAGGCTGCCGCAAAAGAGGAAGCTCTTTATTGCGGCAGCCTTTGCTATATCAACATATTGGCGGCAGACCCGAAACGGCGCATTGCGCGCTTATACAAAAGCATCGGCGGCTGTGCGCCTTGAATGCTTTTGCATTACATATTCTGTCTGCTTTATTCCCGCCAATCGCGGCTGACACGGCATTTTCGGCGGCTATTGCGCAATTCTGTTGCGGAAAAACGCCGCGTATGCTATAATAACCTCACAGCGAAGAACGATTCGCGCCTGTACATCTTAATATCCCATAACTGAATACTGCACGACCGTAACCAAAGGGACGCAAAAGGAGGCCCCACACATGAGGAAGCTCTTTACATATCTTCTTACCGTCATATTGCTCGTAACCGCAGTACCCGCAATGGCTCAGGTTCTGCCGTCGGACATCATTAATTCGGAAACGCGCTTTGCCATCGTTAATTCAGGCGAGACGCAGAGCCTGCTTGAGGCTGTCCGTAACGGCGAATTAACGCGCGAGGGCACTACGAAAGGCATAGGCGAAAGCATTATCGTGCAGTCGCTGACCGAAGGGCTGCTGATGCTAAGCAGCAACCGCGCCGATGTAATTCTGACGCTCAGCCCGACGGCGCGTTATGTTGCCGCGCGCAATCTCGGTTTGATGTCGGTTGAAGGCGTGTATGCGCTGGATTTATGTATGCTGATTTCCAATTAGAAGCCGGAATTGCTGGAAAGCGTCAACACGGCAATCGCAGATATGCACACGGACGGCACGCTGGGCGCGCTGTGGAATTCAAACGTAGCAGAGCTTGGCATAAACGACGAGCCTGTCGCGGTAGTCCCTGCCGTAATAGAGGGCGCGCAGACCGTGCGCGTAGGCGTATCGGGCGATATTCCGCCGCTGGATTACACCTCGGTAGACGGCAAGCCCGCAGGTTATAACACCGCTGTGCTGGCAGAGATAGCCAAGCGCGCGGGCTTCAACGTTGAGTTTGTGTATATGGAAACGGGCGCGCGCTTTACGGCGCTCAGCACCGGACGGATTGATTTGTTTTTCTGGCAGCTTGGGTTTGAAAGAGACGTGCTGTCCTCCGATACCTTCACGGGCGACCTTGAGGCGCTTACAAAGGATTTGCAGGACGTAGTTCCTTGCCTGCGCAGCGAGCCGTATGCGTCGGCAAAAGTCGGCTGGGTTGCGCGCACGGATGTTGTCGCGCGTTCCGACAGCGCCCTGCTTGAGCTTGCGCGCGAGGCGGCGGCATGGGTTGCCGCGCATCCCAATGCAACGCCCGCCGAGGTGCAGGCGTACTGCGCAGAGCTTGGCGTAGACGACGTGTGCGCCGTGGACGCAAGCGGTGCTATCGCAATTTCAAATCAGGCGGCGAATATCGGCTTCAATTTCGCGGACGACGAGCAATCGGCTGCTTTCCTGCCGATATTGAGAAATGAGATTACCGAGCTGGCGCAGCCTGCCACCCCGCGCGGCGTTGACGGCGCTATGTACAGGTACGCCGGCGTTGCGGGCGGCATTGACGGCGGTCTGACGCAGGTCGGAATGCGAGTAGAATAAGCTTTATGGCGGCAGGGGAGTAAGCGGCAGCGTTTATCTCCCCTGTTTTAGTATCGGAGGAAACTTACAATGCTCACCTTCCTTAGCCCAACCGCCGCATTGCTTGGCTTTGCCCTGCGCGGAAGGCTTTCGGGAACTGCCCTTGCGCTGAATAAGCGGCAGTTTTCCGCCGCCTGCATAAATGGCGGCATGAACTGCTATGAGATAAAGGCGTTGCGCATTTTGGGGCGAGACAAACCGCGCATTAAGCAATATGAAAGGGGCGAGACTGCATGAGCCTCTTTGAGCAAATCTATGCAAACCTTATAAAGGGCGGCGCATGGCTGACCATCCTTAACGGCTTGTGGGCGACGGTTCGTATTTCCGCGCTGTCGCTCTTGCTCGGCACGCTGCTTGGCGCGCTTATATGCGCTATGCGCATGAGCCGAATTACACCGCTCCGCTGGCTCGCGAAAGCATATATCGCCGTTTTGCGCGGCTCTCCCGTGCTTATGCTGCTCATGCTGATGTACTATGTGGTGTTGGCCCGCTCGCCGCTTGACGCGGAATATGTAGCGGTAATCGCGTTCGGGCTTAACGTATCGGCGCATATTGCGGAGCTAATGCGCTCGGCGCTATCCGCGGCTGACAAGGGGCAGGCAGAGGCGGCGCGAACGCTTGGCTTTTCTCGGCTTGCGGCGTTCAGGCTTGTTACGCTTCCGCAGGCGGCGAGAATTGCAAAGCCCGTTTATCAGTCCACAATCATCAATCTGATTCAGTGGACGAGCGTTGTTGGTTATGTAACCATAACTGATTTGACGCGCGTCATCAATAATATTTCCGCGCGCACAATGCAGCCGCTGTTCATGATTGTAACGGGAATGCTGCTTTATCTTGGGCTTGCGTACATTGTGTACGGGCTGTTTGTCCTGTCCTCGCGGCGTAAAAAGCGCAGGAAGGGAGGCGAGGCGGCGTGAGCGTGATTGAAGTAAACGGGCTGTGCAAGTCCTTCGGCGCTTTGGAGGTGCTGAGGAACGTTGATTTGACCGTTCAGGAGGGCGAAACGCTCGCGATTATCGGCGGCTCAGGCTGCGGCAAGAGCGTATTCCTGCGCTCGCTTGAGCTGCTGGAGAAGCCCACGGCAGGGCGCATACTGATTGACGGCGAGGAAATAACCGCGCGCGGCGCGCCCATTGACCGCATACGCCGCAAAATGGGCATGGTATACCAGAATTTCAACCTGTTCAGCCATATGGATGTGATGGATAACCTGTGCTTGGCGCCCGTTCGCCTGCTCGGAATGCCCCGCGCTGACGCAAAAAAGCGCGCAATGGAGCTGCTTGAGCAGGTTAGTCTGAGCAGCAAGGCTTATGCTATGCCGGACGTGCTTTCGGGCGGTCAGAAGCAGCGCATTGCAATCGCCCGCTGCCTTATGATGAACCCGCGAGTTATGCTCTTTGACGAGCCGACAAGCGCGCTTGACCCGACGATGGTTGGAGAGGTGCTTGCGACAATCCGTCAGCTCGCAAAACAGGGCATGACAATGCTGATTGTCACGCATGAGATGGCGTTTGCCCGCGATGTGTCGGACAGGGTGCTGTTCTTTGCCGAAAAGGGAATATACGAGCAGGGAACGCCCGCCGAGGTTTTTGATAACCCGAAAGGCAAATTGACGCAGGCGTTCATTCGCCGCCTCAAGACATTTTCATTTAATATCGACAATCGCGCGTTCGACCTTATGCGTATGCAGGGCGGAGTTATTCAGTTCTGCGAAAAATACGGAGTTGACGGCGCGGTTTCGCGGCGGCTGCAGCTTATGCTGGAGGAGCTGAACCTTGCGCTTCTTTCGGGCTGCTATCCGGACGGCGGGGATATTTCCATTGATTTGGAGGTTGAGTACGGCGCGGCGACAGGCGAAACGCGCATCCGCTGCCGTTCGGGCGGGCGGGCGTACAGCCCGTTTGAGGACGAACGCCTGCCTGAGAGCGCCGAGCTGGGCGTCACCATCCTGCGCAGGGTAGCAAAGCGGATTGACTATCGCTGCGAGGGCGGCATAAACGAATTTGAAATCGTGCTGTAATCGGCAAACATATGCTTGCGGATAAGGCGCATTCCTGATATGACGGGCGTTTGGCTGGATTAATGATATTGGCTTTCGTGCAGGGAGGAGGCGCAGCAAAAGCAAGCCTGCATGAATGCCGATATACCCGCCCTGCTTCTCGCCGTCAGCTCCGCCTTCTTCTGTTGATTTGCTTGACAACGAATGTAAAATCTGCAAGAATAGAAGCATCTCCCCGCAATATCGCGAGCGAGCGCTATGGGACACAGGAGGGTTGTAAAATGTATCGCACAGAAGTCATTTCCTATTCGCCCAAAGCCAGAAAGCTGGCGGAAGCGATTGAATGCAAAGCTAACGAACTTGAAAAGGAAGGCTTTTCGCTGGTTTCGTTTACGGCTACCGGCTCGGCAAAGGCGGTGCTCGTCTTTCACAAGGACGGCACGCCTGCGGACGAAAAACCCGCCGCTGAATAATTTCCAACCAAACAACACGGCAGCCTTCGCTGAATGCGGAGGCTGTTTTTGGAACTAAGCATAGCTTGCATAAGGCTTCGGTGAGAGCAGAGCCGCGCTCTGAAAAAATGCTTATGCCGAGCGCCTAATCGGATTTCGGCGTTTCGCTTATGCCGATTATCTGAGCTTTCAAGGAAAACAACAGGATGCTGCAAAAGCGAGCGCTTGCGGCATCCTGTTGTTTTTGTTTTGAAGGAGCTGTTCCGTAACGGCTTTACTCCGTTTTTGTAACGAACGCTTCTAGAACGAAGCCGCGAATGCCGTTTGCTTCTACCTCGTACCAGCCGTCCTTGTAGGAAAGGATGACGACTTCCGTTCCCGTTTTCCATTCGGCAACCCTTGCGCTGCTTTTGTCAGGCTTGTTGCGGATGTTGGCGGTGGTTGAGCCGGTGGTTTTGCTCTTGTAGCTAATCAAAGCCAATCCGAGCGTTTCGTCAGAGGGGTTTGCGAATTGCAGGCAGTCCGTAAGCACATAGCCGACTTTGCCGCCGCAGTTTATCAGGGTGAATTGCTTTCCCGTTTTTAGTACGCTGACGACGATACCTGCCTTGCATTTTTTGATGACCTTAGCGCTTTCCGAAGCCTTTGCGCGCATTGAAACCTTGCCGGTTCGCGGCGCGTAGATTACCGCAACCTTCTGGCTTTCCGGCACGTCCTTGGCAAACTCAAGCTCCGCTGTCGCCACCTCAACCGTCTTGCCCTGATAGGAAACCTTGGACGTTACGCTTCCAAGCTCCACCAGCGATACGGCAGTGCCGTCGGATTCGCCGGCTTGAGCGGCTTCGTCCGAATTGCCGGTTTCGCCGCTTGATAGCTTGACGCTGCCGCCGGTGAGTGATTTATAGCGGGGGTCAAGCTCGTGTACGCTGTCGGGCAGCCCGCCCGTGCCTGTAACCTGAACGGTAGCATCGTCAACGCCGCCGAGCGCCATTAAGCCGTGATACTTTTCTCCGTCAACCATGAAATCTATTGTCTGCCATGTTTTCGCGGTGTCCGAAATCTTTATATATGTGCCTGCGGGGAGCGTCATTAGCACCTCGCCCAGTTCTTTGCCCGTTTTATAGACTGTCGTTTCGCTTGAAAGCTTTTTCGTGCATGACAAATCCCATTTTTCCTGCGGCGTAGTCGCCTTCTGGATAGCTTGGTCGATGATTGAGAAGGGCTTTTTGTAGGTCACGTCCTGAAAATCCTACGGACGCGTTTCCAAAAGGCTTGGCGCGATGGCTATTACCTTATTGGTGTTAACGATATCGTCATGATTTGGGTCTAGCTCGTGAATGATAAGCGGAGTTCCGTCTTTGCTTACCGCGTCGGATATGCAATATGTGATATTTTTGCTTAATACATATCCGCTTTTTGTAGTCCCGTTATCCATCCATGTAATCCTTCGGAAGTCGTTTGTTCCTCCGCTCTTTTTTACATAGGTATTAGCGGGCAAAGTGGTTATATAATACGGGCTGTAATCGTCAAAACCCTCAAGCGTTTGGGAGTATACGTCGCTTGAAACGCGAAGCTTGTGCTTGCACGACAGATTCCATTCGTCCTGCGTTTGCGCAAGCCCCGCAATCGGGAAAGCGAAGCAGAGAATCAAGAGGCAGCAGGCAATTCGTAAGCACTTTTTCATAGAGATTCATCTCCTTGTTTTGTCGGTTTGATTTGAATATTTCGTTTCACGTCAGCTTTTGCAGTTTGAGCGGCGCTTAAATTCTGCTGCGCCGTCCGTAATGCGGCATTTGCGGGGGAATACTCTCAAAAACGACTCTGGCGAAATATGAATGTAATAATTACGTAACAATAATACTTTTTAATTTCATTATTGTCAAAAGGCAGAGCGTGGATTTCAGAAACTTTTCCGCGCCTGCATTGATTTGGCGCGCGAAATAGACGGATACACAAAAACGAGCGAGTATTGTTTTTTGTAAGCGCAAAAATACACGCGCAAAATTGTCTGCGCGGGGAATAATCTAAGCGTCAAACAATTTGCCGCACGAATAGCCTGTGTGTGAAATGGTCTGTCCCGTGAAATAATCTGCCGCTCAGAATAATTCGCTGCGGGAGACAGTCAAACGCACGCAAAAACGGGAATCCATTTGCGGATTCCCGTTTTACTATGCTATACATTTGCAAATTTTGCTTTGCCTGCGCTGTTACTTTGCCGAATATCCGCGCGGATAAAGCGCCTTTGTCATGTCTATATCCCTGTTTTCGTCAAGGGCGTAGATTGTTACGGGCAGCTTGCCCCGCGCCTGTGCCGCGCCGAAAATTACGTCCATTGCGGCGGGAAGGTTCGCGCCGTAGGCGTAGGTGTCGTCGCCAAGCGCAAGGTCGCTCATTCCGGAGGGGTTGAACACGGCGATAAGCGCGCGGGCGCTTGTCAGCAAAGCCGCGTCCTGCGGAAGGTGAATGCTGACGCAGCAGTACGGCGTTTTGCTGCCGTTCAAATTATCGATAATTGCAAGGGGAATATCGCTTTGCCAGCTGCCCGCGCGAAGCCGCGCAACGGATGAAATTTCGCTGTCCAGTATTACCGCGTCTGCGCCGTCGATTAGCGAAAGCAGCTCGTCGTCAAGCTCTGCCTTGCCCTTGTAGACATATTCGGTAATTTTTATATTCGGAATCTTTCCCTCGCGCATAAGGCGGTTTACACCAAAGCGCATTGAGGTTATTTCGTTTGCGTACGCGGCTATGAGAAGCAGGGTTTTGCCCTCGCCGAGCTTGAGCGGGAGCATTCCGTCGTTTGCTATTATGCACGCCGACTGTGCGGCTGTTTCGCGCTCGATTTCGCGGTGCTTTTTGCTTGCGACAGTTGAAAGCGCGATTGAAATATCGGGCTGACTATATTTCGCAGCGCCGCTTTCTTCCTTCAGCTTCATTATCCGGCGAACGGACGCTTCAAGCGCTTCGCGCGTCAGCCGTCCGTCCTCTACCGCGCCTTCAACCTCCTGAATCGCCGCTTCCAGCTTTTCGATATCGTCAGGGCAGACGATTGAAACGGGCATAAGCGCTATGTCAACGCCCGCTGTGAACGCGCGAATCATCGCTTCCCCGACTCCGAAATGCGCGGCAATCGCGTCCATATCCATCGCGTCGGTTATAACCACGCCGTCAAAGCCCATTTTTTCGCGCAGCAGCTCCGTAATAATCTTGCGCGATAGCGTTGCGGGTATGGTTATGCTTTCGCCCGTCAAAGCGGAAACCGCCTTTGTGTCGTCAAGCGCGGGGTACTGGATATGCGCCGTCATAATCATTTTCGCGCCCGCGTCGATTGCCGCCTGAAACGGGGGAAGCTCCGTTTTCTCAATTTCGTCATAGGATTTGCCTACGAGCGGCAACTCGCTGTGCGAGTCGGTTGTCGTATCGCCGTGCCCGGGGAAATGCTTTACCGCCGGTACGATTCCCGCGCCGGAAAGCCCGCTCATGAACGCCAAGCCGAGGCGCGAAACCTCGCTTGGGCTTTTGCCGAAGGAGCGGACGTTGATTATCGGATTGAGCGGGTTGCAGTTCACGTCAAGGGATGGAGCGAAGTCTACACTAAAGCCGAGCGCCTTCAATTCCTCTCCGATTATTTCAGCCGATTCGCGCGCGCTTTTTTCGTCGCCGAGAGCGCCCAGAGCCATATTGCCCGCCGTTGATGTGCCCTGCGAAAGCCGCGTTACGTAGCCGCCCTCTTGGTCGATTGCAACAAGCATTGCGGGCGCGCCCGCGGACGTAACCGTCTCCTGCATTGCGCTAATCAGGCGAAGCGTAGTTATCGTTCCGTCGGCATTGTTCGCAAACAGGATTACGCCTCCGGGCTTGTATTCCGTAAAGAATGCCCGAACGCTGTCGTTCATTTCCGTAAGCCCGGGAAGCGCCTTACGCGCTTCTTCGCTTTCGGGGGTTGTTTCCGACCATTGACGGACGCTTACCATAATCTTCTGCATTATTAGGGCGCGCACCGAATAGTCCGAAAGCTCGTCTTGCGCCCTTGCGGGGGCTGCGATTCCGCCCAGCAGCAGGCTGAATGCAAGCATAAGGCTTGTTGATTTTCTCATTTCTTTTCCTCGCTTCCGTGTTTATTTGCTTAATTGGCGTTTTTGCGGCTGTTTCCTGCCGGAAATATATGCCCGCGCGCCGATATAAATGTGCTGAATTCCGGATTTTCGGCATACGCTTTTTGCGAAATGTGGGGGGAGGCTGAAAATGAGAAAGCGCGCTGTAATCAAACGCTGCCTGAGGCACGTCTGCCGCGAGTGCCTCTCAAGAGCTGTCGGAATTACTCTTTTGCGCGGCGACTGCGTGTACTTTGACTACCGCGAATTCTGCACCCGCTGCGGCAGGGACAGGCATATCGTGCGCGCCCTTCGGCTTTCCGGAAGGCTCAAGGCTGCCTTTGCAATAGGAAAGCCTGCCCGCGCTTTTTTCAGATGATTTTGCAAAAAAACGCGGACGCTTGCCGCGCCCGCGATTCTGTTTACAGTTTTTTTAGTTCTTCCGCCGAGTAAACCGTGAAAGTTATTCCCGATAAGTCAACGCTTGGCGCGAACTCTGCGATTGCGTCCTTCAGGGTGTTCGTTGCGCCCGAAAGGTCGATTCCGTCAAACGCCGTGCTAATCACGTACGCGCTTGAAAGCCGAAGAACCTTTCCGTCCATGTAAAACGAGCATACTACGTTCGGCTGCTCCGAGCCGTAATTCAATATTACATAGGCTATTCCGCTGTATTCGTCATCTTGAACATAGGCGTTTGAGTAGGCGATAACCGAGGTCGCCGCGAGCCATGCCGTCCCGCCCTGCGCATTGAACACATTCTGAAGCGCGCCGAACAATCTGTCTTTCATCAGGTTGAAAATACCCTCGTCAAGAAAATCGCTTGTTCCGGTCAGCGCAAGCAGTTTTTGAAGTGTTTTGTCATCAATCGTTATCAAAACGGCTGATTCCGGCGCAGAATAATCATGCGCCGCGATTCCGTCAATCAATGAAAGCAGTTCTTCGCCGCTTGTAAACAGCGATACATATTCCTTGCTATGCGCCGCCTTTGTCATAACCTCTGCGGCGTCAAGCGCCTTTGCGATAAGTAAATCGCCGCTTTCCGCGCCCGCGGGAGAAACCGCAAGCAACAGCATAAATGCCAAGAACAGCGAGATTAATTTTTTCATGTAAGGTACGCCTCCGTCTGTTAATGCCGAGGCAAAGTGCAATCGGCATTTGAATGACTAAAGGTTAGCACACGCAGATTTGTATGTCAACGCCCGCTTTTCATCTATATTAACGCGCTTTGGCGGCAAATTAATTCGCGCAAGGGAAAATTAAGCGGGCATAAATGAAAAGCAGCGCGCGCCGCGTCTTGCGCGGCTTTCACAACATAATCCGCATAGTTGTCATGCGCTTGCGCCCGCATTGGTATTGTTGAAATTATTAAATAAAACGTTTCGTTATTTGAGTTTCATTTCTCGTGCGTTTGTGTTATCCTGTCACTAGCAGACAGGCTAAAAGGTATCGACTAATCACATTGAGAGGTGCAAAAATGATTTACTATGTAGACGCAGGCGCGAAGGAGTTCGGAAGGGGAACGAAGGAAATGCCCTTCCTTTCAATCAACGAAGCGGCGCAGTCCGCCGTAGCCGGCGACGAGATTATCGTCCGCCCCGGCATCTATCGCGAGTATGTGAATCCCAAGAATGCCGGAACGGAGGATAAGCGTATTGTTTACCGCTCCGAAAAGCCGCTTGGCGCTGTGATTACAGGCGCTGAGGAGCTTTCCGGCTGGACGAAGCATGAGGGCGACGTATGGACTGCCCGCGTGAATAATTCCATATTCGGAGCTTATAATCCTTACACTACCTTCGTTTGCGGCGATTGGTATTTCGCGCCGACCGTCCGCCATACCGGCGCAGTTTTCATGAACGGGCTTATGATGTACGAAACCGTAACGCTGGAGGAATGCGTGAAGGGCGAGCCTGACCCCTGCGCGTGGAATCCGGCGGAATCCACCTACAAGTGGTTTACCGTTCAGGACGGGGACGAAACCGTTCTTTACGCAAACTTCCACGGCAAAGACCCGAATAAGGAGAACGTTGAAATAAGCGTTCGCCGCAACTGCTTCATGCCCGATAAAAACGGAGTCGGCTACATTACCGTCAGCGGCTTCAAGATTGACAAGGCGGCTACAACATGGGCGCCTCCCGCCGCATATCAGGACGGAATGATTGGCCCGCATTGGAGCCGCGGCTGGATTATCGAGGATTGCGAAATCTGCAACAGCAAGTGCTGCGGAATTTCCCTCGGCAAGTACCGCGACCCTGAAAACGATATGTATTTTTATACCAAACACGTCAAAAGCCCCACTCAGATGGAGCGCGACGCGGTCTGCCGCGGGCAGTATCACGGCTGGCTCAAGGAAAATATCGGCAGTCATATCATCCGCCGCTGCCATATCCACCATTGCGAGCAGACGGGCATAGTCGGCAGAATGGGCGGAGTTTTCTCCACGATTGAGGACTGCCACATTCATCACGTTTGCAATTCGCAGCAGCTCGGCGGCGCAGAAACAGCCGGAATCAAGCTGCACGCCGCGATTGACGTAACGATTCAGCGCAACCATATCCATAACTGCATTATGGGCGTTTGGTGCGACTGGCAAGCGCAGGGCGCGAGAATCACGCGCAACCTTCTGCATGATAATCAGCGCCCCGACGGAATCCTTCCTGCCAAGGGCGCGATGTTCAGCAACGATGTTTTCATCGAGGTCGGTCACGGCCCGACGCTTATTGATAACAACATAATGCTTTCCAAGGTTGGCATTGTTATTCCGAGCGAGGGAATCGCCTGTGTGCATAACCTGATTCTAGGCTCGTTCGGGCTTATCAATTCGGGCGTTGACAGCATCGTGAACGGGCAGCGCGAGCCGCGTTATACGCCATATCATATCCGCCATCGCACCGAGGTTGCGGGCTTCATGAGCATTCTGCACGGCGATGACAGGATTTACAACAACATCTTCGTTCAGACGCACCCGATAACCGACGCGACGAGAACCGCCGCAAATAGCGATTATGAGGTTGTCGGAACTGCGCCCTTTGATATTTTCCCGACCTACGGGGAGTGGATTGCCAACTTCAAAATGGACGAGGAGCCGGATATGGGCGCGCTCGGAACGTATCATTTCGGTCATCTGCCCGTCTGGGTTGAGGGCAACGCGTATTTCAACGGCGCTACCGTATGCAAGCATGAAACCGAAAACTTCGTCTGCTCTTCCGATAAGGCGTTTGTCGAGCTGGAGGAAAAGGGCGGAAAGTACAGCCTTAAAACGAATGTCTATAAGCTTCTCGGCGGCTATAAGGACAGAATGATTGACAGCGATATTCTCGGCTGCGCCTTTGAGCCTGAGCAGAGATTCGAGAATCCGGACGGAACCGCAATCGTTTTCGACGACGACTATTTCGGGAAAAAGCGCGATTCCGCGCCGATTCCGGGCCCGTTTGCCGCAGCTGACGAAGCGGAGAAGGCTTTGTACTGACCGTATGCGGCAATAATCTGAAAAGTCAAAAAGCGAGCCTCAAGTCTGATTTTGCGGACTTGAGGCTCGCTTGATTATTTTATGCCGAGCGCTTTTATATATGCTTACGCCTTGGCGTTCCTGTGCTTACCCAGAATCTCCATGAACTCCTCGCCGGTAATCGTTTCTTTTTCGAGCAGGTAGCCTGCCAGCGCGTCAAGCGCCTCGCGGTTATCCTTGAGTATTCCGACAGCCTTTTCGTGAGCGCCGCCTATCAGCTGCGCAACCTCCGCGTCAATCCGCGCGGCAGCGTCCGCGGAGCAAATCAGCGACGAGCCGCCGCCTAGATAGCGGTCGCTTTGCTGCTCCAGCTGCACCATTCCGAAGCTGTTGCTCATTCCGTAGCGGGTAATCATCGCGCGGGCGAGCGCCGTTGCCTTTTCTATATCGTTGCTTGCGCCGCTCGTCATCGTGTTGAATTTGACCTCCTCAGCCGCACGGCCGCCGGTAAGGGTTGCAAGCTGCGAAAGCGCGTCCTTGCGCGAAAGCAGAACGCTTTCTCCCTCCTCAACCTGCATCGTATAGCCCAAAGCGCCCGAAGTGCGCGGAACAATCGTTATCTTGGTTACAGGCGCAGTTCCGCTCTGGGAGGCGGCTACAAGCGCGTGCCCGATTTCGTGGTAGGCTATAAGCTCCTTTTCCTTAACGGATATTACGGCGTTCTTGCGCTGATAGCCCGCAACAACGACCTCCACGCTCTCCTGAAGGTCAAGCTGCGAAACCTTGTCCCTGCCCTCGCGGACGGCGCGCAAAGCGCCCTCGTTGATTATGTTCGCAAGCTCTGCGCCCGACGCGCCCGCCGTTGCCCTCGCTATCAGGTTGTAATCAACATTGTCCTCCATCTTGACCTTCTTTGCGTGTACGCGCAGAATTGCCTCGCGCCCTGCAAGGTCGGGCAGCTCGACGGGAATGCGTCTGTCAAAGCGCCCGGGGCGCAAAAGCGCCTTGTCAAGCGAGTCGGGGCGGTTTGTTGCGGCAAGAATCACAACGCCCTTTGCGGCGTCGAACCCGTCCATTTCGCTGAGCAGCTGATTGAGCGTCTGCTCGCGCTCGTCGTTTCCGCCCATGGGCGATGAATCGCGCTTTTTGCCAATCGCGTCAATTTCGTCAATGAAAACTATGCAGGGCGCTTTTTCGCCCGCCTGCTTGAACAAATCGCGAACCTTTGCCGCGCCCATTCCGACGAACATTTCAACGAATTCGCTTCCTGATATGGAGAAAAAAGGAACTTTTGCTTCGCCCGCAACAGCCTTTGCGAGCATTGTTTTGCCCGTGCCGGGAGGGCCTACGAGCAGCGCGCCCTTGGGAAGCACTGCGCCGATATCGCTGTACCGCTGCGGCGCGTGCATGAACTCGACAATTTCCCTCAGCGCGTCCTTCGCCTCGTCCTCTCCGGCGACGTCCGCAAAGGTTATGCCGGTTTCCGTCTGCGCGTATATTTTGGCGTTCGCCTTGCCGAAGCTCATCGCGTTATTGCCCATTCCGCCCATCATCTTTTTGGTCAGGAAGCGCCCGACTACGATGAACAGCACAAGGGGCAGCACCCACGAAATAACGAAAGATATCAGCGGCGACGCCTGCGTCGGTATCGTGTTTGTAAACTGAACGCCTTTATCCACAAGCTTCTGCGTCAGCCCGTCGTCCGGCCAGATGCCCGTTTTGTAGAACATCATCTGTGCTTTCCCATTTACTGTCTGCTCGGATGAAAACACGATGACGGATTCCGCCTCGTTCATCTGCACCTGCTTGATTTCGCCCGCGTCCAGCATTTTTACGAATTCGCTGTACGCAACCTCCGTAACCCTCGTCTGCAACAGGGAGGGGAACACGAATATGTTGAGCAGCAGCATCACAACCGCAACAACGGTTACATAATATAGTAGACCTTTTCGGGTTTTCGGCTCCAGTTCCATCTGCTTATCCTCCAACATCAGTAAGAAATGCGTCCTTGAGAATATTATACACGCTTTACGGAAATTAAGAAACATATTCAGAGCCAAATTCACAAATCGGACATTTTCCGCCTGTTTGTACTTGCTAAATCGCTCCACAGGATGTATTATTTACATAGAGATATCGGTTTTGCAATTCTATCGGTGCGATTATATTATCAGATTATTTGGTTGTTTGTTAACAACCGGAGGTTCTTATGGACGAAGTAAAGCGAACCATCCTTATCGCAGACGCCTCCCTTACCGCAAGGGTCTGCGTTAAGAAAACGCTCGGAAGCGGCTATAAATATATAGAAGCCTCCTCAAGCGAGGAGGCGCTTTACGCCCTTTTTGCGAATCCGGACGCGGCTCTGGCTATAATAAACATCGGCATCGGCGGTCTTGATATACTGAAAAGCGTGTCGGAGAATGAGCGCCTCAGAGGAATCCCCGTTATCATAACCGCCGACGAGGACAGCACCGTTTCAGAAAAAGCGGCGATAGCCTTGGGCGCAGCCGACTATGTAAGAATGCCGATAATCGACTCCATTCTGCGCCTCAGGGTTCGCGGGGTTCTCTGCGCCGCGCCTGCCGCGTTCAAGCCGGACGGCGAAGCGGTAAACAAGGAGCTTGAGCAGTGGCGCAGGCAGGCGGATTATGACGCTGTGACCGGAATCTTTAATAAGGAAGCCTTTTATGCCAATTCCCGCGAGCTGATTAATTCGGCAAAAGGCGACGAATTTGTGCTTGTATGCTGGAATATCGAGTGTTTCAAGCTTATAAACGATTTTTACGGAATGGAAACCGGCGACAGCATACTCAAGCAAATGGCGCAAAAATGCGTCGAGCTTGCGCGAGGCGGCGCTTACGGAAGAATCGGAAGCGACCATTTTGCGCTTCTTATCAGAAGGGCGGATTTTGCCGCCGGAAGTCTTTTGATGGCGGCTCAGGATTTGAGCGACAGCGCGGGAATAACGCAGGAAATAACCTCCGGCTTCGGTGTATATTTCGTTGAGGATAACGATATGCCGATTGACAAAATGTGCGACAGGGCAAACCTCGCGCTCCAGTCAATCAAGGGTAATTATCTTGAGCGGATAGGCTTTTACAAGCATGAAATGCGGGACGCTATTCTGCTTGAGCAGCGCGTGCGCGGCGAGATGAACGACGCGCTTCGCAACGGCGATTTCAAGCTTTATCTTCAGCCTGTGTTCAGCTTGACGAGCGGAAAGCCAATCAGCGCCGAGGTGCTTGTGCGCTGGGTTCATCCGCAGAGGGGCATTATTTCCCCGTCCGTGTTCATACCCGTTTTGAAAAAAGCGGCTTCATTACCCGAATGGATCACTATGTCTGGGAAGAGGCGTGCAAGTATCTTGCCGACCGCAGAAAGCGTGGAATGGACGCCTTCCCCATATCCGTCAATGTTTCCAGAATGAGCCTTTTCAATCAGTCGCTCTGCGCCGACCTTTCCGCGCTTGTGAAGCGATACGGAATTGAGCCTGCGTTCCTGCGCCTTGAGGTTACGGAAACCGCCTACGGCGCGGGGCAGAATCAGCTTCTCAAGGCGGTTCAGGAGCTTCAGGCGGCGGGCTTCATGATAATGATGGATGATTTCGGCAGCGGCTATTCCTCGCTCAACACGCTGAAGGATACGCCCGTCGATTACCTTAAAATCGACATGAGATTCCTCGAATCCTTTGACCGCTCATCGCGCGCGGGAAGCATTCTTACAAGCGTTGTCAGAATGGCAAAATGGCTCGACTTGCCCGTTATTGCCGAGGGCGTTGAAACGCAGCAGCAGATTGATTTTCTGCGCTCCATAGGCTGCGACATCATTCAGGGCTATTATTTCGCGCGCCCGATGCCGATGGAGGATTTCAATGATTACATATCGGCAAAGATTGAAAGCGCGGAAACGCATGGCAGAAACGGCTCTATTTCCGAAACGGAAATAGACATACTGATGGGCGGCAATCAAATCGTCAATAAGCTGCTCTCATCCGTGTTTGGCGCGCTCGCTTTTTATGAGTTCGAGGGCGATAAGCTTGAGCTTATCCGCTTTAACGACACCTACTTCGATATAATGCACGAAACTCCCGCCTCCCTTATGGCAAAAAGCACGGATATGATTCAGTATACGGACAGCGAGGCGGAAAGGAAGCGGCTTCTTGAGGCGTGCCGCGCCGCGATTCGTGACGGCGGGATAAAGCGCATAAAGTCGCACAGGCGGCTGCATGACGGGTGCGTAGTGTATGCGGATTTGGTTATCCGCGCGCTTACCGAGTCCGGAGAGCGCAGCATAATCTGCATTGCCTTTGCGGACATAAGCAAGGCTATGGATACCGAAAACGAGCTTGCCTATGCGCACGAGCAGCTGCAAACGCTGATTGAGCGAATTCCGAGCGGCGTTGCGCTGTACGAGTATGCGAAAAAACCGTTCATCGTTTATGCAAACGATTCGTTTTTCAGGATTATCGGGCGGACGCGCGAGGAGTTTGAAAAAGGCTTTAAGGCGCTCGACCTTCTTCCTGAAAAGTCCAGAAAAATTCTTGCCGAGCTTATTGAAAACCCGCTCAAGCTTACCGGAACAATCGCGCGGCAGGGCGATATCGAGCTGCCGGACGGGGAAAAGCGCACAGTTATATGTCAGGCTACGCCGATGCTCCCCTCGCGCGAGGGCAACCCGAGGGTGCTGTATATACTCACGGAGATTAAGCACAGCGAACTGAGAAAGCCGACAATCTGACTCTTTAGCGCAAAAGCGCGCGAAAACCGCGGGATTTTGGTTATGAAAATGTATTTACTTCTGCCTTTCGCGCCTTTTCTATGTTCAAGGCGCGGATTTTCGTGTATTATATAATCAAGAAATCATCATTTCACTTAGGGGAGGCGCTTGGTATGCGTGAAAACATTATACTTATAGGAATGCCCGGCAGCGGAAAATCAACGCTCGGCGTAGTGCTTGCGAAAATGCTCGGAATGGATTTTATCGACACGGATTTGCTTATACAGCGGCAAACCGGAAAGCGCCTTCAGGAGATAGTCAACGAAAGCGGCGTTGACAGGCTGATTGACTGCGAGGAACAGGCGATTTTGGGGCTTGAAATTGAGAACACGCTTGTCGCTACCGGCGGCTCAGTCGTTTACCGCGAAAAGGGAATGGCGCATTTGAAGCAGCTCGGCAGGCTCGTCTACCTTCGCGTTCCCTATCATGACATCGAGCATCACATTCTCAATATTTCAACGCGTGGAATCGCAATCCGCCCCGGTCAGACGCTTTTCGACCTCTATAAGGAGCGCACTCCGCTCTACGAAAAGTACGCCGACACCGTCTTTGACGTCAAGGATATGAGCGTCGCTAAAACGACGGAGGCTATATATGATTTTATCGAAAGACCTGTTCCTACTCGCTGAAAACACTCCGTCTGCGGTGCCTAGAACGCTAAATGGCTCGGTTATTTACCGATAAGTTAACTCCCTCGCCATTTAGCTTGTCTCCTAGCGTCCGACGCGTTTTGAGCGAGCAGTCCTGCTCGCTGAAAAACCGCCTCTCGCGGTGCCTAATACGCGTCAGCCGAGGCAGTCATTTACCCGCGAGTAAACTCCTGCCCCGTCTGCGCTTGCCGCCTAGCGATAGACGATTTTTGAGCAAGCTTGCGCGGAGCGCTTGAGGGATTGTAAAGTTTGAAAAGCATAGACAAATGCTTATTATATAATAACATTTCTCTCGACAATCCCTATGACAATCCTTCCGTCGCGGCTACGCCGTGCTACCTCCCTTTACACAAGTGAGGCTTCTTCAGGTATTGCCGCCGTACTGTAAAGTAGCCGCTTGTTGGTTCTCGTTTCCTGCAGGAAAACTACCGACAATCCTTCCGTCACGGCTTTGCCGTTAAGCCTCTCTTTGCTGTATACGAGGCTTATTCAAACATTACCGCCGCTCTGCGCAACCGTTTCTTGCAGTATCACGCTTCCGTTTTTTGATATTCAATGTTTTCGTATACAATTCAGACGAACTCTCAAATTAATAAAGCCTACAAAAGCTACAGCCACATAAAGAAGTATAAAAAATCCCCGCCGAAAAGGGAGACCTCTTCGACGGGGATTGCTATATGTAGGATTATGCTCATAATCTCACCGACAAACTGATTTTTATGTGAATCCCCTTCTTTGTGCTTCTTCTATCAATTTGGGTTGAATCAACGGATATGTCCAATTTTCAACCAAGTTATCTAAAAGAACTATATTTTCTATTTCGCTATGTATTTCTTCAAACGAATAAATATCTGCAATGTATAGCATTCCATATGTTTCATCATTGATATTTTCATTTACTCCCGTTTGCCCATTGACAGAATATACACAAATTGGTTTAATTTCAAAATTAGTTGCACCTGTTTCTTCTCTTAGTTCACGTTTTGCAGTCTCAAAAATCAATTCACCCGTTTCACGATGTCCGCCTGGAATCTCATAAGTGTCTCTTTCCTTATGCTTACAAAATACCCATTTCCCGTTTGCTTTGGAAATAATAACTGCAAATTTCAATAAATTATCATCTACTTTATCAAAAAACTTGACTTCAAGCATACTCTATCTCTCCTTTGCAAACCGGAATTTGTCTATATCACACAAAGACCATATCAAAGGTCTTACGCTTTAGCAAGCAGGGAATATGTATGGCACATATTCCAAACGAAAGAATCACTTCCTTATCTGGCTGTCGCAAATGCAGACTCCTTTGGTGCTGTCAATCATTTATACAATCTCCGTCGGGGCGGAGCTTTGGCGTTTGACGATATTCCATGCGGCAAGCTCGCGGGTTTTGTCGTCCGGTCTGAGAAGCCGCCTTACCGCGCGCGCGCCAAGCTCCTGCTGATGCATATTGATGCTGGTAAGGGGCGGCTCGCTGTACGGGGCGCAGAACAAATCGTCACAGCCGATGATGGAAATGTCCTCCGGAACGCGAAGCCCCATCTCGCGCGCCGCCTTGAGCGCGCCGAGGGCAACAAGGTCGTTGAGGGCGATTACCGCCGTGGGCCAGTATGCGCGCTGGAGACCGTCGAGCATTTCGGTAAGCATTTGCTCGCCCGCGCGGGTTGTGCTGTCGCCGTAAACGCGGTAGGAGCTGATATAGGGCAGCTTTGCCTTTTCAAGCGCGGCGCGATAGCCCGCGTCGCGGCTCATAACGCCCATATCCTCCTTCATTCCGCCAAGCAGAGCTATCCGCGTATGATTCATTTCAAGCAGATATTCCATTACTCCGGAGGCGCAGAGGGACATATCATAGGTAATCGTCGGATAATCAAGCTCGCTCGGAACGCAGCCAATCAGCACGAGCGGCATATATCGTGAAAGATTTTCAAGCGATGCTGTCAAATGGTCATAGCTTTCTTTCTTTTGATACTCAACGCACATTATAAGCCCGTCCAGCCGCCTTTCGGCAAGCACCTCCATCGGGTCGTAGCCGGTTTTCAAGTCCATGCTCTTCCACGGGAACAGGCTCATTACATAGCCCTCGCGCGTCGCCTCGTCATATGCGCCCGTGAATATCATCGCATAGTTCGGGTTGGTCAGCTTCGGAAGCACAATTCCAAGCGAATTGGTATGCTTCTGCGTAAGACCGCGCGCAATCGCGCTCGGGCGATATCCCCGCTTTGCTATAACGTCCTCAACCTTGCGCCGCGTTTCGGGCAGCACGCTTGTTTCGCCGCGCAGAACGCGCGAAACGGTTGCTATTGAAACGCCCGCCTCCGAGGCTATATCATATATGTTTTTTCCCTTTTCCTTAACCATCGCTACCTCCGGAGCCTCGCAACTCAGTAAATCCGAAGCCCAAATGATTATACCAAATTATGAAGCGAGTAACAAGCGCCGGACATGAAAAATGTAAGCGCTTTTTTATTGTGCAAATTGCCTTTTTCGCGCTTCTTGCAATATTACAAAAGAAATGAAGCGAATGGCACTTATTCTGCCATTAAAGAAATTTTACAAAGCATATTGACAAGCTGAAATAAAGATTGTATTATGTAAGCGCTAACATGAGTAACGGAAAAACCGAGCGATAAACCACGCCTTTAGGGTATGGAGGAGATTATTATGTCCTATAAGGAAACCGCTGACAAAGTGCTGGGGATGCTTCAATCGGAGCATGAGAACGACACCTCGAACGGCCATCTGACGATGGACAACTGGGAATGGCCCACCGGAGTCGCGCTCTACGGCATTTACAAGACCTATCAGCAGAGCGGCGACAAGGAGATTCTGCGCTACCTCATCGCCGCCAAGATGGGCATCACCGAAGAACCCACCACCATTGATGAGCTGACCAAGCTTGCCGAAGCGCTCTCCGCTTACAGCGACGACACCTACGCGCTCAATATGTGCAAGTATGTTGCCGGCACCATCAACTACATCACCGTGGCTATGGGCGCTCCCCAGACTTGGGGCGTTGACGAGAACGGCGATATCTATCCCGCTCATAAGTCTCCCGCTTACCTTGAGGGTCTTAACTGGCTGCGTCACCTTTATGAAATCGGCGGAATCGACCCCGACTTCATGACCATCGAATCCGGCAACTGGGACAGCATCGAGCGCACCGGCAAGGCGTTTATGCGCTTTGACTGCCTTGACAACTGCTATCGTCAGCAGGAATGGTTCGAGAACAACGAAGGCACCACCGAAACCATTTTCGCTATGGTAAACGGACTCAAGAACAAGGATGGAAACATCACCGTTTGGCCGCAGAATGCCGGCTTCTCCGGCGAAATCGCCATCACCAAGACCGTTAAGGACGAAGCCACCATGCTCCGCGTTATGAAGTTCCTTGACTGGTGCAACAGCGCCGAAGGTCAGACCCTCCTCAACTGGGGTCTTGACGGAGAAACCTACTTCATTCATTCGGACGGCTTCCGTTACACCAAGCCCGAAAGCGGCGAGGATGTAAGCGAGTATGTTTACAAGATTCAGCACAGCCTCAATCAGCTGGGCATGAACGTAAACGGCGACCTTACCCCCAAGGCTGCTACCACTGCCCTGCGCGATGAGTACAATGCCCTGAATATCGCCATGACTCCTTACGCCGTAGCTAACCCCTGCTACCCGCTGACCAGCGAAACCGACGTTATGTTCGGCTCAACGCTCGTCACCAAGCTTGAGGACGCTCATGTGCAGTACATCGCCGGCATCATCTCCGAGGATGAGCTCCGCGCCGTATGGCAGGAGTGGGAAGACGAAGGCGGCGCTCAGATGACAAAGGAATACAACGACGCCTATCATGCCGCGAAAAAGTAATCAGTGACTCAGGCAGGACTTACGAAACCTGCGGAGAAAACAGAGGGGGCTGCCGCACGCGGCAGCTCCCTCTGCTCACAGAATGCGCGCGAGAGTGCGCAGGGCGAGGGCATAAGTCCGGCGGACGCTTGATTCCTGAATCCATTTGAAACGAGAGCGATAACATGAACAAGGTTTACTGCTGCTTCCCCGGCGGGAAGCATAAGGCGCTCACAATGAGCTACGACGATGGGCGAATTTACGACAGGCAGCTCGTCGAAATCTTCAACAGGCACGGAATAAAGGGCACCTTTCACCTTAACAGCGGTCTTTTCCAAAGCGGCTACGGCAAGCGCGTGCAGCCCGAGGAAATTGCCGAATTGTACAAGGGTCATGAGGTTGCCTGCCATACCGCGACGCACCCGACCGTTGCGCGCTGCCCGCTCCCCGAGGTAATCGAGGAAACGCTTTCGGACAGGCGCGCGCTTGAAAGAATTGTCGGCTATCCAGTGCGCGGCATGAGCTATCCGAACGGCTCGTATTCCGCCGAAATCAAGCAGGCTATGAAAAACTGCGGAATCGAGTACTCCCGAACCGTAGGCTCTACCGACAGCTTTGCGCTTCCTGAGGATTTGATGGAGTGGCGCCCGACCTGCCACCACAATCATAATCTCATGGAGCTTGGCAAGCAGTTTACCGAGCTGCATAAGAAGCAGTATCTGTATCTTATGTACGTCTGGGGTCATAGCTACGAGTTCGGCGAGGGCGGCGGTTTTCAGCCGATGGAGGAATTCTGCTCCATGATGGGCGGAAGGGACGACATCTGGTACTGCACCAATATTGAGTTTGTTGACGCGATGAAAACCTTCAAATCGCTTCAGTTTGCCGCAGACAACAGCTTTGTTCATAATCCGAGCGCCGCTTCCGCGTTTATAAGCGTGAACGACGCCCCTGCCGTCGAGGTTAAGGGCGGCGCGACAATTTTGCTATAACAGCACAGGATAAAGGAGCGCTGAAAAATGAATCAGCTTACCGATTACAGGGACGCGATAACCGGCTACGCCGTTCGCAAATACACGGTTGGACCCGAGCGTAATTCAAAGCTCTATTTCACCAGCGAGAATTTCTCGCCGGACGACAAATATTTCTATTTCAACAAGCAGCAGCTTGACGGGCGCGACGACGGCGGGCTTTACAGGGGCTGCGTTGCAACCGGCGAGCTTGAGCGTATTACCGATACCGCCTATCGCGGCTTTGCGATGGACAGGGAAAAGAATATCGGCTACACCTGCCGCAACGAAACCGAGGTCTGCACGGTTGACCTTTCCACGAATGAAATTAAGAAGATTGGCGATTTGCCCGAGCATGGGCAGATAACCGGACATCTTACCGCCGCAAACAGCGGACGGGTTGCGTGTAGCTACCATCTTGCCAATAAGATTTATGCGCTCGTCGTGCTTGACCCCGAAACGGGCAAGAGCGAAATCGTGTATCAGAGCGATTACCGTTTGGGTCATGCGCAGATTTGCCCCAGCGATGAAAACCTGATTTTCTACATCCACGAAACCGAGGGCGACGCCTTCCAGCGCACATGGATGTACGATGTAGCCGAGCGGTATGCGCGCCCGTACTATGTCGAGCATCCGAACGAGTGGATTACTCATGAAGTCTGGGCGGCTGACGGAAGCGAAATGGCGTTCATGAAGCTGCGCGGCAGAATCCTTATCGGCGATAAGGACGGACGGCATTTTGACCAGGTTGCTGAAAGCGAGCAGCTCCTTCATCCCTGCCTTAGCCGCGATAAAAAGTGGCTCTGCGCGGACAGAATCAGCTATCTCGGCGTGACTGTTCAGGAGGGCATTGTGCTTATCGAAAGGGCGACCGGCAAGGCGAAGCTTATTGCCACCACAGGCTCCTGCAAGTCCGGCGCCGACCATCAGCATCCTTCCTTCAACCGCTCCGGCGATATGATTTTCTTCAACAATCCCGACGAAAACGGAATCGCGCAGGTTTGCACGATAGATTTGGGGCAGGTTAAGCAAGACTGGTAATCTCCTGCTTGCTGAAAACTTCCAATATACAAAGCACAAAAACGATACCGGATGAGATGGCGTGCATCCTCCGGTATCGTTTCTTTATGTATTAATTTTGGCAGGGAGTTTTACAACAAACATTCCATTTCGCCTTGCCGCGTACTCTCTGCCGCTTATACCAACCAAACAACATGGGCGCTTACATTTCGCGCCGCCCTTCCATTGCTTTGGAGAGAGTCACCTCGTCGGTATACTCAAGGTCGCCGCCGACGGGGACGCCGTGGGCAATGCGCGTTACGGTAACGCCCATTGGCTTTATCAGGCGCGCGATATAGCTCGCGGTCGCCTCGCCTTCGATGTCGGGGTTTGTTGCGAGTATTACCTCGGTAACGCTTGTGTCGCCGAGGCGCTCAAGCAGCTCCTTTATGCGTATGTCGCCTGGGCCGATGCCCTCCATCGGAGAAATCGTTCCGTGGAGAACGTGGTACAGCCCGTTATAGTCGCGCGTCCGCTCCATTGCGAAAACGTCGCGCGGGTCGCGGACGACGCATATCTGGCTGTTGTTGCGGTTCGTGTTTGCGCAGATGGAACACAGCTCGCCCTCGGCGTAGTTGCCGCACTGTTTGCAGTAGCGGATTGCCTTTTTGCCCTGATATATTGACGCGGCAAGCTCGCGCACCTGCTCCTCGCTTTGCGCTATTATGAAATATGCGAGTCGCTGCGCGGTCTTAGGCCCTATTCCGGGCAGGCGCGAAAGCTGATTTACCATTCGCTGAATGGCGTCTATCTGCTGAGCCATTATTTAGAACATTCCTCCCATGCCGGGGTTCAGCTTCGACATTTCGCGCTCGCGCTCGTCCTCGCCGGTCTTGAGCGCCTCGTTTACTGCCGCCATAACCAAATCCTGAAGCATTTCAACATCTTCGGGGTCAACCGCCTCAGGCTTAATCACAAGGCTGATGAGCTGACGCTTGCCGTTTACCTTTACGCTTACAACGCCGCCGCCCGCGGAAGCCTCATATTCCTTCTCGTCCAGCGCCTGCTGAGTTTCAGCCATCTGCTGCTGCAGTTTCTGCGCCTGACGCATCAGCTGCTGCATATTCGCGCCGCCGCCGAAACCGCCGAAATTTCCGCCCTTTGCCATAAAAACAACCTCCGCTATTTATAATCGGTTACTTCTCTATGCCGAGCGCCGAGTCGACCTCAAGCCTGCCTGAAACGGTAACGAGCCTCAGCTCCGGAGCCTGCTCGTTATCCTCGATGTTCTTCATTTTGACCTGCGCCTTTACCGAGCGCGTTATAACGTGCAGCTGGCGCGAGGCGGCGTATACGTGAATCTTTCCGCTCACGCTTCTTGCTTCCATCGTCATGAAGGGGCGAACGAAAACCAGCTTCTGCTTTCCTGCAACGGAGCTTGTTTTAACCATGTCAAACGCCGCGTCCTCAACGTCCACCTTGCCGTTTACAGCCCTTATTTTCAGGCTTTCGCCGGAAAGGGAGCCGGCGCAGATTTCGCCCGTCACGCTGCCCATTTTGATTTCGCCTGCCGAAACAGAAGTAACGCGCAAATCGCCGTTTACGGTTTCAACGCCGAGCTTTTCCGCCTTGATTCCGCGAACGGTGATAAGACCCGTAATCGTGTTCATGTAAATGCTGCCGGCGTATTTTTCGGGCATACGCAGGCATACCTGCATCCACTTGCCCTGCATAACGTCCAGCGAAAGCCCGAACTGCGGCTGCTCAATCGTGAGCGCACCTTCCTTCACGGCTATCTGCATCTCGCTTACCGAGCGGTCGTCGCCCGCAATAAGCACCTGTATATCTTCAATATCGGCAGTTACCGCGCTGAGCTGCGCCCATGCGAGATGCACCTGAATTTCCTTTATCTCCGCGGCAGAGTACCTGCTGTTGCGTTCCATAAATAAGCTCACCTCCGTATACAGAATTGTACCATGCCGGATGGAAAAATGCAATTAGGATAAAGAAACGCGAGCAGATGACAGACAATTCACCCGAATATGCTTTTATATAAAGCGATAGCCCTCGGCGAAACGACAAACAACGCGACGGGCAGGGCGGCGGCAGGGCAGATTTATTGTGGTTCTTAAATATAAAAGCAGCCGTGGCTTGAAGGCTTCCCTTCAGACCGCAGCTGCTTTATTCTTGCTTTCCGGACGGGCGCATAACGAGAATAAATAAGCTTTCAATCAACCCGCGCAGGATTTTATAAGCCTGCGATATGCGGTTTTATCTGAGAATGACGGAGCGCCTTCCGTCAGGCAAGCGAGGAGGCTGTAAGCGCAATGGCGATTGCAATAAAGCCAATCGCGGGAAGCCATAGCAGCACGGGCGAGAGGCGCTTTGTTCCGCTCAGCCCGAAAAGCGCGCCGAGAAGCGAGCCGAGCAGCGCGGCGGCGGCAAAGGCAAGCGCTGTAATCCATAAATCGAGCGCAAGTAGCCCCAATGCGGCGGAGGGGAAGATTGTGCCCGCCGCAAGAGACAGCGCAAGGAACAGCGACATCAGGGGCGGCATAGGAATCGGCGATGCGGGGCAGGCGGCGCGCTCGTCGCGGCTGACGGCTATCGAGCGGATAAAGAGCAGCAGCGCGATTGCAACGAACAGCACGATGGACAGCACAATCGCGGCGGCAGGGCTTAGAACGGTCAGCAGCAGCCCGCCGAGCCATGCGGACAAGCCGGAAAACAGGGCAGGCAGAAGCAGCGCCAGAATTGCGCTCAGCGTCGTCGGCTTATTGCCGCATTTTCCGCGCCTTAAACCGCACCAGAACGCGGCGGCGGCATAGAGAATCGCGCAAACGACCAAATATATAATCACTTCAATCGCTCCTTTCGCAAAGTCGCGGGAAATATATTGCCTTACGTTATACTTTATGCCGGAATGCCGCTCGAAGTTCGGTTTTATTTATCGCGGCGATATGATATAATCTATGAAAACACTGATATCGGAGGATGAGCGGATGACCGCTTTATTAATAAAGATTCTTCTTCACGGAGAAAGTCCGGACGGGCAGCCCAAGGTAAGAACGAGGTACGCCGTAATGGGCTCTGGGGTTGGCGTTTTCGTTAACCTTCTGCTTTCCGCGCTCAAGTTTATTCTCGGAACGCTTTCGGGGAGCATTTCAATCACCGCGGACGCAATGAACAACCTGTCGGACGCGGGCGGCTCGCTCGTGTCGCTTCTTACCTCGCGCTTTGCGGCAAAGCACGCGGACAGCGACCATCCTTTCGGTCACGGCAGGATGGAGTATATCGGCTCGCTGCTCGTCGGCGTGCTGATACTTGTAATGGCTCTGGAGCTTCTCAAATCGGGAATCGAGGGCATTATTACGCCTGCCGCGATGAGCGTTTCAGCCGTCACGATTGTTATCCTTGTAATCAGCATATTCATGAAGCTCTGGCTTTACGTTTTTTACCGCAAGATTGGGCGCAGAATTAACTCCGCGCCGCTTCTTGCCGCTTCAAAGGACAGCCTCGGCGACGTATGCGCCACCTCCGCCGTCCTGCTCTCAACCGCGCTCTACATCTGCTTCGGCTGGAAGCTTGACGGCTATATGGGAGTACTTGTAAGCCTGTTTATATTCAAGGCGGGCTTTGACGTATGCTTCCAGACGGGCAAACAGCTTCTCGGCGAGGCGCCCGACCCGGAGCTTATCAAATCAATGGAAAAAAAGCTGCTTTCATATGACGGCGTTCTCGGAATTCATGATCTTGTGCTTCACGATTACGGCCCCGGGCGCTGCATAGCCTCCGTTCATGTCGAGGTGGATTCGACGACGGACATCATGGTTTCGCATGAAATGATTGACACAATCGAGCGCGAAATGCAGCAGGATATGAACATCCCCATCTGCATCCACATGGACCCGATTGTGACGGACGATGAAACCGCGAACGCGCTCAGAAACCGCGTGACCGACTTCCTTATGGCGCAGGATCAGCGCCTGACGCTTCACGATTTCAGGATTGTTCCCGGCGAAAAAAACACCAACGTGCTTTTTGACGTTGTGCTTCCCGCCGACTATAAAAATGAGGAAGTCCTGCGCAAGCGGCTTGCGGACTTCCTCCATGTGCTGGATAAAAAATACACGCTGATTATCAAGTTTGATGCGGATTACGCGGGCAGAATCGACAGCTGAAACGCCCGCTTTCAGTACTTGCCGCTGTTCCAGCACTCGTTTTTTGCTTCGCCGCTGCGGTAGGTCGCTTCTTCGCTTTCCGCGCTTTCGGGCGCTTCCGTTTTTTCCGGCGCGTCAAGCGGCTTAATCACGGGCTTTTGCACGGGCTTTGCGCTCTTTTTCCGCTCCATTTTTCGTCCCTCCACTCCTGTATTATAGCACCTTTCGGCGCTTTGCGGGCGCGGGCAGAATATTGACAAGGATATCTTTTGCTGTTATCGTAAGAGGGGCGTAACGCCCTTCGGAGGAAATATGTACGACGCTTTGATTCTCGGCTCAGGCCCTGCCGGTCTTTCCTGCGCTCTTACCCTGCGCAAGCGCGGCAAGAGCGTTCTTGTCGTTTCAAACGCCGAGGAAGGCTCATATCTTGCGAAGGCAAAGCTTGTGGATAATTATCCCGGTGTTTTCCCGATGTCCGGCGCTGAGCTTTTGAAGATTATGTATAAGCAGGCGGAGGAAATGAAGGTCAGCTTCGCAAAGGGAATGATAATGCAGACCGCTATGCGAAAGCGCGGCTTTCAGGCGCTTTGCGGGCAGGAGCTTTACGAGGGACGCGCGGGAATCATCGCTATCGGGGCAGGCAGACCGAAAACGCTTGAGGGCGAGCTTCCGCTTGTCGGAAACGGCGTCAGCTACTGCGGAACTTGCGACGGAATGCTTTATCGCGGCAAGCGCGTAATCTCGATAGCGGATACCGAGGAGGGCGCTGCCGAAACGAATTTTCTCGCCTCCGTATGCGCGTGGGTCGGCTGCTTTGCTAAAAATAAGGAGCTTGAGGGCAAGCTTTCGCCGAATATCGAGCGCCTTTCGGGAAAGCCCGTCGCCGTTCTCGGCGATGGCGAGGCTCGCGGAATAAAGACGGACAAGGGCAAATTTGATGCGGATGGTGTTTTCATATTCCGCGCGCTTGCACCTGTTGAAAAGCTTTTGCCAAAAATGGAAATGGACGGCGCTGCCATTCGCGTAAACAGAAAAATGGAAACCTCGATAAAGGGGCTTTTCGCCTGCGGAGATATAACGGGGCTTCCGCATCAGGCTGCAAAAGCTGTCGGCGAGGGGAATATTGCGGCGCTCTCCGCCGTTGAATATTTGGATGAATTAAAGGCTCAGGAGGCGTAAATGAGAAGATTTTTTACCGTACTGCTCGCGTTGGTTTTGTTTATTGTTCCGGCATTTGCCGAGGATGAGGATGCCGCTCAGCAGCTGAGCGATAAGCAGCTTGAAGCGCTTTCGCCCTTGCTTGATATTATTTCCTATTCCGCGCTCGCTCTGGGCGATGGCGGCGGCTTCGGCGAGGGTCCGGGCGAGGCGTACGAGGCGCTGATGTTCGCCTTGTGCGCGCGCAATTCGCTTGCGCTTGATGTAAAGCCGGACGAGAACGGTCGCGTAACCCTTGACGAGGGCAAGTGCAAGGCGCTCTATCAGCAGCTTTTCGGCGAGGGCGAGTACAAGCCTGTCAGCGAAACCTATGCCTTTGCTTCGGCTGACGGCAGCGGAATTCTGCTTGACACCTCCGCGCTTCCCGACGCGCAGATTCGCTATGAAATCCTGTCATCTTACTTTATTGACAAGGAAGCGCTTCTTGTCGATTTGGATTTGTATCTTGAGGACGAGCTTACATGGAGCATTTCCGTAAGGCTCAGGACGAACCGCAGCGCGTTCGGCTTCGGGCTTGCGAGCGTCCGCCTGAGCAGCAGCTATACCGATTCTGAGCTTCCGCCCCTTCTCTCTGAGGAGGAGGAAATGACGCTTCCCGATGAATTTGCCGCTTGGATGGAGGCGCTTTCCGCTTCCTTTGACTTCCTCGGCGCGGATTACCTCTGGAGCGATGATTACGGCGTATACGCCTCTACTCCCGACGACGCTTTCTATATGTCCCTTCGCTGCACGGTTGTCGAGGCGGGGGAAACGATTGTCGAGGGCAAGACTACGGAAACAGCGGACGGGGACGTTTACGACAGCTATACCTCATATTCGCAAACCCAGCCCCAGTGCCGTTACAGCCTGACGCTTATATACCCGCAGGACGATTCGCAGAAGGAAAATGTGGATAAGGCTCTTGCCTGCATTGGGTGGGCAGACTCGATGAACTAAGTCAGAAGGCGCGGCAGCCCCGCGTTAATATATCTGAAAACATTGGAGGAGAAAGAATGAAAAGGAAATCCATTGCCCTGCTCGCGCTTGCGCTCTGCCTCATGTGCTTCAGCTCTGCTTTTGCTCTTGAACAGGCGGACGTACTCGGCGACTGGTACCTCAATACGATTGTTTCCGGCGCGGCGTCCATCAATCCCGCAACCGTCGGAATGTCGATGAGCATTTCAATCAAAGAGGATGGAACTGCCTCGATCCTGACTTCCAACGCGACCGATGAGCTTGCGGAGGAAGCAACATGGAAGATTGACGGCGAAACCCTTGTGATTACCGATTCCAAGGACATCCCCGTCACCTTCACCGCCAAGGACGGAACGCTTACCGGCAGTCAGGACGGAACCGAAATGTTTTTCGGCAGGGAAAAGCCGACAGCCGCCGATGCCTATGTTCCCGCTGCGCAGAAAACCGGAGTCGCTGCCGAGGATTTCAACGGCAAATGGGTTACCACTATTGTTGAAACCGTAGGAATGCAGATGCCTATTGAAACCATCGGAATGAATGTGTCGATGGACATCAACGGTCTTGACGTTCTTTACGCCTTCTCTCTCGGCGAGGACACTCAGGAGCAGAAAATGACCGCCGTATTCCAAGATGATACGCTCGTTATCGGTTCCGGCGATAATTCCCTGATTCTCAAGCTTCTTGAGGACGGCAAGATGACCTACTCCGACCCCGCCGGCGCAACCATCTTCTACTGCGAAAAGGAAATTGTCACCGAGTAATATTGCGTTTTCCTGTGCGGCTGAGTCCGCAAGGATAAGCAAAAACAGCGTCCTGAGCTTTCGGGGCGCTGTTTTATATTTATATGGAATTGCTAAATTCAATCGGCTTTCATGCCGTCGATAGCCTGCAAAAGCATATGCGCGTCACGCCTTTGCAGGCTTGCCTGTAAAGTCCGAATACAGCTCCGGATGCCCGACAGCCCTCAAACGCCTTCGCAGCCATGCGCCGTTTTTGTAATACCATATGAACATTATCGTTGTAAGCACCCATGAAAGCGGATAGCAGAGCATAAGCACGATTATATCGTGCCAGACGGGAACGGCGAGATAAATCCAGAGTATTCGGGTAACGCATACGCCGAGGCAGGTCATAATCATCGGCCAGAGCGCGTCGCCGGTGCCTCTTACCGCGCCGGCAAGGATTTCAATCGCAATGTAGGTTATGTATGTCGGCACGAGCGCCTTCAGGATTCGCACGCCCGCGTCAACAACCGATTGCTCGTCAATGAACAGCCAGTAGATTGAGCCGCCGAAAAAGTAAAGCAGCAGGGAAAGCGTTACCGTAACGCCCGCCGTAATCAGCATACATTGCCTTACTCCGTCCCGAACGCGCCTGAGCTTCATCGCGCCGAAATTCTGCCCGACAAAGGTTGTAATCGCGATTCCGAAGGCGTTTATTGTCATCCAGAACAGACCGTCAATCTTGCCGTAAACCGTCCAGCCTGCCACGGTGTCCGTTCCGAAGCTGTTCACGCTTACCTGAATCAGCACGTTTGCTATGCAGTACATAACGGATTGCAGCCCTGCCGGAGTGCCGATTCTGACTATGCTTTTAAGCGGCTCTTTATAGAAGCGGATTTGCTTTGCGCCAAGGCGGTAGCATTCCGTTGTGCGCGTAAGGGTTATCATGCACAGAAAAACGGACAGCACCTGCGAAAGAACGGTCGCAACCGCCGCGCCCGCGACCCCGAAGCCGCATACGGCGACAAAGAGCAAATCCAGCGCTATGTTTGCGGCGCAGCCGCAGATTAAAAAGAGCAGAGGTCTGCGCGAATCGCCGACAGCGCGGAGAATTCCGGCGCTCATGTTGTAGAGCAGGTTGAATACTATTCCGCCGAAATAGACGCGCATATAGGTAATTGCGTGCGGCAGAATGGCGGCGGGCGTGTCCATTGCGGTCAGCGCCCAAGGCGTGAGCGCAATGCCGGCAACGGTAAGAAAAGCTCCGCAGCCGAGGGAGAGCGCCACCGCCGTGTGGACGCTTTTTGATACGCCCGCAACGTCGCCTGCGCCGTAGCGCTGAGATATGACAACGGTTGCGCCTGAACCAAGCCCGATGAAAAAGTTGACGAAAAGCGCGACAAGCGAGCCTGTCGAGCCGCCGACGGCGGACAGCGCTTCCTTGCCGAGATACCTGCCCACAATCATCGCGTCAACCGTGTTGTAGAGTTGCTGAAAAAAGCTGCCGAAAACTATCGGAAAGAAGAACAGCAGAAGCTGCTTCCATATAACGCCTTCCGTCAGCGCGCTTGCGTCCGGACGGCGTAAAAACGCAGGTAATTTCATCTCTTGCTACTTCGCCGCTTTATTCCCGTGCGGCTTCAACCTTCGTCAGAAATTTGAGCATAACGTAGCCCTCTGCGGCGTCCGTCTTTACCTTTACCCAGCTCTCGTCGTCGCAGACTTCCATAACGAGCAGCTGCTGGTGCTTGTAGAGCCGCCTGACTATTTCCGCGCTCTGCGACGGCTCTGCGCGCAGGTTGAGCGAGGAATCCTCGTCAATATTGTCAACCTCCGCTATGTAAAGCCCGTCCTTGTCGGTAAAGCTCATCGGCATAAGCGTCGGGCGCGGCGTTACCGTCGGCTTTGGCCCGGGGGTAACAAGGCTCGGCGGCTCGCCTTCGCGGCTCTCGCTTTCCCATGTAAGGCGCATAAGTTCCATCTTGGGATAGTAAAAATCAATAATCTGCGTGTAGCTCATGTCGTATTTCTGCGCCATCTGTTCAGCGCCGCGCTGGCTCATTCCAAGCCCGTGACCGTAGCGGCGGGACTCTATCTGGTAGTATCCGCTCTGCTCGGTAACGGTAATAATCTCGTTGTCGTACTGGTTGAGGGAAAGCCCCATTTCGCTTTCAAGCAGCGGGAATATCTTGAGGGTGATTACCGCGTTTTCTTCCTCGGCAGTAAAATCGGTAAGGCTTGCCTTTGCGTCGGGCTTTGGCGTCAGGGTCGGCGCGGGGGACTCGGAAGGCGCGGAGGTAACGGAGAACATATTCTCCTCCTCGTCCGGAGCTGCCGTCGCCTTCGCGAGCGGCTTTTTTCCGGAATAGGCTACCGTGAACGCTATCTCCGTCATCACCTTTGTAGGGCTGTCGGCATACATCGGCGTTTTGACTTCTACGCCCTTTATTTCGTCAATTCTGAGGCTGCCTTCGGCGGTATCGTAGCCCTTCTTTTCAGCCGTTTCCGAAAGGTTTTCGATTAAAAGCGCGCTGAATTCTTCCTTCAGCTCTGCTCCGCGCTTCGCAACCCTGTAAAGGCGCACAAGGCTCTGCGGGTTTTCGAGGTCATAAGGGTCGTCGTTCATCTGATAATAGGAAAAATCCTCCGTTGCGCTCCAGCGGTGCGAAACCAAATCCGTCTGCCCGCCGTTGCTCGCGGAATAGTAGCAAATCGCCATTTTTCGGTTATGCCAGCCAACTACGCCGCGCGTTTCGTCAACCGCCTGAATGCAGCGCGAAAACGCCCTGTCAACGCCCTTGAAAACCTGGTCGTTGGTTGTGTCGACTACATCGTAGTCCTTTGAGGAGTCAATCTTTCTCGCGGCATAGGTTCTTACCGCAATTGCCTGCGCCTTGAGCGCTTCAAGCGGGAAGCTTTCGCTCATTTCATAGGGAACAACGCCCTTTGTGTATTCCTCAAGCCCGATTGAAAGCACTAGCCTGAGCTTTCCGTCGGCGGCGGACATCGTAAGGTCGCCGGGGTATGCAGCCGTTCCGACGTCGATGTTGATTCCGGCGTATTCGTCGTCGCCCGCATAGCGCGTAAGCAGCACCTTTGCGCCCAAATTCATCGTAAGAAGCCCGTATTCCATATAAATATCGTTGCCTACGATGTAGAAGGTAGCCTCCGTTCCCTCGCGGAGAACGGCAAGCGGCTCGTTTTCCCTTCCGATGGAATACGTGCAGGCAAAGGAAATATCCGTTCTGTCCGTTATTCCGAGGCGGGAGAGCAGAACGCGCACAATGGGCTGGCTTTCAAGCTTCTGCGTTTTTTCCGCCGCAATCGGCTCAGCCGAAGCGAACATCCCGACGAAGCTTGTGCCGATAAGTGCAAGGCAGAGCAGGATAACAATCGCTCCGACAACAATCCTTTTTACGTCCGTTTTAATCTTTTTCTTCAAGGGGGAATTCCTCCATTCAAACAAAACGCCTAAAACGCTTACTAAAAGAAATAACGGCATCGGCGGAATTTTTCATCCGCTTACCGCTCGCTGAGACTGCGGGAATATACGATACAATAATACCATCTCGGCGCGGAAAGCACAATAGCGCGAAAGGCTTTTGCAAGCAATGCGGGGCGCCTCTTGACTAAGACGCAAAAAGCGAATAATATTAGCAGTACCAAGATTTCAAAGGAGCGTTTAGTTATGGAGCGTACCTATATCAGAGACTTGCAGGGCGATAAAGAGGTAAAAATTTGCGGCTTTGTTGAGAATATCCGCAATAAGCGCACTATGGCGTTTATCGTCGTCAAGGATATAACGGGCAAGGTTCAGGTTACGGTTGAAAAGGGCAAGAATGCCGAAATAGATGAAACCGTTGATAAAATTACGCTTGACAGCGTTATTTCCGTAAGCGGAAAGGCTGTGAAGAACGAGTTTGTCAAGCTTGGCGGAATCGAAATTATTCCGGACGAGCTTTTGCTTGTTTCCGAGGCGGAGCCGCTGCCAATCGACCGCGAGGAGGGCAAGGGTCACGAGCGTTCCTCCATCGACCAGCGCATCGACTACCGCTGGATTGACTTGCGCACGGAGCGCAACCAGCTTATATTCAAGGCGCAGACGGAGCTTGTGGCTGCAATGCGTTCCTTTCTTGTGGAGCGCGATTTCATCGAAATCCACACGCCAAAGCTTATTGGGGCGGCGAGCGAGAGCGGCGCGGACGTTTTCGAGGTAAAGTATTTCGACAGGAAGGCGTATCTTGCGCAAAGCCCTCAGTTCTATAAGCAGATGGCTATGGCGGCGGGCTTTGACCGCATTTTCGAGGTCGGCCCCGTGTTCCGCGCCGAAAAGTCCTTCACCAACAAGCATACCACCGAGTTCACCGGCTTTGACCTTGAGTTCAGCTATATCACCTCTTTCCGCGATGTAATGGCGATGGAGGAAAACCTGCTCACCGATATGCTGAAAAGGGTCAAGGAAAAGTACGGCGAGGCGATTGAAAAGGAGTTCGGGCTTCCCGTAATCGTGCCGACGACGCCCTTCCCCGTTGTCAAGCTTGCCGATTTGTATGCGGCGCTGGAGGCTGAATACGGCTATAAGGTTGACGACAGCGAGAAGAACGACCTTACGACGGACGCCGAGCGCCTCTCCTACGATTGGGTCAAGAAGCATTATAACCATGAATTCCTGTTTGTAACCGATTATTCCGCAGAAAAGCGCGCGTTCTACCATATGCGCGATGAAAACGGAATTCCGCAGGGCTATGACCTTATATGGCGCGGAACGGAGATTACGACGGGCGCGCAGCGCGAGCACCGCTATGACAGGCTCAAGGCGCAGGCGGACGAAAAGGGGCTTGGCGAGGACGTAAAATTCTATCTTGACTTCTTCCGCTACGGCTGCCCTCCGCACGGCGGCTTCGGGCTTGGCATTGACCGCCTTACGATGCTCCTGCTCGGGCTTTCCATCAAGGAAGCCATGTTCATTTTCCGCGGCCCGAACAGGCTCAATCCCTGATTTCTTCTCTCTTTGTTCTTTTGCCGCTCCGCGCTGCCCTCTTGGGGAATCGCTTCCCCAAAAGAAAACGCGGGGCGGTTTTTCATTGCCGGTTTCGATGTGGCGCATAACTGTTTTTGTATATCTGTAACTAGTGCCCGATTTGCATTGACATCGGCTCTTTTCGTATTTATAATATATTAAGAATAACAGATTTACATATACCTCGCGAACGCCCGGCGAATTATTAACGCGTATTCATGCCTGCGAAAGCGCGGAATCGGAGGAAGAACCGTGATACAGCAAATTGTCCAGTCGAACTTCGCCGGCACAATAACTGTGCTAATGCTTCTTGTTTTCACATTTGTTGACAGGTCCTTCAATACAAGGGTCAGAAGGCTGTTTTTAAGCGCTATCATGCTCACCCTCGCGCTCATTGCCAATGAAATCGTTGAGTACATATTCTCCATGCGCGCAGAGCCGTCGGTAGCCAGATATATAACGACTGCAATGGGTTATACGCTCAGAATGTGCGTCATCTATACCGTATGCCTGCTAACCCGCCGCAGGGAACAGCATACGAATTTTATTTATGCAATTCCGATTGCCGCCACATCCGTAATCTGCTTTCTGAGCATAGAAAACCACTGGTGCTTCCATTACACGGAGACGAACGAGTTCGTTCGCGGCAATCTCGGCTATCTTCCCTTTTACGTAAGCGGTTTGTATATGCTTCTGATGATGATATGGACGTATAAGGAGTTCCGCAAGAACGGCTTTGCAGAGGCGGCGATAATTCTCATGCTCTGCATAATAATCGCCGTTTCCACCTTCCTTGAAAGCGCCTGCCATTATGTTTTCATTCTCAACGGCGCTATTGCCGCCTCGCTCGTTTTCTGCTATCTCTATCTCCATGTTCGAATCTATATGCGCGACGCGCTTACGAACCTGCTCAACCGCCGCTAGTTCTTCCTTGACGTGGAGCGCGGTCAGTACGGAACGATAAGCGTTATTTCAATCGACATGAACAACCTCAAAACCATAAACGATACCTACGGCCATGCAGCGGGAGATAAGGCAATCTGCGCCGTCGTCGATAATATACTCTTTTGTATGCCCTCCAAATGCCGCCTTTACAGAACGGGCGGCGATGAGTTCATGATGCTTTGCAGCCGCCCGCGCGCGCAGCTTGACCAGATGATTCAGAATATCCGCGACAGAATGTCGCTGTCGCCCTATACCGCCGCAATGGGCGTTGAAACCTACATTCCCGGAATGGATTTTGACGCTGTATGCGCCAAGGCGGACGAAAAAATGTACCAGAACAAGGCACAGATTAAGGCGGAGCAGAGGAAGAAGCAAATCGGCAAGTAACGCAGTTTCGTAAGCTTTGCGGGCTTGCCGAAAGCGGCTGATAACAAAAAACGGGGCGGTGAATTTTCACCGCCCCGTTTGTATGCTTGTGGAGTCTCGGTTTTAGCCTTTTAGACGTCCTTGCTTCTTGACCGTCTGGTTTTCGGCTCGTCCGCAGGAACGGAGCGCTCCTTATCGCGCATTACGCGCGACATGAAGCCGAGTATATCGGCGTAAACCTCGTCCTTGTTGATTTCGTTCAGCACCTCGTGGCGGGCGTTGGGATAAAACTTCATCTCAACATCGTGGACTCCGACGCGCTCAAGCTGCTCCGCGCACAGGCGAACGCCAAGCCCTTTATCGCCGACCGTGTCCTCCTCGCCGGAAAGCAGCAGAATCGGCAGGTTCGGTGAAACGGCGCGAACAAAGCTGTCGTCGGTAAGCCTGAGCATTCCGTCGAACATATCGTAGTAGCCGGACGCGGTAAAGGCAAAGCCGCAGTCCTCATCCTCGTCATATTTGCGCACAATGCTTTCGTCGCGCGTAAGCCATGAAGAATCGCCGTTTGCGCCGAATGCGAGCTTCTGAATCAGCTTTGACGGCTTTTCGCCGCCGCCGAGCTTAATCATGGAGGCGAGCGCTTTTCCGAAGCGCAGGAGGTTCGGGCTTTTCTGTCCCGTTCCCGTAAGAATCAGGCCCGAAAGCCCCGAATGCTTGATTACATATGTGCGGGCAAGAAACGAGCCCATGCTGTGACCCAGCATGAAATACGGAAGGGAGGGAAAACGTGCGGTAACAATTTTTCTGAAGGCATGAATGTCCTCTACAAGATTGCTCCAACCGTTGCTTTGCCCGAAATAGCCGGGCTTTTCGCGCCCGAGCGCGCCGTGTCCGAGATGTGTGTGCGCGCACGCCGCATAGCCGCTGCTTGCGAACACCTTCGCGGCTTCCTCATATCTGCCGATATGCTCAGCCATTCCGTGTACCAGCTGGATTACGCCGACGCATTCGCCGTCCGGAACGTAAATCCAGCCTTCAAGCGGCTGTCCGGTAACGGATTTGAACTCAATCTTTTGTTTTTCCACTTCCGCATCAATCCTTCCGATGTTCGGCAAGTATTCTGTTTATGGCTCGCTCGGAGTTTCAGGTGCCGGCTTACGCACTATTTTAGCATATAGCTTTGTATTTTTCCAGATGGGAGTGCCGGGTCTGTAACGATTATCCCTGCTGAAATCGCTGCTCGTGTACCATTCGACGGTGTATTCGTCGGACGGAACTATAAATCCTGTAATGCTTTCGTCGCTGTCAATCTGGCTCTGGAGAATGCACGGCGGCAGCTTTGCCGTTCTGCCTGCCTCAACGCTCATCTCAAGACTGTAAACGTAGCCGTACTTTACGGGATTGTTGGAAACCATAACGTGGATAAGCCTGTCTGTTTCATCGCCGGCAATCAGCTCAACGGTATAGTAGGGTACAGGCGTATCAGTCGGCACAACAGGCGTATCGGTAGGCACAACGGGCGTGTCGGTAGGCACAACAGGCGTGTCGGTAGGCACAACGGGCGTGTCGGTAGGCACAACGGGCGTGTCGGTAGGCACAACGGGCGTGTCGGTAGGTACGACAGGCGTGTCTGTCGGCACAACAGGCGTATCAGTCGGCACAACAGGCGTGTCAGTCGGTACGACAGGCGTATCGGTAGGTACGACAGGCGTGTCTGTCGGCACAACAGGTGTATCAGTCGGCACGACAGGCGTATCCGTAGGTACGATAGGCGTATCGGTCGGTACGACAGGCGTGTCGGTAGGTACGACAGGCGTGTCAGTCGGCACGACAGGCGTATCAGTCGGCACAACGGGCGTGTCGGTCGGTACGACAGGCGTATCAGTCGGTACAACGGGTGTATCGGTCGGTACGACAGGCGTATCGGTAGGTACTACCGGTGTATCAGTTGGCACGACAGGCGTATCACGCGGCACGA
>JAQWCW010000035.1 GCA_028705775.1 Eubacteriales bacterium
TGTTATGCTGTTCATGAATGATGAGGCTCCTTTCGGCTTTTGTTGTCTGCAACTCAACTATAACCGATTTCGCCTCGTCCTTCATTCTTTTTTTTTCATTTGTCCAAGATGTATTGTAGCGCTACAAGCCGACCCGACTTATTTGTAATCGAAGCTTGCATGAAAGGCGAATTTCATCTATAATAAGTAGCGATATGTAATGCCATACCGAAAAAGCGCGCTTATGTTTTATACGCCTTGCGTAAAAAAGCGCAAGCTTTCCGCGTTTTGTCGGGCAGGCAATAAAGGTATATCACCGCTTAGTCAGGTTTATCAGGCGTTTCGCCGTTTATCTTAAGCGCAATCCTTTACTGCGGTGTTTTCATGCCGCATATCATATCCATATTTTTTTGGAGGTGCTTCTTATTATGGAGCTGCCGGGACAAATATTCCTCACATTTGTTGAAGAGGATAACCCTCAGCGCGGTCATTTCCGCGTGAAACCCGTATACTCGCTCGACGCAAAGAGCATTGTTACCGCCGACCCGCTTTTCCCCGACGATGGTTTCCTTCGCGTGGTTCCGGATAAGAACCAGCAGCACACTTTCAAAACCAGAATGCGCGCGCAGGGCAAGTACTGCCTTCTGGATTTGCACAACGTTCCGCCGGAATTCAGCAAGATACGCACGAACAAGAATTACTGCGTTCCCAAGCAGGAATCAAACCGGATGATTGTTTACAGTGACGTTCTGCTTCCGCTTCCTGAGGACTGGTTTGCAGAAATCATTGCCTTGGGCGGCGATGAGGAGCTTGCGTCGGCGCTCAGGCGCTCCGACACGAAAACCGCCTTTATTGATAAGGACGGCGCTCTTTATGGACCTGTTACGCGCGACGCCGCTTCCCTTCCCGACGAAAAGGCGGAAATTTCAGACGACAGAATTATCGCTTTTTCCGCGTCCAATCGCGAATACCGCGCAATCGTGTTCCCTGAAAGGCTTCCGCGGTTTACCGAAATCAAGACATATCCGCTGCCCTCTGCCGAAAACCCGATAGCGCCCGTAAGAGCGATACCGCAGACGGTCATGAGCAAGGAAAGCCCCTTTGTCAAGCCCGAAACCGCTTATCAGAAGCCGGAAGCGCCTTTTATAAAGCCTGAGGCAGCATTTGTTAAGCAGGAAACGCCTTTTGCTAAGCCCGAAGCGTTTTTCTCAAAGCCGGAAGCCGTTTCAGCTCCTCGCGAAATCCCTGCCGCCGAAGCTGCGCCCAAATTCATTCGCAAAGAGGACGAAGCGATTCCCGTCGGCAGGAAGCTTGATATTCTTGACAAATCGCAGAGCTTTGAGGAGCATCTTCAAAGCTTTGACCAGCCGCTTTCAAGCGGCGCAAACCTTCTTTCATCCGACGCGCCTGCACCGCAGCAGGACTATAACGAGCCTGCGCCGAAGCTGTCGGGAACCCCCCTTTCGCGCGTGACTCAGCCCAATATTCCGATGGAGAAAAACCATGCGCGGAACTCCCTGAGCGCGGTCGTTGACCAGCAGTGGCGCAGCGCAAAATACGAAGCGCCCGGCGCGAGCCTTACCGAGGACGCAGTATTAAGGGATGTGCCGAACCCCGTTGACGCGGCGCGCTCCGCCATGCAGACGGCGTGGAAGCTGCCGCAGGTGCAGCAGCAAATTGTCGATATGATTCTGACTCTGCCCGGAATGCCCGCGCGCCTTGACAGGCAGCTTCATCACTCTCTCAGCGATACGCCCGCCGTTCTTGCAATGGCTCAGCAGCTTCAATCCCTTGAAGCGGAGCGCCTTGAGCTGGTTGTCGAAATCGAAAGAATGAAGAACGCCCGCGACGAGCAGCGCAAGGCTCTGCTTGACGAGGTCGGCTCCGATATGGCAAAGAAGCTTCGCAGCCTCAACGCGCAGATTGACAACGCAAAAGCGGCGCTTGTAAAGGCGAAGGAAGCGGTTCGCGAGCAGGAAGCAAAGCTGCCCAAATCCGCCGACAGCCTTATAAGCATAACCGGTCACGACAAGAGCGCGAAGGAAATCGTTCAGTCGCTCATTTCTTGGTTTTCGGCGTTCGGAATGCCGCTCTCCTTTGACGGCGCGTGCGCATACCTTTCCTCGCTTTTCGCCTGCTCCTCCCTTACGCTGACGGCGCAAAGCTCGCCCGTTGCAAAAAGCGCGGCAATGCTTATCGCAAAGGCGATTGGGCTTAACGATACCGCGGTTTACAGCGGCGGCGAGATTCCCGAAAAGGTTATAAGCCTCAGCAGCTCGCCTTCACCCGTTATCTATCTGCTAAGCGAAAACGAGCAGTTTATGCGCTCAAGCAGGCTCCAGTACGCGATTAACTATACAGCTGCCTCCGAGCAGGCAAAGGTTGACGCTCCCGTATTCCCGCTGCCATTTGCGGGCGGGCGGCTTGCCGACGTTCCCTCGCTTCCGGAGGCTGTGAGCCTTGACTCGCTCCTTCACGAGTTCGGGGATTCGTCCGAAAGGCTTACGGAGGTCGATAATTTCCTTACCGTCGTTTCGGAAGCGCTTGAGCCGTTCGTGAAAGTGCCGGAAACCGCGCTTGAGAACATGAAGGCGTTCATTTCAAGCGCCGGACGCGTTATGAACGGCGGAGTCGCCGCAGCTATGGACTACGCGCTTTTCGGCTTCCTCTGCCCGCTTATTTCCGATAATCCGCAGGCGCAGACGGTACTTAAGGAATACGCCGTTTCAATGCCCCGAACCGCAAAAACCCTCCAAAGAATATAAGACAACAGCAAAAGCCGTTCGTGATTATGTCACGGACGGCTTTACTATATGCTGAAATATATTATACCAAAGGCAGGTACGGAACCGCGTTAAGGGACAAATCGGCGCACGCGCCGCGAAGCATTGCATAGTACGCGGCAGAGCCAATCATTGCGGCGTTATCCGTGCAAAGCCCAAGGCGCGGCATATAGAGCTTGAAGCCGTGCTTTTCCGCCTCGGCTGTCATTCTTTCGCGGAGCTGAGAATTCGCGGAAACCCCGCCCGCAAGCGCGAGCTTGTCGATTCCTGTTTTTTCAGCCGCAAGAACCGCTTTCCCCGCAAGCTGGCTTACAACAGCCTCCACAAAGCTTGCCGCCATATCCGCGTCGCGCGGCGTTTCCCCTGCCTGCTCAAGCTTATGCGCTGCGTTTATGAAAGCGGTTTTAAGCCCCGAAAAGCTGAAATCAAACTCCCCGTCAATCTTGGGCTGCGGAAGCTTCATATAATGCTTATCGCCGTCTTTGGCAAGCTTATCAAGCAAAGGCCCGCCCGGATACGGCAGATGGAGAACGCGCGCAGCCTTATCAAGCGCCTCGCCCGCCGCGTCATCCTGCGTCTGCCCGAGAAGCGTATAGCAGCCATAATCCTCAACCTTTATCAGATGGCTGTGACCGCCGCTTACAACAAGGCAGAGATAAGGCGGCTCAAGCTCCGGAAACGTAAGATAATTGGCGCAGATATGACCTGAAATGTGATGAACCGGTATCAGCGGCTTATCTATCGCGTAGGCATACGCCTTCATTGCCGTAACGCCCGTCAAAAGAGCGCCGACAAGCCCCGGACCGTATGTGACGGCGCACGCGTCCAAATCTTCGGCGCGCATTCCCGCCTCCGAAAGCGCGGCGTTGATAACCGCGTCAACGGTCATGACGTGCGCCCTGCTCGCAATTTCCGGCACTACTCCGCCATATACCGCGTGAAGGTCGATTTGCGTATGAACGACGTTTGAAATTATGCTCCTGCCATCCTCGATAACGGCGGCGGCGGTTTCATCGCAGGAGGTTTCCAAGGCAAGGATTCTGACGCCCTGCTTTCCCCTCAGCGCTTCCAAAGCGCGTTTGCTTTTCTCATAATAGCTCATGCTTTTTCTCTTTCCCCGCTCTTTTTCAGCTCAGCGCGAGCCTTTGACCATATTCGCGAGCCTGAAATAAGGAGCGCCGCAAGCCCCGCGCAAAGCGCAAGGAGCAGGATAGCTCCGTAATACACGAAAAGCTTTTCGGGCATTATGCGAATCAGCGCGGAGGTTTTGGCGCTGAGAAGCCACAAATCATTCGTAAAGAACACGCGGTGGAACGCCTCGAACGCCGTTGTGAAATCAATAAGGCATACAGCAAGCAAAAGGAGCAGCAGCAGAAGCCACGACAGCCCCGCGCAGAGCATTCCCTTGCCGACATTAAGGCGCTTTGCTTTAAGCGGTTTCAGCGATAAAAGAAGCAAAACGCCGACGAGCGCCGAAATCAGCGCCACCTTTGCGCAAAGGAAAAACAGCGCGCGCACGTCGACCATATGCGCCGCGCTCTTTTCCTCAAAGAACTCGGCGGTTTGACCGTTTATTTCGGTAACAAGCGAAAGCTTATCCGTATTTCCGCGAAGATAGCCGCCGATTGCGCGCGCCGTTTCGTCAGACGCGCTTTCCGTTATACCGGCGGCTTGATAGCTGCTCAAGCGGCTGAAAAGCGACGACATAATGACAGAATCAGAGCCGACAAACCAGAGCGTTCCAAGAAGGAACGCCCCGAAAATGAAGAAAAACGAGAAATAAGCGGCTGCCGTTCTTAATCCGCGCAGGTTAATCATCTCCCTTGAGCGAATTCGGGCAGTTATTAAAGCATTTTAAGATACGAGGTTATGAAGCCGTCAAGATTTCCGTCCATAACGTCGTTTATATTGCCGACTTCAAAGCCGGTTCTGTGGTCCTTGACCATCGTGTAGGGCTGGAAAACATAGGAGCGAATCTGGCTGCCCCACTCGATTTTCTTCATTTCGCCCTTTATCTGCGCCATCTGCTCCTCGCGCTCGCGAACCTTCAATTCAAGCAGCTTGGAGCGTAGCATTTTGATACACATTTCCTTGTTCTGAACCTGACTGCGCTCGTTCTGGCAGCTGACGACGATTCCGGAGGGCATATGCGTCATTCTGACAGCCGAATCGGTTTTGTTGATGTGCTGGCCACCTGCGCCTGTCGAGCGGTAGGTGTCTATCCTGACGTCCTCCCAGTCGATAACTATCGAGTTATCCTCATCGATAAGCGGGGCGACATCCAGGGATGAAAAAGACGTATGCCTGCGCGCGTTTGCGTCAAATGGCGAAATGCGGACAAGCCTGTGAACGCCCTTTTCGCCGCGAAGATATCCGTAAGCGTTTTCGCCGTCAACCTCGAAGGTAACGCTCTTTACTCCCGCCTCGTCGCCGTCAAGATATTCAAGCACCTTCACGGTAAACCCATGCCGCTCGCAGTACCTTGTATACATACGGTAGAGCATTCCCGTCCAGTCCTGCGCTTCCGTTCCGCCCGCGCCCGCATGGAGGGAAAGGATTGCGTTAAGGCTGTCATACTCGCCTCGAAGCATTGTTTCAAGCTGGAGATTCTCCGCTTCCTTTTCTAGCCCTTCGATTTCTGCGCGAAGCTCCTCCGTCATGCTTTCGCCGCCCTCCTCGTTGGCAAGCTCAAGCATTTCCTCAAGCTCGGCGCGGTGCGAAAGCATATCCTTATAGGACTTCAATTTATCCGTAAGGTGCGCGAATTTTGTGTTTATCTTTGTGGAATGCTCTGTGTCATTCCAGAAGCCGGTCTGGCTCATTTCCTCGTGTAGCTCGGCAAGCTGTTCCTCCATGCGCCCTATCTGAAGCGCGTCGCCGGAGGCTTTAAGACTTTCCTCCACCGCGGTAAGGCGGTTTCTGAAAGCGTCGAATTCCAACATGAACGTCAATCCTTTCTGAAAACGGAATAAGGCGATTAAGCGGCAATGCTTGCGCTCAATCGTTCTTGCCGCAGCAATGCTTATACTTCTTGCCGCTTCCGCACGGGCAGGGACTGTTCCTGCCAACCTTGGGAACGGACGGCTTCTGAGCGCCCTGAGCGTTCATTTCAAGCGGCTTTACAGACTTTACGACCGAAACGCGCTGCGGGGCGCGCTGAATCGAACTCATCATAACCCTTTGCAGCGTATCATGCCTTATCTCGCGCACCATCTCGTCGAACATATCATAGCTTTCAAGCTTATACTCCTGAACAGGATTGCGCTGACCGTAGGCGCGAAGCCCGATTCCGTCGCGGAGCTGGTCCATTGCGTCGATATGGTCCATCCAATGGCTGTCGACCGAACGAAGGAGCATTACGCGCTCAACCTCGCGCATATCAAGCCCGATTTCGGCAATCGCCTTTTCGCGGCTTTCGTAAAGCTCGCCCGCGTCCTTCTTGAGCTTCTCCGCCGCCTCGCCCGATGTTCCGGAGCGGAGTGCGGTTTCATTATCCTTGAGATAGCCGACAGGGAGGCAGACGCCCTCAAGCTCGGTTGCCATGAGCGCGAAATTCCATTCGCTGCCGTCGTCCGCAGCGCAATGCGCGTCAACGGAAGCGTCGATATAGTCATTCAGCATCTTCATTACTGCGGCGTGCATATCCTCGCCGTGCAGAACCTGATGGCGCTGACCGTAAATAACCTCGCGCTGCTGATTCATTACATCGTCGTATTCAAGAACGTTTTTGCGGATATCGAAGTTTCTGCCCTCAATGCGCTTCTGCGCGTTCTCAATCTGCGATGTGAGCATTTTTGCCTCAAGCGGTTCATCCTCGCCCATGCCGAGATGCGCAACAATCGAAGAAATGCGCTCCGAGCCGAAAAGACGCATTACATCATCCTCAAGGGAGATAAAAAACTGGCTGGAGCCGGGGTCGCCCTGTCTTCCGCTTCTGCCGCGCAGCTGATTATCAATCCTTCGGCTTTCGTGGCGCTCTGTGCCTAAAATATGCAGACCGCCTACGCCTACGACGCGCTCATGCTCCGCATCGGTAGTCTTTTTAAGCTCGGCATATTTTTCATAGTATTCTTTTCTTGCCGAAAGCACTTCCTCGGGCACATCGTCGAGATAGCCGATTGCCATTTCAATAACGCCGTCGGAAATGCCCTTCTGCTTAAGCGCCTGACGCGCAAGGAATTCAGGATTGCCGCCGAGCAGAATATCAGTTCCTCTGCCCGCCATATTCGTTGCAATCGTTACCGCGCCGAAATGACCTGCCTGCGCAACGATTTCAGCCTCGCGCTCATGATGCTTTGCGTTAAGCACGGTATGGTCAATGCCTTCCCTGTCCAGCATCGTCGAAAGCAGCTCGCTCTTTTCAACCGAAACGGTACCGACAAGGATTGGCTGACCGGTAGCATGGCGGCGCTTGATTTCCTGAACGACCGCCCTGAACTTGCCCGCCTCGGTGCGGTACACCATATCGTTCATATCCTTGCGAATCATGGGCTTATTCGTGGGAATCTGAACAACGTCTAGCGAATAAATGCTCTGGAATTCCTGCTCCTCGGTTTTCGCAGTTCCCGTCATACCGGAGAGCTTTTTATACATACGGAAATAGTTCTGGAAGGTAATCGTAGCGAGCGTTTTGCTTTCGCGCTCAACCTTGACGTGCTCCTTTGCCTCGATAGCCTGATGAAGTCCGTCCGAATACCTTCTTCCGACCATAAGACGGCCGGTGAACTCATCGACGATTATTACCTCGCCGTTCTTGACGACGTAGTTGACATCGCGCTTCATAAGCGCGTGCGCCTTCAGCGCCGCAAGGATGTGATGATAAAGCTCGGAATTATCGGGGTCGGTAAGGCTTTCAACGCCAAAATGCTTTTCAGCCTTTTTGACGCCGTCCTCAGTCAGCGTGACCGACTTTTCCTTCTCCATAAGAGTGTAATCGTTTTCTTCGCCCTCGCGGAGGCGGGAGGCAAACTGGTCGGCGCGCGAATACATCTCGGTGGATTTATCGCCCTGACCGGAAATGATGAGCGGCGTTCTCGCCTCGTCAATCAGGATTGAGTCAACCTCATCGACAACGGCAAAATTATGCCCGCGCTGCACCATATCCTTTTCATATATGACCATGTTGTCGCGCAGGTAATCAAAGCACATTTCATTATTTGTTCCGTAGGTAACATCGCAAAGATAAGCGTCGCGGCGCTGCTCGTTCGTAAGGTCATGAACGATTATGCCGACGCGCATTCCGAGGAAACGGAACAGCTTGTCGATTTCCTCTCCCTGAAAGCGGGCAAGATAATCGTTGACCGTAACAATATGAACGCCCTTGCCGGTAAGCGCGTTAAGGTAAGCGGCAAGCGGCGCGGTGAGTGTTTTTCCTTCGCCCGTTTTCATTTCGGCAATTCTGCCCTGATGAAGCACGATACCGCCAAGGAGCTGAACGCGGAAAAGATGCTTCTTATACACCCTGAGCGCCGCCTCGCGCACAAGCGCAAACGCTTCCGGAAGCAGCGCCTCCAGCGATTCGCCGCCCGCACAGCGGGTTTTCAGCTCCTCCGTTTTCTTGGGAAAATCATCGTCGGAAAGCTTCTTCATTTCCGGCTCGAGCGCTTCAATATCGTCAGCCGTTTTATTGAGCTTCTTCAGCTCCCTGTCGTTGGACGAACCCAGTAAAGATTTCAAAAAACTCATTCAGAATATCCTCACAGTCAATTATGAATATACGCAACGTACCAATTATACCTTATCACGGCGCAATATGCAAACACGCAGAATGTCGAATAATCAAAGCTTAGCGTAAAGCAAGCGCTTTCTTTCTACCATTTCGTCGGGCGACGCGGTATAGAGAAGAATATCCGCTAGATTCGGCGCGCGCTCGATTCTTCCGCCTGTCGGATAGACGCGCTTTGACATAGCGCCTGAGCCCAGCCCCAGAACGCTGCCCGTTTCCTCCATCATGTCGATATTGTAAACGCAGGCGCGCCCGGGCGCGGAATAGCCGACATTCTCCATATTGCCTGCCATGTACTTCTGCCTGTACAGGTAATACGCCTTCATGCCCATTTCGTTTGCAGCCCATCTGCCCATATCAACCATTTTTGATACCATTTCCGCCTTCGGAAGCGGATGATTCTCAAGATGCATACGGCTCGAATGCTTGATTGCAAGCGAATGAACCGTAAGGCTTTCGGGAGAAAGCGCGCGGATTTCATCAAGGGTATGCGCAAAATCCACTTCGTTTTCGCCGGGAAGCCCCGCGATTACGTCCATATTGATATTGTCAAAGCCGAATTTACGCGACAGTTCAAAGGCGCTTATCGTATCGCGTGCGGTATGCTTTCTGCCAATCACCTCAAGCGTCGAATCGTTCATCGTCTGCGGGTTTATGCTGATTCGCATGACCCCGACGCTTTTCATAGCGGCAAGCTTATCCGCGTTGATTGTATCGGGTCTGCCCGCCTCAACGGTAAACTCGCGCGAAACATCGAACATTTTTGTCGTTTTATCCATTAGGCGGCCGAGCTGCGTTGCGCTTAGCGAGGTCGGCGTTCCGCCGCCGATATACACCGCCCGAACTTTAAGCCCTTTTTCGGAAACAAGCTCCCGAACGCCCTCCATTTCCCGAAAAAGCGCGGAAAGATAAGGCTCGACTTTCTTGCCGTTCCCGATTTCACCGCCCGAAAACGAGCAATATGAGCAGCGGGTAACGCAGAAGGGAATTCCGATATATATTCCGACTTCGTTTTCGGCAGGCGGCGGCACAAGGGACTGCGAAGCGGCGATTTCCATGAGAAGGCTCAGCTTGTCCTCGTCAACGTCATAAAGCTCCGCCATTCTGTCTGCTGATTCCTTCGCACTCATGCCCTCGCTCATTCCCTCATAAAGAAGGCGCGTAGGGCGGATTCCCGTAAGGCTTCCCCACGCGGGTTTGATTCCCGTAAAGCGCTTGAGCAGTTTATAAAGGGCGATTTTCAGCGAGCGCTTCATAAGGCGCTTTTGAAGAAGCGCGTCCGCTGTTTTTTGCGTTTTCGCATTTTCAAAAGCGGAATTATCCGCTTCTATAAGCGTCACGCGCGAAAGGAACTCCGTTTCGGTTTGTGTCGTTTCCGTTTTTACATGATACTGCGCCGCAAAATCCTCGTTTACCCGAATTTCAATCTGACCAAAGAAAAGCCGCAGCATATCCGCCAAATCATTGGCAAACTGCGGCGTATCCGTTCTGATTTCAGCCGTCACCATAACACATCAGCCTCCTGAGAAAGCATAGCGCTTTCGCCGTGCCCGGGATAAAAACGGGTATCGTCAAGGCTGAGAAGCATTTGAAGGGATTTGAGCAGCTCGCGCTCGCTTCCGCCCGGAAAATCCGTGCGCCCGCGCCCCATATGGAAAAGCGTATCGCCGGTCAGAAGATAGCCCGAAACATCAAAGCAGCAAGAGCCTTTCGTATGCCCCGGAGTATGAATAACCTTTATATCAAGCCCCGCAAGGCTAAGGCGGCTGCCGCCCGTAAAGGTTTTGGCAGGCTTCCGGATAACAAGCGGCATCCCAAACGGCGCGGAAAGATTGAGCGCCGTGTCGGTGAGCATGGGCAAATCATCGGTATGTATGTACAGCTCCGTATTATCGCCGGCAAGCCCGTCTACCGCGCCTATATGGTCGATATGCCCGTGCGTCAGCAGAACGGCAGCGACCGTCCTTCCGCGAAGGAAGCGCTTGATTCTGTCCGCCTCCGCGCCGGCATCCACTATAACGCAGTCGTCCCTGCTTTCGTCATATACCATATAGCAGTTGGCAGAAAGCTCGCCGACAGCTATTCTCTCAATCGTTACAGCCATATCAAAACACCTTTTTGGAGTCGATAAGTATCGTTACCGGCCCGTCGTTAATAAGCTCGACCTTCATGTGCGTCCTGAACCTGCCGGTTTCAACGCGAATGCCCTTTTCGCGGATTTGCTTTACGCACTGCTCGTACAGCTCGTCCGCCCTGTCCGGCTTTTCAGCCGCAATAAAGCTGGGTCTGCGCCCGCCCCTTGCGTCGCCCAAAAGGGTAAACTGGCTTACAGCGAGTATTTCGCCGCCGACGTCCTGAACGGAAAGGTTCATTTTATCGTTTTCATCCTCAAACACGCGAAGCCCCGCGATTTTATCCGCCGTATACTTCGCGTCCTTTTCGGTATCCCCGTTTTCGACGCCGATTAGAACCATAAATCCCGCGCCGATTGCGCCGACAGGCTCGCCGCCTACGGTTACAGAGGCGCGCTCAACCCTTTGAATCACAGCTCGCATATATTACGCTCCACGGAAAACCTCGATAACATCGGAGCGCTTTTGCAATTGACGGATTATCTTGTCAAGCTGCTCAACGCCCTGCGTCTGCACAACGAGGCTGAGATTTGTCGTTTTGTTTTTCGGCGCAACCTTCGCCGTTACCGCATTAATCGGCACGTTCATGTCGCTCAGATATGTTGCAAGCTCGCCGAGAAGCCCGACATGGTCATACGCGATAATCTGAATCGTCGCGTTGTAATTATCCTTATTCTCAGTATCCCAGCTTACCGTAACCTTACGCTCAGGCTCAGAGTTAATTGCGTTTACGCAGTCCGCCTTATGCACGGTTACGCCTCTGCCGCGCGTGATATAGCCGACAATTTCATCGCCGGGAACAGGGTTGCAGCAGCGGGCAAAGCGCAGAAGCATTCCGCTTCCGCCCTCCACGAAAATGTGTGGGTTGCCTTGCCGTCATGCTTTTTCTGCGCCTCCTCAACCGTCGGAAGAACCGGCGGTGTTTTCGGCGTTTCAGCCTCGGTAAGCGCGCGCTGCTCGTCAAGCAGCCTTGTGACGACATATGTTGACGCCATTGCGCCATAGCCGACGGCTCCGAAAATATCCTCAATATCGGTAAAGCCGTATTTTTGCAGGATTGGCGCAACGAATTCGGGCTTCATGATAAGCCCAAGCTGCAGACCGCGGCGCTTGCATTCGCGGTCAAGCATATCCTTGCCCTTATCGACGTTTTCGCCGTGCAGCTCCTTGCGGAAATACTGGCGTATTTTAGCCTTTGCCTGCTGGGTTTTAACCACCTTGAGCCAGTCCATGCTCGGACCGCGGCTGGATGAGGATGTAATAATATCAACCCTGTCGCCGGTATTGAGCGGAGTGTCCAGCGGAACGATTTTGCCGTTGACCTTTGCGCCGACGCAGCTGTTGCCGACGGCGCTGTGAATCCTGTACGCAAAATCAAGCGGAGTCGCGCCGCGCTGCATACTCACTATGTCGCCCTTTGGCGTGAATACGAAAACGTCCTCGCTGAAAAGGTCAACCTTTAAGGAGTCGATAAACTCCTTGCTGTCCTTGGTTTCGGACTGCCAGTCGATAATCTGCCTTAGCCAGTAAAGCTTGCTGTCAAGGTCGTCGGAGGCTTGCCTGCCCTCCTTATAACGCCAATGCGCTGCAATTCCGTACTCGGCTACGCGATGCATTTCCCAAGTGCGAATCTGCACCTCGAACGGAACGGGCATTGCCCTTCCGCCGATAACCGTCGTATGGAGGCTCTGGTACATATTCGCCTTTGGCATTGAAATATAATCCTTGAAGCGGTTCGGAACCTGCTTCCAGAGCGTGTGTACGATGCCCAGAACCGTATAGCAGTCGGGAATCGTATCGACAATAACGCGAATCGCGATAAGGTCGTAAATCTGCTCGAACGGCTTGTTCTGCAATACCATTTTCTTGTAGATTGAGTAGTAGTGCTTTGGACGGCCGTCAATCTGATAATGCAGACCCGCTTCCTCAAGCTTTTCCGAAAGCTCCTTTATAACGGCGCGGATGTTTTCCTGCCGCTCCGCCCTGCGCATTCCGACCTTCTGCACTATATCCTGATAGCCCTGCGGGTCGATATACTGGAGCGAAAGGTCCTCAAGCTCCTGCTTTATTCTGAAAACGCCAAGGCGATGGGCAAGAGGCGCATAGATTTCAAGCGTTTCATGCGCAATCGCAACCTGCCGCTCAGGCGACTGGAATTTGAGCGTGCGCATATTATGAAGGCGGTCGGCAAGCTTGATGATAACGACGCGGATATCCTTGCTCATCGCGATTATCATCTTGCGCAGGCTCTCCGCCTGTTGCTCCTCGCGGTCGGTAAAATCAAGCCTATCCAGCTTTGTAACGCCGTCTACAAGCCGCGCGACCTCGTCCCCGAATTCCTTTTCGATGATTTCGAGGGTTACGCCCTCCTGCTTGCAGTCCTCAACCGTATCGTGAAGCAGACCAGCGGCAATCGTCTGCGCGTCCATCATCAATTCGCATAGTATTGAGGCGACGAAGCAGGGATGAATGAAATAAGGCTCGCCGCTCTTTCGTTTATAATTTGAGTGCGCCTTTTCCGCAAATTTATATGCTTTTTCCACCAGCTGATAGCTGTCGCCGGGATGATATTTCTGCACGCGGGCAAGCATTTTGTCCATCGGCATCATTTCATAGCTGTTGAAATCATCGTCCATCACTGTCGTTCACCTCGCTTAAAGCCGCGAGCGCCGCGCAAAGCGCTTTGCTTTTAGGCATCACATAAATTTTAGCTTTGGGGCAGCGCTCCCTTACAGCCGGAATTTCAAAATCGCCGGCGCAGCCGTCCATAAACACTATTTTTTCCAACACCACGGGTAGAGCCGAAACGGAAACTCCAAGAAGCACGGAGCTTTCAAGCTGCTCCCCGACACAGCCGAGGAATACGGGCAGCTTCATTCCCGTTTTGATATAAGCGTATTTTGCAGCTGCGGAGGTATAGCAGAGAAAAGCCGCTGCGCGCCCTGTTTCCGTGATTTCATCACACAGCTTATCAAAATCATGAAAAGATGTGTAATAGGTTATAAATTCGCTGTCCTCGTCCTTATTCCTGTCAGGAATTGCGCCAAACCGCCCAATTTCTTTTTTCAGTGCGCATTTAAGGTAATCGGACAAACCCGCGCCGTCAAAATCCTCTATTCGGGCAGATGGGCAAATCGCCGACGCCTGCGCCTCAACGCTCCTTACATCCTTCCACACATTGATTTTCGGCGTGCAAAGCACATCCTGCATAAACGGCTCAAAGAGCGGACGACGCCCCATTCCGAAGGCAAGCGCACGAACGGAATGCACGCCTGAGCTAAGCTCGCACCTCAGATGAGCGCCCGACGCGCCGATTGCCCTTATCAAATCCATCCTGACGGACGGCAAAAGCACCGCAGGCTTCGGATTTCCAAGCCCGCACGGCTCAATCCTGTCAAAATCCGAAATAAGCGCCTCAGTAAACGCCTCCGGCGTCAACGACAAGTCGTACTCCTTTTGGGGAGCGAGGATTTCCGGCGAAGCATCCTCAAAGGCATAGGGAAGGCGATTCAGGAATTCATCAAGCTTGCTTTCATGGACGGTAAGCCCCGCGGCGGCGGCATGACCGCCAAAGCGCAAGAACAAATCTGAAATGCGCGAAAGCGCCGAATGCAGGTCTACCCCCTTAACGGAGCGTCCCGAGCCGACATAGCTGTCCCCAACGCGCGCAAGCACGAGCGCGGGCAGATGATACTTCTGCATTAGGCGTCCGGCAGCAAGCCCGATAACGCCGCTCTGCCACTGCTCGCCTATCGCGACAAGATATTTATCCCGCGAAAACAAAGCCCGCGAGAGCGCGTCGTTTTCCGCTTCCTCTAGCACCGTTTTTTCAGCGGACTTGCGCTTTTCGTTAAGCTCGCTCAGCTTTTTTGCGTACCACAGCGCCTCGTCTGCGTTATCAGTCATCAGCATATCAAGGGCTATCGACGCGTCGTCCATTCTGCCGCCCGCGTTAATCCTCGGCGACAGCTGAAACGCGATTTTTTCAGCCGTCAGCTCCTCCGGCTTCACTCCCGCCGCGTCAATCAGCATTTTCAGACCGATATTCTCGGTTTTCTTTATCGCCTCTATGCCCAATGAAGCTATAACGCGATTTTCGCCGAGAAGCTCAACCATGTCCGCGATTGTCGCAAAGCCTGCAAAGCCGATATACGAAAGCGCCTTTTCCCTTCCCGCAAAAGCCTCGACAAGCTTCAGGGCAACGCCCGCTCCGCAAAGATTTTTGCAGGGATAGCCCTCGCGCTTTGGATTTATAACAGCATCCGCAGGCGGAAGAACTGGCGCAAGCTCGTGATGGTCAGTTACAATCACAAGCATTCCAAGCTCCTTCGCAAGCGCGACTTCGTCGTAATTCGTGATTCCGCAGTCAACGGTTATAAGCATTTGCGCCTTTTCCGAAAGCTCCCTTACAGCCTCCGCATTAAGCCCGTAGCCCTCTGTCTGCCTGCTCGGAAGCCTTGCAAACGCATTAAAGCCCTCAGCGCGAAGCGCGGAAAGCAGAAGCGCCGACGCCATAACACCGTCCGAATCATAATCGCCGAAAACCGCAACGGTAAACTCGTTATCGCGCGCCGCCATGAGCAAATCAACCGCCTTATTCATATCCGCCATCTGAAACGAGTCATGAAGCCCCGACGGCGAAGGCGAGAGGAATTCACGCGCCTCAGAATCGGTCGTCACGCCGCGCTCAAGCAAAAGCTCGCGCATGATTTCAGAGTATTCGGTTAGCTGACCTTCGGCGCATACGGCTGCCTCGCGCTTGACAAATTTCACTTAAAGCTTCCTCCAAACAAGAATGCGGCGCGGAAAACACCGCGAACCGGCATTCTCCCCACCGCACCATTGTACACGATTTTTGAAGTTATGTGAACTGCTTAAGGCATGAGAGCGCTGCTATCAGCGCAATATGAATTCATCCGCGACAGGGATTCCCCGCTCTGCGCGTCATACTCCGAACTCGTCGCCCCTACAATCATTGTAAGCAAAAGAAGCAGAGCTATAAACACCGATAGCTTGGCTCTCATAAATACTCCTCCTACGCGCATATTAAAAATTCCAGCGGCAAGAAGAAGCAGGATATATTTCATTCTTCTTGCCGCCGTGTACGGGGTATACGGAAACCGATTATTCGGGCGACCCAATCGCCGCATTCCACCGCGGCGCATCCGTATTACGCGGGTCAAGTGAATATCTTACAGAGCAGGCAAATACCCTTTTCTGTATATGATTATCATTATTATCTTACTACAACTCACGGTTGTTGTCAATATCTAAGTTTATTACATATCAAACTGCATAGCAACGTATAAAATGAATATTAATATCAAGATAGTGCCTGTTGGCAACAACAGGGAGGTGTTAAAAATGCTGATAAGGCTGCGTGAACTGCGCAAGGAATACGGTATCAGTCAGCTGCAGCTGGCAATAAAGCTCGGCATAAGTCAGCAGTCGATAAATAAATATGAAAATCACAATATTGAGCCGGATATATTTCTTCTCTCCCAAATGGCGGATTATTTTGCGACCTCGGTTGACTATATAATCGGCAGAACGGACGTGCGCGAGCCATGCGAAAGCCTTTTGGGAAGGCTCGACAGTAAAGCGTCGCAATTCATAAGGCTGTATAATTCGCTCAGCGACGAGCAGCGCGAATGCCTTTCAAATACGGCGAGCATTTTTTCAAAATCCCGCAAATAATCAAGATAAAAACTCGTCAAGCCATCTGAGCTGCGATGAGAAAAAGCCTTCGTCAACCGAATCAAGCCCGAAGCGCTCGATAATTATAGCCTGAAGCTGAAAATGCCTTAACGCAATCAGCTTATAAACCGAGTCTGTCTCCATCTTTTCAAGCGTTCGTATACGCGTATAACCGTTAAGGAAGCGTTCAAGCTCCCTTTCAGTCGCCTCTTTTTCGCCTGCTTTAAGCGAAAAGTAATTCGTGCAGTCGCAAAACACCGCGACATCATATGCGGGAAACGCCGTGCAGGACGTATCAAAATCAATTATGCAGCTGCCTGCGCCTACCTTTATTACGTTTCCCCTGTGCATATCCATGTGGCAAAAGCCCGTCGGCAGCTTTTCAGCCTCCGCCCACAGCGAAGCGCCGATAACCGCAAAATCAAGCGCGGCAGGGCTTTTCTTTTCATTCAGTATGCCGATATATTTGTCAACAAAGCAGTCCTTTCCGCGTTTCGGAAGGACTATTTCGCATTTATCCATAGCCAAGTGCATTTTTGCAATCATTTAGTCGATTGCTTCCGTGTCCTCTCCGGCATTGGTATCCCTGCCGTCGACAAAGGTGTACAGGACGTAATGCTTTCCGCCCTCCGAATAACAGAGAAAGCCGGAAAGCGTTCTTATAATGCGTGGAACGAAAACGCCGGAATCATAAAGATAATCGTTTACGCGAAGTGATGTTTCCGCAGAAGCGCTGAAAGCCTCGCCTATGATTTTAAGCAGATATTTCTCTTTGCCGGAAGCCGCCTTATAAACCCTGTTTACCCAGTCGCGCATAAGGCGCAGCTCGGCACGGGCGATTCCGTACTGAGCATAAAGAAGCTCTTTGAGCCGCTCTTCCTCGCTCATTTCTTGATTTCAGCCACGGCGGGCTGCTCATCAAAGTCAAAATCCTTCGCGTGCGCCTTGATTTCGCCGGTCGCAAGCTCGTCGCAGCGGTTGTTATCCGGATTGTCGGAATGCCCCTTCACCTTATGAAAAACGACCTGATGCTTTTTCATAATGGTCAAAAGAAGCCGCCATAAATCCTGATTTTCAACCGGCGATTTATCGGAGGTTTTCCAGCCGTTCTGCTGCCAGTTGTCAATCCAGCCTTTTTCAATCGAATTAACAAGATACGCCGAATCGGAGTATATATCCACATGACAGCTCTCCTTGAGCTGCCCGAGTCCGCTTATGGCGGCAAATATCTCCATACGGTTATTGGTTGTTCCCGGCATATAGCCGGAAATCTCTTTGCGATGCTCGCCAAACGCAAGCACAGCCGCCCAGCCGCCAGGCCCGGGATTGCCGGAGCAGGCTCCGTCGGTATAAATTACTACGTTTTTCAAGGACACAACCTCGTTATTCTGCGGTAAGTTATAAAAGAAGCCGCACCAATATTGATGCGGCTTCATAATTACCGATTATTATTCGATGATTTCGGCAACAACGCCGGAGCCAACGGTACGACCGCCTTCACGGATAGCGAAGCGGAGTCCCTTTTCGATAGCGATGCTGGAAATCAGGGTGATTTCCATCGTGATGTTATCGCC